>NZ_JBSGCR010000003.1:0-343912 GCF_053601935.1 Streptosporangium sp. NPDC004631 | reverse complement strand
CGTCGCCCGCGAGATCTTCGCCTTGGTCAAAGCAGCAGCCAAAGATCATGGAATCACTCCAGCATGACCACTTGACCAACATAGGGGCATCCAAGTGATCGCCGTGGAGGATCTGACCGTTCGCAACATGGTCAAGAATCACAGCCTGGCCCGCGCCGTCTCCGACGCGTCCTGGCGGGAGTTGCGGTCGATGCTGGAGTACAAGGCCGCCTGGTACGGGCGGGAACTGGCGGTTGTGGACCGCTGGTTCCCCTCCTCCAAGCTGTGCTCGGCCTGCGGAGCGCTGCGAGACAAGATGCCGTTGAACGTCAGGGAATGGGAGTGCGTGTGTGGCGTGGTCCATGACCGGGACGTCAACGCGGCCAGGAACGTGCTCGCCGCCGGGCTGGCGGAGAGCTGAAACGCCTGTGGAGCTGGTGTAAGACCTCAACGAGAGTCCTCTCGGGCGGGCAACCGGCGGTGAAGCAGGAAACCTCACGGGCGACCGTGGGAATCCCCCTCGTTTACGAGGGGGAGGATGTCAACCACTCGCCTTCTGTCTGTTCAGCGCGTCCGCGACCCAGGTCGCGGCGGTGTGAGCACCCGCTCGGATCGCGGGACCGTCCTTGCTGCCGTCCACCACGGTGTAGGCGACTTCGAGAACCAGGTTGTCGACCCGGAGAGCCACATGACTCTTCTCCAGCCTGCCGGTCTTCCGGTTCTCGTAGAGGTCGTAGCCGAACGCCTCGTCCCCGACCGGTCCGACCCGGAGAGGACCGGTGGACCTGGCGGACCGGAACGACGCCTGGATGTCCGACCAGCTCCAGGCGGTCTGCCCGTTGGGCAGCGTGCCGTTGCGCTGGTTGACGAACAGTTCGTGAGCCTGGCGCGGACTCTTGCCCCACTGCTTGTCCGAGCCGGAGGGATACACCTCCAGGCCGATTCCGGAGGTCGTCCACTGGCAGCCGCCGCTGTTGGTCGGCCGCCCCGCCGTCCTCAGTCCGGGCAGGAGCCGCCTGACGTCGGTCACGGGGACCAGGTCGCACAGGTCCACCGGGGTGGCGAACGCGCCGGGCTTCTCGCTGAGCCCGGCGGGCACGGTCGGCTCGACCGGGGCCGGGGCCGTACGGTCCGAGACGAGGTGGACCACGCCCACGGTGGCCGCGATGACGGCCACCACCACGGCCACCTCGGCCGCGGCCCACAGCGCGGTGCGTCCCCGGCGTGTCCCCGGCGGGGCCGGAGCGGGGGCGGATGTGGAGTCGGCCGGCTGTGCGAGGAGGGCGAGATCCTTTCCGGGCGCGGGCGCGGGCGCGGGCGCGGGCGTTGGTGGGGACGGGGCGACCGGACGGCCGAGGGCGATCTCCTGGAGGGACCGGGCGACCTCCTCGAAGGGCGGCCGGTTCTCGGGCTGGGGGGCGAGCATGAGCATCAGCAGCGGGCCGAGCCGCCCGGCCCGCTCCGGTGGCCTGGCCGCTTCGGTGAGCACCCGGCCGATCGCCGCGATGGCGGTCTCGGCGGGGTGCGGGGGCAGGCCCTCGACGGCGAAGTAGAGCGTGGCGCCGAGGGACCACAGGTCGGAGGCGGGGCCGCCGCGCTCGCCGCGCAGGCGCTCCGGGGCGATGTAGTTGGGTGAGCCGACCAGGTGGTCGGTACGCCCGGCCGTCGCCTCGCCGCCGCCCTCGCCGTCGCTGTCGCCGCCGCCGTTGCCGTCGTCCTCTACGACGGCGACGCCGAAGTCGGTCAGGACGGCCCGGCCGGTCCGGGTGAGAAAGACACTGCCCGGCTTGACGTCCCGGTGCACCACCCCGGCGGCGTGCGCCACGGTGAGCGCGCTGAGAACCCCCGCGCCGATTCGAGCCACCTGGCGTACCGGCAGTGGCCTTCGCCGACGGACGGTCTGCTCCAGGGAGGCGCCCGACAGCAGCTCCATGACGAGCCAGGGCCGGTCCTCTTCGACGATCACGTCGTGGACCGTGACGATGGAGGGGTGTTTGAGCCGGGCGGCCAGGTTGGCCTCGCGGAGCGCGGCCGCGCAGACCTCCTGTCGCCCGAGGGGGGCGAGGTCCGGCGGCAGCCGTACCTCCTTGACCGCCACGTCGCGGCCGAGCAGCTCGTCGGCGGCGAGCCACACCGTGCCCGTACCGCCCTCGGCGAGGGGGTTGAGCAGTCGGTAGCGGTCCGCTAGCAGTCGAGTGTCGATCCCGTTCACCCCGTTCGCCGTCCCATCGCGGACAGAAACATAGTCACTTAGCGGCACATGGACCAATAAGTGAGATGACATGGTGGCCGTGGCCCCTGGCTTCGGTGAGAGGTTTCGCTTCGGGGCGGAGGGTGCGCAAAACCTTCACAATTCACCGGGGGTTGTCTGCACAGGTCCGGTCTACGCTGCGGGACATGACACCCCCTCAGCAACGACGTGTCCTGGTGGTGGAGGACGACGAGACGATCGCGCGGGCCGTACGGCACCGGCTGGCGGCGGAGGGTTTCGACGTCCAGGTCGTCGGGGACGGCGAGGGGGCGCTCGCCGCCCACGCCAGATCCGGCGCCGACGTGGTGGTGCTCGACCGGCTGCTGCCCGGCCTCGACGGGCTGGAGGTGTGCCGGCGGATGCAGGCGGCCCGGCCGGTGCCGGTGCTCATGCTCACCGCGCTGGGAGAGGAGACCGACCTGCTCGTGGGGCTCGGGGTCGGGGCCGACGACTACATGGCCAAGCCGTTCAGCATGCGTGAGCTGGTCGCCCGGGTGCACGCGCTGCTCCGGCGGGTGGAACGGGCCTCGCAGCTCGCCGTGGCGGACACCGTCATCCGCGCCGGAGACATCGAGATCGACACCGCCGAGCGCCGCGTCTACGTGCGGGGAGCCGAGGCGCAGCTCACCCGGACCGAGTTCGACCTCCTGTGCCGCCTCGCCGAACGGCCGGGGCAGGTGTTCGAGCGGGAACGGCTGCTCGCGGACATCTGGGGGTTCTCCGAGGCCGCCGCCACCCGTACAGTCGACAGCCACGTGCGCGCGCTGCGCCGCAAGCTCGGTCCCGGCGTCGTCAGGACCGTGCACGGAGTCGGCTACGCCCTCGTCCGCAGGTGAATCGGCCCCGTCGTCCCCCTGTCATCGGCCGGTGAGCACCGGGTGGGGGTGTGAACCGATCCGCGCTCCCGTCCGCAACCGGCTCCGGCCGCCCCGTCATCGGCCGGGGTGAGCGCCCGGTGGGGGCCGGGTGCGAACCGATCCGCGTTCCCGTCACTCGAACACTGGGATGAGTCAACCATTGAGACCCCTCGACTTCCTGGGCCGGATCAAGGTCAAGCTCGGCATGGTCATCCTGCTGGCCGTGGTGGCGGCGTTCGTGGTCAACGAGGTCGGCATCAACGCCGGTTACTCGCGCAACGTCCGTGTCGCGGTGGCCGCGGTCCTGGCCCTGATCATGGTGCAGCTGCTCGCGCGGGGGATGACCAAGCCGCTGCGCGAGATGGCCGCCGCCGCGCAGACCATCGCCAAGGGACGGTACGGCCTGCGCGTCTCCGCCACCTCGCGCGACGAGGTCGGCGAGCTCGCCCGGGCCTTCAACGCGATGGCGGCGGACCTGGGCGAGGTGGATCGGCAGCGGCGGGAACTGGTGGCCAACGTCAGCCACGAGCTCCGCACACCGATCACCGCGCTCCGGGCCGTGCTGGAGAACGTGGTGGACGGCGTCTCGACGCCCGACCCCGCCACACTGGGCACCGCGCTGGCCCAGACCGAGCGGCTCGGCCGGTTGGTCGCCCAGCTCCTGGACCTGTCCCGGCTGGACTCCGGGGCCCGGCGGATCGAGCTTGAGGAGGTCGAGCTCCGGCCGCTGTGCGAGCAGGCGCTGCGTGAGGCCGTACTCGCCAGGGACGGGGTCACGGCCCGCTGCGAGGTGCCCGAGGGGCTGAGCGCCCGCGCCGACCCCGACCTGCTGGCCCAGGTGCTGGCCAACCTGCTGGACAACGCGGTACGGCACGGCCCCGACCGCGGGGTCGTGGTGCTGGCGGCGGTCCGCGAGGGAGCCGGGGTACGGCTGCGGGTAACCGATTCGGGGCCCGGGATTCCGCCCGAGGATCGGGCACGGGCGTTCGAGCGCTTCTCCCGGCTGGACGCGGGCCGGGCCGCCGACGAGGGTGGCGCGGGGCTGGGCCTGGCCATCGTCAAGGAGATCGTTGAGCTCCACGGCGGGTCCATTCATGTTGAGAACGGCGTCGGTTGCCGCATCGCGGTAGACCTTCCAGAAAGGAGCGCCATGGGTACTTCGTCCGACCCCACTCCCACTCCCACTCCGGTCTCCGACTCCGCCCCGGTTCCTGACCCCGCCCCCATCCCGGTCCTCGCCCCCACCCCCGTCGCTGCTTCTGCTCCTGCCCCCACCTCTACCCCCGACCCCGCATCCCCGGCATCCGATGCCGCCGGAATCCCCTACGCCTCTCCCGAGATCCCCCCGGCTCCCCCGGTCTCTCCGCATTCGCTCGCCCCCGCGCCGCCCCCGCAGGGAGCCCCTCCGCCTTTCATCCACGAGCCCGTGCTGTACGCCGCGCCCTCCCGGCGGGCTCCGGGGCGTAACTGGGCGGGAGCGTTCGCCGGACTCGCCGTCGGCGGCTTCTTGGGGCTGTTCGGCGGCCTGGCGCTCGGAATGATCTTTGGGATCCTGGACCCCGTCCTGGGGGCACTGGTCGGTGCCGGTGTCATAGTCGCCGGAGGGTTCATCGGAACGGTCGTCGGCACCACCCCTTTTCCCTCCACAAACCCGGCAGCCCCCTCCGCCGGTCCGGGCGGTCCCTTCATGAATCCGGTCGGCTCTCCCACGGTTCCGGGTGGTCCCCTCACGAATCCGATCGGCCCTTCCACGGTTCCGGCCGACTCCCCTGTCCCGGCCGGCGGCAGACCGGTGGCACCCCACACGGGGACGGTGGCATACCCGGTGGGGCCCCCGGCTGGTCCGTCGCAGGGGCAGGCCGGAGGGGGACATGCTCCGGGGCCGGCCGTACCCGGCCCGGAGGGGGCGCGTCCGGCGCAGGGGGCGTCCGGTTGGGGAAGTGGGCCGCCGCGACGGGAGACGGTCCAGAGTGAGGGGGCGAGGGGCGGCTCTGCCGGGGGGTACGTGGCGCCGCCGGTGTTCCCCCGGCCGAACCTGCCGCCCACTCCTCGCTGGATGCTGCCGGCATGTGCCGCCGTCGGGCTGCTCGCGGCGCTGGCGCTGCCCTACAGCGACGTGGGGCTGGGGTTCGTGCTCGTCGCCGTAGCCCTGGGGGCGGCGGTCCTGCCGGCCGCGCGCAGGCGGATCACCCCGTGGTCGGCGGGGCTGGCGGTGCTCGCCTACGCACTGGTCGCCATGGCGATGTTCAGGGACGCCGACTGGCTCGTCGGGCCGCTCCTGCTCGCCGGGTTCCTGCTGGCCGCGCTCGCCTTGTCGGGGGCCGGGCGTGGCTGGTTCGGGATGGCCAGGGGGGGAGCGTCGGTGCTTCTGGGAGTGCTGCCGGTGCCGTGGTTCCTGGCGGCGCCGGTCAGAGACATGTCGCTACGCAGGAAGGTGGTGCCGGTGCTGCTCGGGGGCGGCCTGGCGCTCGTGCTGGTGCTGCTCTTCGGGTCGCTGTTCGCCTCGGCGGACCCCGTGTTCGCCAAGCTCGTCGAGCAGGTCTTCCTGGCGCAGGACTGGGCGCAGTCGATGCCGCTGCGGATCCTGCTGTTCGCGGGCTTCGCGGTGGTGGCCGCATCCGCCGTGCTCGTGGCCCTGCGGCCCGTGGCCCAGGTGCCCACCCCGGCTCCGCGGCTCACGGTGAGCCGAGGCCTCTGGGTGATCCCACTGATCGCGCTCAACCTGCTGTTCGCGGTGTTCGTGGCGATGCAGGTGACGGTGCTGTTCGGCAGCACCCGGTGGGTGGTGTCCGCGGCCGGCCTGACCTACGCCGAGTACGCCCGCTCCGGGTTCTTCCAGCTTGTCGTGGTCAGCGTGTTCGTGCTGGCGATCGTGGCCGTCGCCTCGTGGGTGATCGAGCTGCGGGGGCGGGAGCGGTGGCTGATGGCCGGGTTGCTCGGCCTGCTCTGCGCGCTGACCGTCGTCGTTCTGATCTCCGCCCTGCACCGGTTGGACCTCTATGTCGACGCTTACGGTTTCTCCCGCCTGCGTGCCACGGTGGAGGCGGTGATCTGGTGGCTGGGCGCGGTCTTCGCGCTGGTCCTGGCCGCGGGCGCGGTAAGGCTCACCCGGCATGGCCGCGCCGGATGGCTGCCCAGGGCACTGGTCGTGACGACCGGGGTGGCGCTGCTGGCCTTCGCGGTGTGGAACCCGGACCTGCGGGTCGCCGAGACCCAGGTCACCATCCGGGGGGTGGGCCGGCTCGACCAGGAGTATCTGAGGGACCTCGGGGCGGAGGCCGTACCGGCGCTGGACCGGCTGCCCGAGCCGACGCGCAGCTGCGTGCTGCGGAACCTCGTCGTGGTCGACCGCCTGCTCACCCCCGATCCGTGGAACGGCTGGAACCTCGCCAGGGAACAGGCCAGGGAGGTGCTTGAGCGGCGGCCGTACCGCACCGAGGTCTCCTGCTCCCCGGACTCCCTCTCCCGGCTGGACATCCCCAGCCAGAACTGACCACGATCCGGAGGATACGGCCTCCGCCGCCGCGGGAGCCGTACCGTTCCCGCAAGGTCAGATCTCACGAGGTCGGGCAGGGGCAGGCCGGTGGGGTCAGGGCACCCAGCGGTTGCCCGAGACGGTGATCATGACCTGGAGCTGGACGCTCGCGGCGAAGTAGTCGTTCGCGTCGAAGGTTGTGGCCGCCATGGTCTTCCACAGGGCGTCCAACCACGCCTGGCTGGACGGTTCGGTCATCGCGGCGACCGCGAACGGCGCGGTGAAGGCGGGCTCGGGGTCCTTGCCGATCGGCGTGCCGTCCAGCTCGTAGCCCGCCGCGATCCTGTCCGGATCGCCGCCGGTCCTGCCCTTGATCCAGGTGGTGAGTTTCCGTGCGGCGGCGAGTGACCTGGCGTCGCCGCTGGTCAGCGCGTCGTCGCCGATCCGCCACGGGTCGCGCAGCGCGTTCCAGTAGTAGGCGCCGTCGTGTCTGTCCTCCAGCGCCCTGCCCTTCACGGGACGGCCGTCCCTGACGAAGTCCGGCAGCAGGCCGGTGCCGTGCCGCGCCTGGAGGGAGGCGATCAGATCCTGGTGCGCGGCCCTGACGGTCGCCCAGCCGGGGTCGCCGGTGGCCTTCTCGAACGCACGGAAGCGGTCGATCATCCAGTCGGATGAGCGGCTGAGCCGGTGGAGCGGGTCGTCGGGGGTGGCCCAGTCGCCGAGCGTCAGCAGGTGGGTCTCCGCGTTGATCTCGGACGCCTTGACGGCCTCGATGCGCTTGACGGCGAGCCGCCGGTAGTCGTGGATCCCCGTACTGCCCCACTGGCGGTCGGCCAGCAGCAGGCCGTAGGCGACGTCGAGGTCGCCGTCGGTGGCGGAGTCGCCGCCGTTGACGCTCTTGCAGGAGGCGTTCTGCTCTGCGGCGAGCAGGTCCGGGTTGCCGCTGGAGGGGTGGGCCAGGACGTAGTCGACAAGGCCGTCGAAGATCTTCTTGGCGTCGGGGTCGGCTCCGGCCATGGTCGCGGTGATGACCATGCCGTAGCCCTGGGCCTCGGCCACGTACGGATGGTCGGCGTCGGGGGAGATCACCTGGAAGGAGCCGCATCCGTTCCTGACGAACGCGGCCTTCCAGCGGCCGTAGGCGTCGATCACCGTCCGGTCGAGCGTGGCCTGGTCCCCGCTGGGCCGCAGCGCCCCGGCCACGTAGCGGGTCGTGTGGGCGCCGAAGGGGACGGCCACTCCACCGGGGGCCGTCGTGCCGCGTGTGGGTTCGGTCCTGTCCGGGGCCGGCGTGCCCGAGGGGGCGCCGTCCGTGGCCGCGGGCGCGTGGGCGGAGGGGGACTCGGTGGCCGGTACGGCCGAGCACCCGGCCGCCAGCAGGGCCGTGGCGGCGAGGGAGGCGAGAACGCGGGTGTGCACGGTGAGATCCTCTCTGAGAGCTCTCCGGACTGACGGGAATCTCGTGACGCGGGCCACCGGAGAGCCGAGGGAAGGGGCGGAGGCGACGGCAGAGCGTACGAGACGCCCGTGGGGTGCGCCAAATTCCCGTCGACTCCCGATTCCCGCTGAACCTCCACCATGTTCCTCCCCGGTGACCCCGGTGACCCCGGTGACCCCGGTGACCCCGGTGGTCGGATCCGAGTGTGTCGTTCGATGTCCTGATCGGGACCGGCCCCGTCCGGCGGGCGGCAGCCGGTGGTCCGGCGCGATCGGCGGGGAACCGGTGGCGCCCGGTGTCCCACCCGCCTCCCACCCCGTGCGCCGCCTTCCACAGGTGAAGGCTCATGCCGGGGGTGGATGACGACTACGGTGTCGATCTGATGGCCACGTGTTTCCAATGTCCGATCACCGATGACACTGAGTGGGAGCGGTCACATGGGCGGCAGGCTGGAACCGCGGACGGACGAGGACGCGGCCCCCGTCGAGGCGTACTCGCGGGGCCTTGTGGTCGGCGATTTCGTCCACACCCCGGGCCTGGGCCCGCTGGACCCCAAGACCGGTGAGGTCGTCGGCGCGGACGTGGCCGAGCAGACCCACCGGGTGATGCGCACCCTCGGCGCGATCCTCGCGGCGCACGGTCTCGGCTTCGACGACGTGGTGAGGTCGACCGTCCGTCTGCGGTGTCTCAAGCGTGACTTCACCGCCCACAACGAGGCGTACAAGTCCTACTTCACCCAGCCGTGCCCGGTCCGTACGACCGTCGGCTCCGACCTGACGGACATCCTCGTCGAGATCGACTTCGTGGCCTGCAAGGCACGTTAGAGTCTGACCGACTGCGTGGGAGGACGGGGTTTGGACAGCTCGCTATACGTCTACGTCGAGGACGTGCGGGGGGAGGGCCTGTCGCTGGTCCTCGACCGGATCGCCGGATACGGCGTGGCGGGCGTGACCGTCGCCGCCACGTGCCGCCGCGCCCGTGACATCACCCCGCACGGCCGGCCCCGGGTGACGATCCGCGGGGACGGAGCGTACTTCTCCCCACCTCCGGACCTGTTCGACGGGCTACGCCTGGTCCCGCCCGTCCGGGACGGGGCCGAGGAGGAGCCACTGGCCGAGCTCCGGTCGGCCACCGCCGAGCGCGGCCTCAAACTGCACGGATGGACGGTCTTCCTGCACAACACCGCGCTCGGCCTGGCCAACCCCGACGTCACCGTGCGCGACTGCTTCGGAGACCGAGGCTCACCCGCCGACCTGTGCCCCTCCCACCCGGACGTCCGCCGCTACGCGGTCGCGCTGGGCCGGGCCGTGGCCAGGCAGGGGATGGACAGCGTGGTCGCCGAGGCGCTGCACTTCGGCGCCTTCGGCCACGGCCGACACCCCGAGCGCGGCTCCGTCCCGCTCGGGCCGATGGACGTGTTCCTGTTCGGTCTCTGCTTCTGCGACTTCTGCATGCGCCGGGCGATCGACCTGGGCGTCAACGCCGAGGTCGCGCGTGAGGAGTGCGCCAGGATCGTGGGGAGTGTTCTCGACGGCGATCCGCCCGCGCGGGGCGAGGTGACCCGGGCGGCGCTGACGGCCTACGCCGGACCCGAGGTGGTCGCCTACGCCCGAGCCCGCTCGGAGGCGGTGACCTCGCTGGTCTCCGAGGTCTCCGCCGCCGTCTCCGCCGAGGGCTCCAGCCTCGTCTTCCTCGACGCGACCGGCCTGGTGAAGGGCCACGCCGACGGCCTGCCCGCATCCGGGCTCGCCGCGCACGACTCCTGGCAGCTCGGTGTGGACCTGGTCGCCCTGGGAGACCTGGTGCCCGCGCTCGGCGTGCTCGCCTACGCCCACGACGTCGCCCGGGTCGCCGACGACGTGGCCGCCTATCGCCGCTCGCTCGGCAAGGGCAGGGAGCTGCGGGTCGTGCTCCGTCCCGGCCTGCCCGACACCGACTCGGCCGACCGGCTCGCCGCCAAGGTCCGGGCCGTGCGGGCCGCGGGGGCCGACGCGGTCGACTTCTACGCGTACGGGCTCGTGCCGTACCCGATCCTGGACCGCATCCCCGGCGCGCTCTCGGGCTGACCGGCTCCTGGGTCAACGGCCCGGACGGCGTGTTTCAGGTTGAGCGGCGGCACGTCTCAAGCTGAACGGCGCGTTTCAGGCCGAGCGGCCGGACAGCGCGGTCACCACGCCGAGCCCCAGATAGACCGCCCCGCTGAAGTAGCCCAGCACGTTCGAGTGGGCGCGCAGCCGGCTCCCGAGCGCGCCCGCGCCCGCGGCGTAGATCATGTCGGAGATCAGGCCGAGGATGAGCAGCGTGCCGCCCAGGACGACGATCTGCAACGGCACCGAACCCGCCTCGGGGTGCACGAACTGTGGCAGGAAGGCCAGGAAGAACAGAACCACCTTGGGGTTGAGCACGTTCACGACCACGCCCTCCAGGAAGATCGCCCGCAGCGGCTGCGGCGGGGTCTCCCGGGTGGTGAGCTCCTGCCTGCGGGTCAGTGCCCGGATGCCCAGATAGACCAGATAGACCACACCGGCCCACTTGATCAGGTTGAAGAGCGCGGCCGAGCGGGCGACCACGTAGGAGAGACCGGCCGCCGCCGCGGCGATGTGCACCAGGGTGCCCACCTCCACCCCGAACGCGCTCGCGATCCCGGCCGCCCGGCCCTGCGCGATACCCCGCGCGGCGATGTAGAGGTGGTTCGGTCCCGGGACCAGGACCAGGGCCAGAGATGCCACCATGAAGATCAGAAACGTGGACATGGAGATCACGGTTTCGACCCTAGGGCCACGTGGTCCCGGTGGTGAGGGCCATTGACGGGTGGCTTCGGTGAACCATTTCGATTCGCCGTCGGTGCGCCGTGACATACTCGCCGACGTGGGGCGGCAGATGGCACAGGGTGCTCTGATCGGACGGTCGGCCGAGCTCGACCGGCTGACCGCCGTGCTCGGCGCGGCCACCAGAGGGCTGGCCGGGGTCGCCCTGGTGGGAGGCGACGCGGGCATCGGCAAGAGCCGGCTGGTCGCGGAGCTGGCCAAACGGGCCGGGGACGACGGCTTCGCCGTACTGGTGGGACAGTGCGTCGAGCTCGGTGACGCCCTGCCGTACCTCCCGCTGGCCGACGCCCTGCGCGGCGCCCAGGGAGAGCTGCGTGCGGAGATCGACGCCCGGCCGGCCCTCGGCAGACTGCTGCCCGGAGGCACCGACCCCGGCACGGAGAGCACGTCGGGCCTGACCCAGCAGCAGCTCTTCGGCTCGATGCTCGGCTTCCTGGCCGCGCGGCCCGTGCTGCTGGTCCTGGAGGACCTGCACTGGGCCGACCACTCCACCCGTGACCTGCTGGCCTTCCTCAGCCGGATGCTGCAGACCGAGCGCGTCTGCCTGGTCGGCACCTACCGCACCGACGACCTTCACCGGCGCCACCCGCTCCGCCGGGTCCTCGCCGAGCTCAAACGCCTGCCGTCGGTGACGTCCATCGAGCTGAGCCCGCTCGACCGCGGTGAGATGACCGACTATCTGGTCGCCCTCGGCGGCGCCGACGCCCGGACGATCGACGAGGTCGTCGCCCGGGCCGAGGGCAACCCGTTCTACGCCCAGGAGCTCCTGGAGGCCGTGACCGAGGGCTGCTCGATGACCGACGGCCTGGCCGGGCTTCTGCTCTCCCGCGCCGAGCTGCTCCCCGACGCCGCTCAGCGGGTGCTGCGGGGCGCGGCCGTCGCGGGACGCCGGGTCGACCACGACCTGCTCCAGGAGGCTTCCGGCCTGGAGGACCTGGCCTTCGACGAGGCCATGCGTGAGATCGTCTCGCGAGGGCTGCTCCGCCTCGACGGGGAGTACGGCTACGCCTTCCGGCACGCCCTGCTCCAGGAGGCGGTCTACACCGACCTGCTCCCCGGTGAGCGGACCCGGATGCACTCGGAGTTCGCCCGCCTGCTCACCGCCCGCGAGGGCGCCGCGGCCGAGCTCGCCTACCACTATCTGGCGGGCCACGACCTGGCGGAAGCCATGTCCGCGTCGGTCGAGGCCGGGCGGAGGGCCGAGCGCCTCGGCGCTCCCGCCGAGGCCCACCGCCACTTCGAACGGGCGCTCGGCCTCTGGGACCGCGTCTCCGACGCCGAGAGCCTCGCCGGCATGGACCGCGAGCGGCTCGCGCTGCGCACCGCGGCGGCGGCGGCCGACATGGGAGACAACCACCGAGCCATCGCCCAGCTGCGCGATCTGCCCGCGTCCGCTGAGATCGGCGAACGACTCGCGTACTACCTGTATGACTCCGACGCGGCCGAGGCGGCGATCGTGGCCGCCGAGGCGGCCGTGGTGGCGGCTCCGCCGGGCAGCCCGGTTCTGGCCCGGGCGCTGGCCACCCTCTCCCGCACGGTCTCCTGGACCCCAAGGCACGCCGAGGCCAGGCCGCTGGCCGACCGCGCGCTTGAGGTCGCCAGGGCCACCGGGGCGAGTGACGCGGAGAAGGGCGCGATGATCATGCTGGCCTCCTGCGCGGAGTACGAAGGCGACATCCCCCTGGCGGAGAAGCTGTTCGGCTCCATCGCCTTCCAGGACTCCGGCGACCTGGCCATCGACCTGCGTGCGATCTTCCATCACGCCCGGATCCAGTACGAACGCGGCGCGATGGCCGGAGCCGCCACGACAGCGGAACACGGTGTGCGGCTGGCCCTGGAGACCGGCCTCTCCTGGAGCACCTACGGCACCGACCTGCGGTTTCTCCAGTTCATGATCCACTATATGGCGGGGGACTGGACACAGGCCTGGAGCATGGCCGCCGGATTCGGCGCGCGCGTCGGCAGGATCCCCGAGGCCATCCTCTCCTCCTTCGCGCTGTTCGTCGAGGTCGCCATGGGGGCGCCCGAGGTGGAGGAACGGCTGAACTGGCTGCGGCCGTTCTGGTCCGACTCCCTCGTCGCCTACATGTCCCGGGGCCTGGCCGCCGAGCACGCCCTCTGGCGGCAGGAGGCCGAACTCGCCCTGGAGCACACCACCGCGGTTCTCGACGCCATGGACCCCGCCGAGGTGGGCAACATCCGGATCGGCGCCGTCGCGCTCTGGGCCCTGGCCGACCTGGGGCGTGCGGACGGGGCCGACGAGTTCCTGGCTCGGGCGCGGGAGGCGGCCCGGGTCGGGATGGGCGTTGAGGGACAGGGCTGGATGGCCCGGGCGGAGGCCGAATGGCACCGCGCACACGGCCGCGTCGACATCGGGGCATGGCGCAGGGCGGTCGAGGTGTTCGACTCCGGCTTCGTCTACGAGGCCGCCCGCTCGCGGTGGCGGCTGGCCGAGGCGCTACTCGCCTCGGGAGACCGGTCCTCGGCGCTGAAGGAGTGGCGCCGCGCCGTCAAGGCCGCCACGTCGCTGGGGGCCCGTCCTCTGAACGAGGCACTGGCGGAACTGGGCCGTCGCGCCCGGTTCACCTCGGCTCAGCAGGGGGTGCTCACCGGCAGGGAACAGGAGGTGCTCGCCCTGGTCGCCGAGGGCCTGGCCAACCGGGAGATCGGCGAGCGGCTGTTCATCGCCCAGAAGACGGTCAGCGTGCACGTCTCCAACATCCTGGGCAAGCTCGGCGTCTCCTCCCGCACCCAGGCGGCGGCCGTGGCCCGCAAAGCGGGCCTGGTCTGACCGCGAGGATGTAGGCGACCGCCCCCCGGTCCACCTTTCTCAGGCCTCCCGGCTCCGTTCGCCCTCCTTTGGCCTTCCGGCCGCCCCGCCCGGTTCACCCTTCCCGGATCTCCCGGTCCGTTTCACCCTTCCCCGGACTCCCGGCCTGGTTCGCCTTTCTCAGGCCTCCCGGTCCGGTTCACCCTTCCCGGGTTTCCCGATCTCTTTTCGCCTCCTAGTCTCCCGATCCTTGTCCGCCGCCGGTACGGCGAGTGCTGTCACGGCCCTGGTCGGCGCCGATGAACGGCGTGCGACCCGGTGAACATCACTGGTAACCACGTCAGCCGCTGTGAGCGGCGAGGGCAAGGTCTCGGACAACCTGGATGAGCTCGGCAGGGTCGAACGGCTTGGTGAGGTAGGCGTCGACCCCGATGTCCATCCCCCGCCTTCTGTCGTCCTCCTGGGCCCGCGCGGTGATCAGGAGGACCTTGATGTGCCTGGTCTCCTCGTTGCCGCGCAGCTTGGTGGCCGTCATCCAGCCATCGAGCCTGGGCATCATCACGTCGAGGGTGATCACATCGGGCATCACGTCCAGTACCCGTTTCAGACAGTCCTGCCCATCCGATGCGGTCTCCACCTGAAACCCCTCCAGGGTCAGGTTGACCGCGATGAGCTGTCGGATGACCTCGTCGTCATCCACTACCAACACTTTGCCCAGAAGCTCGCCCACGGGCGTGAGGCTAACTCCTCCGGGCCCGGTCACGTGCGGTTTTCGACGGATGTCGCGCGGCTATCCAAGGACGACAGGTTTTCAACGATGGCGAGCTCCGCTGTTCCCTCCCCAAACCTTCGCGTCCCCCACCGCAGCCCCTCGGGCACCCCTCCGCTCCTCCGGCACCGCGCCGGTCTCCATCAACTCCTCCTGAGGGGGCCGTCGTCTTTAGGTGACGGGGGAATCGGGGGCGGGAGGGCCGCCAAGGCCCGAGCGTGCTCTGACCGGTCAGGTCTGCGCATCAGAGTTCTCCGTTCATCGCACGTTAGATAGATGACGCTGTTATAACGCTCGTGTGACTCGTCAGGTGCGCACCTCCCCCGGCGCGGCGTACGACCTCGGGTACCGCGTGGTGTGGTGCCCGAAGTATCGCCGCCCCGTTCTGGGCGGCCGTGTCAAAGACCGCCTGGAGGAGTTGATCCACGCCAAAGCCGCCGAGCACGGCTGGGAGATCGTGGCGCTGGAGGTGATGCCCGACCACGTGCACCTGTTCGTCAAGCCGCACCCGAAGAACTCGCCGTCGTACGTCGCCGGCCGGTTCAAGGGCTTCACCTCCCACCACCTGCGCGCCGAGTTCCCGCACCTGCGCTCCCAGCTGCCCACCTTGTGGTCACGGTCGTACTTCGTGGCCACGGTCGGCGCGGTGTCCGCCGAGACGGTGCGGCGCTACATCGAAACGCAGTACGAGCGCGTCCCCAAGGAGGGCGATCGTGCGTAGGTCGTTCACGTTCCCGCTGCGCCCGACCGCCAAGCAGACGGCCGCGCTGACGGCGTGCCTGGACGATCACCGCGCCCTGTACAACGCCGCGCTGGAGCACCGCCGTACCGCCTACGCCAAGGCAGGCGTCACCGTCCGCTACGGCGACCAGTCCGCTGATCTGAAGCACATCCGCGCCGCCGACACCGACGGTCAGGGCCGGTGGTCGTTCTCCTCCCAGCAGACCACTCTGCGCCGCCTGGACAAGGCGTTCGCCGCGTTCTTCGCCCGCGTCAAAGCCGGGCGCACGCCGGGCTTCCCCCGCTTCAAGGGCAAGGGGTGGTTCGACACCGTCGAGTGGCCCAAAGACGGCGACGGCTGCCGGTGGGACTCCCGGCCCGAACACCCGTCCGCGACGTTCGTGCGCCTTCAGGGCGTCGGCCACGTCCGTGTACACCAGCACCGCGCCGTGCGCGGCACCGTCAAGACGATCAGCGTGAAACGGGAGGGCACCCGCTGGTACGTGATCTTGTCGTGCGACGGCGTGCCCGCCGAACCTCTGCCCGCGACCGGCGCGGTTGTCGGGATCGACATGGGCGTCGCGTCGCTGGTCATCACCTCTGACGGCGAGTACTTCGACAACCCGCGTCACCTGGCGGCCTCCGCCGACCGGCTCGCCGACGCGCAGCGGGACCTGGCCCGCAAGAAGCGCGGCTCCAGGCGCCGCCGCAAGGCCGCCGCCCGGGTCGCGGCCCTGCACGCCAAGGTGCGCCGTCAGCGCCTGGACGGCGCGCACAAGGCCGCCAACGCGTTGGTGCGCGCCTACGACGTGATCGTGCATGAGGATCTGCGGATCACCGGCATGACCCGGTCGGCGTCCGGCACGATCGACGCCCCAGGGCGGAACGTCGCCGCCAAGTCCGGCCTCAACCGTTCGATCCTGGACGCGGGCTGGGGGGTGTTCCTGACGATCTTGTCGTACAAGGCTGAAAGCGCCGGTCGAGAGCTGATCGCGGTGAACCCCGCCCACACCTCCCGCACCTGCCCGCGCTGCGGGCACCGTGCGAAGGAGAACCGCGTCAGCCAGGCCGAGTTCCGGTGCGTGTCGTGCGGGCATGCCGCGCACGCCGACGTGAACGCGGCGATCAACATTCTCAGGGCAGGGCTTGCCCTTCGCCGGGCCGCGCAGGCGGCTTAGCGAGAAGCCGCTCCCTTCAGGGAGCGGAGGAGTCACCTCCTCCGGTACTTTCCCAGCCGGTCTCCACCTCACTTCGGTGCTTCCCCCTCCGCCTCTCCAGGGCTCCCTCCTCCACTCTCCCGGGGCTGTGGACAGCCCGAAGTTTTCCCCAGAACCGGATTCGGCTCCTTGCCGATCACGCCGTCTCGCCGATCCTGGGGCCTCGATCGTTCATCGAGCCCAGGGAGGCCATGCGTGATCACAACACTCATCACCGTCACCGTCCTCACGGCGGCCCTCGCGGGGGTCCATCAGGCGTCGGCGACCCACCCCTGCCCGACAGCCGCCACCCACTGGATCAGGCTGCTCTCCGGAGCCGGGTTACCGGACGGCGTCCGGAGACGGTTCGAAGACAACGTCCACATCGCGCCGACCACCGGCCGGGAGACCAACCAGGTCGGCAAGGCCGGCGGAAGCCCTGAGAACACTGAAATCGACAAGGACGACAAGGCCGGGGGGATCGGCGAGGTCGACGAGAGCGGCGAGGAGGGCAAGATCGGCGGGTCCGATGAGACCGGCAAAACCGGCGAGGTCGAGGAGAAGGGGGAAACCGGCGAGGTCGGAGAGATCGACGAGGCCGGCAGGGCGCCTTCCGGGCGCAGGCCAGAGACCGCCTCCGCCACCGCCGCAAGCGGCACCCCCCGCCACCCCCTCGGCCGCACCTTCAGCGGCATCCCCAACCCCGGCCGCGTCCGCGGCGCCCCCTGCGGTGACACCTCCGACGGGGATCACACGCAGCCGGTCGGTGCCGCCACCTCTTCCGAACCCCCTTCCTCGGAGAACGGGGAGAACGGGGGCGTCGCGGGGGCCGCCGACAGGGTGGTCCGCCTGTCGGTCACGTCCCTGCGGCGCTCACGCCGGCTCTTTCCCGGGCAGCTGGCGGCCGCTGCTGCGCTTCGCCAGGTTGGCAGGCCGTACGTCTGGGGCGGTGGTTCAGGCACAGGTCCGACCGGCGGCGGCTTCGACTGCTCGGGGCTCGCCCTGCACGCCTGGTCGAAGGCGGGGGCCAGGCTCCCTCACTACACCGGCAGCCAGTTCAGGCAGGGTCTCCGGGTGCCGTTCTCCCGGCTCCGTCCCGGAGACCTGGTCTTCTTCGGCGGGGGCGTCGGAGACCCCACCCACGTGGGTGTCTACCTCAAGAACGGCATCATGGTCCACGCCCCCAAGACCGGCGACGTGGTCAGGGCGACGAAGTTCACCACCTCCGCCTACTACCGCGCCCACTATCGCGGAGCCGTCCGCCCGGAGTCCTGACCTCCCCGGTGACAGCCGGTGCCCCCGAGATCACCTACTTCGCGCTTCGAGTGTCGGTTCCCCTCCAGATGCTGGTAACCTAATCACTCGTTGGCCCCCTTAGCTCAGGGGATAGAGCACCGGCCTCCGGAGCCGGGAGCGCAAGTTCGAATCTTGCAGGGGGCACCCAAGCCAGGTCGGTCCGAACACGGGCCTGACCTGGGGTCGGAACGCCGAAACGGGCGGGACTCCAGTTTCACTGAGTCCCGCCCGTTCTCGTTGCGCTCGCTGCCTGTGGGCCGGTCGTGGGCCGACTATGGGCCGGTTGAAGAAGACAGTCCGCCCTGGGCCACCTCGGCCCCGTCGACGACGGGCAGTAACCCGACAAGGCGCTACTCGCCGCGTAACAGCCGGTGTCCGCACTTCGGGGGAGGCCCCCGGCCTCGGGAACTTCACGAGCTCCAGCATGTCTCCTCCACCATCGCGATCAATCTGATCCGCCTGGACGACTGGGGGAACGGCCGCCTCCTCGACCGAGGCCACACACGTCACCCGCCGGTGGCCCCGGCTGCCTTGGGCACCCCTGGCGCGCCGCGGGCCGGGCCGCCTTGATCAACCTGTCGTGTCACACGCGACACGACAGCAACAAATCTATATTCGGATACTCGTTGTGCATAGCGAGAAATTCGCGTACCGTCGGCCTCACCTTTCCGGCTTGTCCGGATCAGGAGCCCGGGTGTGTGCCTGGGCGGCGACACCGATGTCGAGGCTCAGCAGGGAGGTGAGGGGTGCCCCATGATCCGCGCCGTCCTCGTCCGGCTGCTCACCACGGCCGGCCTGCTGGTCGTGGTCAGCGTAGGGACATTCATCCTCGTCAAACTCGCTCCGCAACGGCCGGAGCAGTTCATTCTCGGTCCCGACGCGCCGCCCTCGGCGGTCGCGGCGCTCCACCGCGAGCTTGGGCTTGGCGACCCATGGCTGTCCCAGTTCTTCACCTGGTTCAAAAACGCCGTCATCGGTGACCTCGGCACCTCGTGGGTGAGTGGGCGTTCGGTGTCCAGCACCATCGCCACAGCCGCCGTGCCGACGATGACGATCCTGGTGCTCTCGCTGGTGTGGTGCGTGCTCGCGAGTCTCGCCGTCGGCCTGTTCTCCACCCTCAACCATGGCGGTGTCGTCGACCGTGTGCTCAGCGCCCTGTCCGCCGTCCTTCACGGCACCCCCGGTTTCTGGCTGGGCATCCTGCTCGTCACGGTGTTCGCCCTGAACTTCGGCCTGTTTCCCGCTACCGGGTTCGTCAGTCCCGCCGAGTCCCTCACCGGAGCGTTCCAGTCGACGCTGCTGCCGAGTCTGGCCCTCGGGCTGTCGAGCGCCTCGGTGGTCGGGCGGTTCCTGCGGGCCTCGATGATCGGCGAACTCGGCAAGGAGTATGTCCGCTCGGCCATCGGCCAGGGCCACAGCCGCTGGTACGTCCTACGCCACCACGCGCTGCGTAACGCCCTCGGCCCGGCGATCACCCAGGTTGGCTTCCAGGTGGTGGTGATGCTCAGTACCGCCGTGGTCATCGAGCGGGTGTTCGGCATCCCCGGGCTCGGCTCCCTCGCGGTGACCGCCGCGGCCCAGAACGATCCCCCCACGCTGATGGGCACGGTTGTCACTTTCGCGCTCATCGTGCTCGTGGTGAACATCGTGGTCGACCTGCTCTACAGCTGGGCCAACCCGAAGCTGAGGAGCGCATGAGCGCCGACGCCGGCTCCCTCGCCCAGGTCGGGCGGATGTTCCGCCGCAACCGTGTCATCGCCTTCGCCGGCGGAGGTCTGTTCCTCGTCCTGGCCCTCGGCCTGCTGGCGCCGTGGATCGTTCCCTATGACCCGGTGGCCCAGGACCTGTCCTCCTCGATGCTCACGCCGAGTCCGAGCCACTGGCTTGGCACCGACGACCAGGGCCGCGACCTGTTCAGCCGTCTGCTCTACGCCGTGCGCATCGACTTCCTCGTGGCGATCATGGCCGTGACGATCGGCGTCGTGGTGGGCACGCCCCTCGGCATGCTCCTGGGCGGCTCGCGCCGAGGTGTCGACCGGGTCGGCTCGATCTTCGTCGACGCCGCGCTCGCGGTGCCGCCGCTGGTGTTCGTCCTGGCCGTCGTCGCCATCACCGGCCGGGGCCTGTTGCCCGCCATGGTCGGTTTCGGCCTGGTGTTCGCACTGCCGATGCTGCGGGTGATCCGCGGTGAGGTGTTGCGGGTGCGGCGAGAGGTGTTCGTCCGCGCCGCCCACGTCACAGGGCTGTCCCACCGGAGGGTGCTGTGGCGGCACGTGTTCCCCGAGGTGATCCCGGCGATCATCGTCCAGATCACCGTGCTGTTCCCCGCGGCGTTCCTCGTCGAGGCGTCCCTGAGCTACCTCGGCCTGAGCGTTCAGCCGCCCCAGGCGAGCCTCGGATCGATGCTCCAGAGCGCCCAGCAGGTGGCCCTGTCCGCGCCGTGGCAGGTGATCGCGCCCGGCCTGGCACTGCTGGTCATCGCGGTGCTGTTCAACCTCATCGCCGACTCGCTCAGCGAGGAGCTCACCCCGCGTCCCTCGGTGGCGCACCTGCTGCGCACGGCCCGGGGCCCGCGCTTCGTCCCCGCCCCCGACACGGCCGCCCGGTCGGACGCCGACCCGGCCCTGGTCCTTGAGGACGTCCACATCTCCATCGACGCGCCTGCCGGGCCGCGGCCCGTGGTGCGCGGGGTGTCGCTCAGCGTCGGCCGTGGCGAGATCGTGGCGCTCATCGGCGAGTCCGGCTCCGGTAAATCGCTCACCGCGATGACCCCGCTCGCGCTGCACCCCGCGGCGGCCCGGGTGGTCGGCGGCACGGTGCGCGTGCGGGGGCACGAGGTGGTCGGCGCGACGGCGGAGCGGCTGCGCGCACTGCGCGTCCACGAGGTGGGGCTGGTCCAGCAGGACCCCCTGGCCTGTCTCGACCCCAGCCACACCGTCGGCGAGCAGGTGACGGCGGTGTTGCGCCTCACCCAGGGCTTGCGCGGCAAGGCGGCCCGCACCCGCGCGGTCGAACTGCTCACCGAGGTGGGGATCACCCGCCCGGACAGCCGCCTGAGCCAGTTCGCCCATGAGCTGTCCGGCGGTATCGCCCAGCGGGTGATGATCGCGATGGCCCTTGCCCGTGACTCCCAGCTCATCGTCGCCGACGAGCCGACCAGCGCTCTCGACGCGACCCTGCAGCGCCAGGTCCTCGACCTGCTGCGCGGCCTGCGCGACAGCAAGGGGATCGGGATCCTGCTGGTGACCCACAGCATGGGCGTGGTGTCGTACGCCGCGGACCGGGTGTGCGTCATGTACGCCGGAGAGATCGTGGAGAGCGGGCCGACCGCCGAAGTGCTGGCCCGCCCGCGTCATCCCTACACCCAGGCCCTGCTCGCGGCCGTGCCGCGCAATCGGCCCCGCACCGAGCGGCTCCCGGTGATCCCCGGCGAGGCGCCCAGCCTGACCGCGGCGCCGGTTGGCTGCGCCTTCGCGCCACGCTGCTCCGTGGCCGTGGCCTCCTGCACCGAGGGGGACGTCCCGGTGTTCCGTGACGGCGAGCACACGTGGAAGTGCCCGCACGACGAGCGCGCCTGGAAGTTCATGCGTGACAAGCGCGACCAGATCCGGGAGGCGAGCGCGTGAAGCCGTTGCTGGAGATCGACGACTTGGTCGTCCGTTACCCTCACCGGCGTGGCGGTGCCGAGCCGCCCCCGGCGGTGGACGGAGTGACCCTGCGGGTGCGCGAGGGCGAGGCCGTCGGCCTCGCCGGCGAGTCCGGGTCGGGCAAGACGAGCACCGCGATGGCCGTGCTCGGGCTGGCCCCCATCACCGGTGGCACGGTCACCGTCGGTGACTGGGAGGTGCATCGCTTCGGCGGCACCGTGCCCCCGGCGTACCGGCGCGACGTCCAGGTGGTGTGGCAGGACCCCTACGGTTCCCTCACCCCGCGCATGACCGTGGGCGGCATGCTCGCCGAGCCGATACGGCTGCACTTCGGGCTCAGGGGGCCGCAGCTCACCGCCCGGGTCGAGGAGCTCCTGTCGCAGGTGAACCTGCCCCGGGAGAGCGCCCAGCGCTATCCGCACGAGTTCTCCGGCGGACAGCGGCAGCGGGTCGCGATCGCCCGGGCCGTCTCGATCCGGCCACGGCTGATCGTCCTCGACGAGCCGGTCAGTGCCCTCGACGTGCTGACCCAGAGCCAGATCCTCGCGCTGCTGGAGGAGCTGCGCGAGGCGACGGGCGTGGCCTATCTGCTCATCTCCCACGACCTCGCGGTGGTCCGCTATCTCACCGAGCGCGTCGTCATCCTCCACGGCGGGAAGGTCATGGAGGAGGGGCCGGTCGACCAGGTGTGCGACGCGCCCCGGGACGCCTACACCCGCACGCTCGTGGGGTCGGTCCTCGACCCCGAGGTGCGTGCCTCGTGACCGGCGCGCCCCCGCCCGCGACGCAGGACGGGCCGCTCACCGCGCTGTCGGGACGCCACATCCTGGTCACCGGCGCGGCCAAGGGCATCGGCCGTGCCACGGCCGAGCTCCTTCTCGACCACGGTGCCGTGGTCACCGCGGCCGACCTGGACGAGCGGGTTCACGAGCTCGCCGCCCGCGGCGCGCTGACCGCGGTCGGCGACGTGAGCGACCCGCGGACCGTCTCCGGCCTCGTGGGCCGCGCGGTGTCGGAGCTGGGTCCACTCGACGGCGCGGTCGTCAACGTCGCGATGTCCCGGTACGGGCCCATGCACGCGCAGGAGCCGGAGGACTTCGACTTCACCATCGCCGGAACGCTGGGCACCGCCGTCGTGGGCTTGCGCTGCGTGCTCGACGGGCTGGCGCCCTCGGCCTCGGTGGTGCTCGTCTCCTCCGGTGGCGCGCTCAAGGGCGAGCCCCGGCGAGGTGCCTACGGTACGGCCAAGGCCGGGCTCGACGGGTTCGTCCGCGCGATGGCCGTCGACCTGGCACCCGCGGTGCGCGTCAACGGGGTCTCCCCGGGCCCGATCCGCACCGATGCCAACGTCAGGGCGCGTGCCGAGCACGGTGAGCGGGCGGCCGCCCGTCGCACGCCGCTGGCCAGATGGGGCGAGGCCCATGAGGTGGCCCCCGTCATCGCGTTCCTGCTCTCGCCGGCGTCGGGCTACGTCGTCGGCGCCATGGTCTCCGTCGACGGCGGTCTGGCCGCCGGGAGCCAGCTTTTCCCGCCTCTGCCGCGACTGTCGGCCGCCGCGCCACGGGAGGACGCGTGAGCGCCGTGAACCGGCCCGCCGGCGGCCCGGCCATCGTCACAGGCGCGGCCACGTCTCTCGGCCGGGCCACCGTGCGCCGCCTCGCGCGGGCCGGCCGCGGTGTCGTGGCGGTCGACACGTCCGCCGTGGAGCCCGATGCCCTGGTCGCGCCGGGCGGGTCCGGCGACCAGGTGGCCGTGTTGGTCGCGGACCCGGCCGACCCCGGCACCGGCGAACGCATGCTCGCCCTGGCCCGGCGGCGGTTCGGCACCCCCGAGAGCCTCGTGGTGGTCACGGAGCACCGGGCGCGGAGCCGTTTCTCCGGGCAGGCCGCCGACGCCCTGCGCGCCATGGCCGGCGATGCCCTGGCGCCCGCGCACCGCGGGCTCCGAGCGGCGTACGAGGGCCTGGCCGAGGGGGGCGGTGTGGTCTTGACCCATGGCGGCCCGGGCGCCGGCCACGCCGGGGAGGCGTGGGCGTTCCAGGTGGTCCGCGACGCCCTGGCCAACCTTGTGCGCGGCGCCGCGGTCGAGATGTGCGAGCGCGGCATCCGCGTCAACGGTGTGGCGCCCGGGCTCATCGACCACGGGCGGGACGCCGTCACGCCGGGCCGCCCCGGCGACCGCGCGGTCCCGCTCGGCCGTCCCGGCCGGCCCGAGGAGGTCGCGGAGGTCATCGCGTTCCTCTGCTCGGCCGACGCGGGCTGGGTGGACGGCGTGGTCATCCCGGTCGACGGCGGCCTGCAAGCCGCCGGACTCGGCCTTCCCGGCCTGCCGCGCACCGACGACTCCCAGGAGTGATACCCATGGGCACCGACATCTCCGCGCCGAGAGGCCGTTTCGACTCCAAGGTGGCCGTCGTCACCGGCGCCGGCACGGGGCTCGGTGCCACCTTCGCCGCGCATCTGCACCGCGAGGGCGCCCTCGTGCACCTGGCCGACATCGACGAGCGGGGTCTGGCCGACAACGTCGCGGCGCTCGGTGAGCGCGCCGTCGCCCACCACGCCGACCTCACCGACGAGTCGGCCGTGGCGGCCATGGTCGCACGGGTCCTCGAACTCCACGGGAGGATCGACGTTCTGGTCAACAACGCCGGCGGCGAGCCGCTCTCCGCGACCGGCCGCATGCCCGGTTCGTATCCCGACATCGAGAACGTCGACCTTGAGCACTGGCAGCGCACCTTCGACATCAACCTGCTCACGACGCTGCTGTGCTGCAAGCACGTCGTGCCCGCGATGCGCCGCCAGAGCTATGGCCGCATCGTCAACATCTCCTCGGGCGCCGCGACCGGCACCTCGCACCAGGGGGTGAGCCGGGCGTACAGCAGCGCCAAGGCGGGCGTGCTCACCCTCACCCGCCACCTCGCCCGTGAGGTCGGCTCACACGGTGAGATCACCGTCAACAGCGTCGTCCCCGGGCTCATCCTGTCCAAGCCGATGCTGCGGCGTTCGTTCGCCGAGATGCCTCCCGGGCGGCGCGAGGGCCTGGTCGCCAAGACCGCGCTGGGGCGCCTCGTCGAGCCCGATGAGATCGCCCGCGCCGTGAGCTTCCTGTGCAGCGACGACAGCAGTGGCATCACCGGCCAGGCCCTGTGGGTCAACGCCGGCTCCTACATGGTGTCCTGACCCGCCCCCGCGAAGCTCGGCCGCCGTCGCCCCGGCCGGACGCCCCAGGCCAATCCGTAATCGGAGGAACTGTGAGCCCCACCGTCAACGAGATGATCGCTCATGAGCTCGCGCAGCTCGGTACCCGGGCCTGCTTCGGGCTGATGGGAGAGGACACCGCCCACCTCACGGCGGCCCTGGTGGCCGAGGGCGTGCGGTACTACTCCGCGCGGCACGAGGCGATCGCGGTGGGCATGGCCGACGGGTATGCCGCGGCCACCGGCCGGCTGGGCGTCTGCGCCATCACCCGTGGTCCCGGATTCCTCAACGCGCTCACCGCCGCCACCACCGCCGCGCGGGCGCACCTGCCACTACTGATCATCACCGGTGAGGCCCCGACCAAGCGCTGGTACCTTCCGGACCTCAAGGTCGCCGACCAGCGGCGGGCCGCCGAGGTGGCCGGTCTGGTGTACGCCGAGGCGCGCACGGCCGACGAGGTCCCCGACGCTCTGCGGTCCGCGCTTCAGGCCGCGCTGTCCAACCGGGCCGCGGTGCTGTCGGTGGTGGCCAACGTGTTCGACGAGCCCGCGGGGAAGGGCTGGCCGCTCGGGGAGATCCGCCCTGACGCGCTTCCGTCCGTGGCCCCCGACGCGGCCCTCGTTCGGCGGACGGCCGCGCTGTTGACGTCGGCCGAGCGACCCCTGCTGCTCGCCGGACGCGGTGCGCTGCAGCCGGGGGCCCGGGAGCTCATGCTTGAGCTCGCCGAGCGCACCGGCGCCCTCGTCGGCACCTCGGTCCCGGCCAAGGATCTGTTCCTCGGCAGCCCGCTTGACGTGGGGGTGCTCGGCGGGTTCACCAGCGAGCCGTCCGGTGAGGTGCTGGGCGACCTCGACTGCGTGCTGGCGGTCGGCGCGAGCCTGACAGACTTCACCAGCGCCGAGCGCACCCTGTTCCGGCAGGCGACGACGGTGCAGGTGACGGTGGACGCCGACGCCTTCGACGCCTACTACCCCGTGGAGGTCAAGGTCCACGCCGACGCGGTGTCGATGCTTGAGGCGTTGCTCACCGCGATCCCGGCGCGGCACGCCGGGCCCACGCCGGCGCTTCACGCGCCCGAGGTCCTGGCCCGGTTGTGTGCCCCGCGGTACGACGGGCCCGATGAGAGCGACGGCACCGGGGTCGATCCGCGCGTGCTGCTCAGCACCCTTGACGCGATGCTGCCGCGGCGGCGCCAGATGGTGCTCGACCTCGGACGCTTCAGCGCCGGGCCGATGCGCTACGTGCGCACCAGTGGGCCGCGCAGCTCGCGGTTCGCCGCCGACTTCGGGGCCATCGGCTGTGCCCTCGGCCCGGCACTGGGCACCGCGGTGGCCTGTCCTGACTCGCCGACCGTCCTGTACGCCGGTGACGGCGGGTTCATGCTGACGCTGTCGGACCTGGTCACGGCGGCTCGTTACCGCCTCCCGCTGGTGATCGTCGTGATGAACGACCGCGCCTTCGGTGCCGAGCGGAACGTCCTCGCGGCACATGGGTTCTCGCAGGAACTGGCCGAGCTGCCCGACACGGACTTCGCCGCCGTCGCCAGGGCGATGGGTCTCGACGCGGCCACGATCCGTTCGGCCGACGACCTTGGCGCCCTCGGCGAGCGCCTGGCCCACCTCGACGGACCGCTGCTGCTGGACTGCAAGCTGCGCCCGGACCGCCCGGTGCGTTACTTCAAGCTGCCCGGCGGCCCGAAGACCGAGGCCGGGCCGGTAGCCGGTTAGGCGAGCTCGGCGGCGATCCGGTCCGCCGCGACCTTGACCTCGGCTCCGATTTCGGGGTGGTTGCACTGGCTGTCGAGGCCCACGACCGCGATCGCGCCGGCGAGCTCGCCCCGGCTGGTGATGGGCGAGGCCACGGCGGACAGGCCGGTGATGACCTCTCCGGAGGACGTGGCGTACCCCCGGGCGCGGCAGAGCGTGACCTCGCGACGCTCCCCGTCCCGGGGTGGCTCGCCGGCCAGCAGTGCCACCCCGGGGGCGCCGTGGTCGATCGGGTGGCGGGTGCCGGGGCGGTAGGACACGTGGGCGGTGGAGTACCGCGGCTCGACGCTTGAGATCGTCACGGCCTCCTCGCCCTCGCGCACCACGAGGAACGCCGTCATGCCGACGGAGTTGGCCAGCGCGATGAGCTCGGGCATGGCGGCCGCCTGCAGCGGGCGCGAGACGCTGCGGGCCAGCACCGACAGACCGAACCCGGGCTCGTAGCGGCCCCCGGCGCGGCGCCGGACGAGCCGGTGGTCTTCCAGCGTGCGGAGCATGCGATAGGCGATCGAGCGGTGCACGCCCAGGCCGATCGCGAGGTCTTCGAGGCTCTGGGGTTCGTTCGCCTCCGCGACCGCCTCAAGCAGCCGGATGCCCCGGTCGAGGGTCTGCGAGTGCGGCGCGGTCGCGGGGGAGTCCTGTCGGGGTCGAGCCATGACGAAGGTTGTCCTCACTGTCGAGACTGTCGAGCTGTTTTACGATACGATCTCTATCATAGAGAGAAATATACCGACTATAGAGAAATGAGCAAGTGTGGTTAAGTCATTCGCGTCGTCCACGGACCTCGCCGACAAGACCGAGAACCTGGAAGTGCTGGCCGAAGGCGTCTACGCCCTCACCGCGGAGGGCGACCCCAACGTCGGGGCCATCGAGGGTGAGGACTTCGTCGTGGCCTTCGAGGCGCGGGCCACGCCGGTCGCCGCACGCGACTGGCTGACCCGGCTGAGGGAGCACACCGACAAGCCGGTGCGCCATCTGGTCCTGTCGCACTACCACGCGGTGCGGGTGCTCGGGGCGAGCGCGTTCCAGGCCGAGTCCGTCGTGGCCCACGAGGCGACCGCGCGCCTCGTGGCCGAGCGCGGCATGGAGGACTGGGAGAGCGAGTACCGCCGCATGCCCAGGCTGTTCAAGGAGCCCGGCTCGATCCCCGGACTGACGGTCCCGGACATCACCTTCACCGACCGCATGACCATCGACCTCGGCGGCGACCGGGGTCCGCTCGTGCTCCAGTACTGCGGCCGCGGCCATACCGCCGGCGACATCGTCGCCTGGCTGCCCCGGCGGCGGATCCTGTTCGCCGGTGACCTCGTCGAGGCGCGGGCGGCTCTCTACACCGGTGACGCCTTCCACCGCGACTGGTCGGCGGGTACGCTCGACACGGTGGCGGCGCTCGGTGCCGACGTGCTCGTCGGGGGCCGGGGCGCCGTCGCGCGGGGCTCGCGGGAGGTCGGCGCCGCGATCGAGCAGACCCGCGACTTCCTCACCGTCATGCTCGCCGAGGTGGGCCGCGTGCACGCCGCCGGCGGCGGCGTCAAGGACGCGTTCGAGTCGGCGCACGCCGCGCTCGAACCGCGCTACGGCACCTGGCCGATCTTCGAGCACACCATGCCCTTCAACGTCCAGCGGCTGTGGGACGAGTTCGACGGCATCGACTGGCCGCGGATCTGGACCGCGGAGCGGGATCGCCAGGTGTGGGACCAGATGCACGGTGACTGACGCAGACACCCCGTCCGCTCGTGTCTGTGACCCCGTGGTGGTCGTGGGCAACGGGCCGGTCGGGCAGACCGCCGCGCTCCTGCTGGCCCGCTGGGACATCCCCGTGGTTCTGCTCGACCGCCGGGACGAGCGCGATCTCGTGGGGTCCAAGGCCATCTGCCAGCAGCGCGACGTCCTGGACATCTGGGAGACCGTCGGTGCCGGGTACGCCATCACGCGCGAGGGCGTCACCTGGACCAAGGCCCGCACCTTCTACCGCGACACGGAGCTGTTCTCGGTCGACTTCGTCGACTCCGGAGGCTCGCCGTTCCCGCCATTCGTCAACCTCTCGCAGGCGCGCACCGAGGCACTGCTCGATGAGCGGATCGCGCGGCACCCGCTCATCGACGTGCGATGGTCGCACACCGTGGTGGCGCTCGATGAGGATTCCGGCGGACTCACGGTGCGCGCCACGACTCCCGAGGGGGAATCCCTGCTGCGGACCCCGTACGCCGTGGTGTGCGCCGGTGCCCGCGGGGACGAACTGCGCGGCCTGCTGGGGGTGAGCTTCGAGGGGAAATCTTTCGGCGACCACTTCCTCATATGCGACATCCGCACCGAGATCCCCGGTGACGCCCAGGAGCGGCGCTTCCACTTCGACCCCAGCTGGAACCCGGGCCGTCAGGTGCTCATCCACCCCTGCCCCGACTCCACCTACCGGATCGACTGGCAGGTGCCGGACGATTTCGACCTTGAGGCGGAGCGGGCGAGCGGGGCGCTCGACGCGCGGATTCGGATGATCATCGGTGAGCGGCCCTACGAGATCGTCTGGATGTCGGTCTACCGGTTCCATTCGCGCATGGCCGACCGGTTCCGGGTCGGGCGCGCGTTCCTGGCGGGCGATTGCGCCCACCTGATGGCGCCGTTCGGCGCCCGAGGGCTCAACTCCGGTGTGCAGGACGTCGAGAACCTCGCCTGGAAGCTCGCCTTCGTGCTGAGGGGCTGGGCGCCGGAGGCGCTGCTCGACACCTATCACCTTGAGCGCTCCGACGCCGCGAGGGAGAACCTGGAGGTCACCGGCGCCACCATGCGCTTTCTGGTGCCGCAGACGGACCGCGAGCGCGACCGGCGCCACACCTGGCTGGAGGCCGCGGTCGACGACCCGCGGGCGCTGGTCAAGGTCGACTCCGGACGTCTGGCGGAGCCCTTCTGGTACGTGGACTCCCCGCTGACGGTCCCCGACCCCAGCCGGCCGTTCGCCGGCCGGCCGCCCAGCGGCTCGGCCCCGCCCCCCGCGCCGGGGGTCCTCGTGCCCGACGTGCGCGTCGGCGTACGGGGGCGCCCGGAGGTGAGGCGGCTGCGCGAGATCGTCCGAGGGGGCCTGCTCGTGCTCCTTGAGGAGGGGCTCGACGCCGAGGAGGTCCACCTGGCCGTCAAGGAGGCCACCGACGTCCCCCTGCAGGTGCACGCCATCCGCGATCTGGGGGGCGGTGTGCTCTCCGGGGCGCTGCGGAGCCGGCCGGGCGAGGCGTGGCTCATCCGGCCCGACGGCCATGTCGCGGCGGTGCTGTGGCAGCCCGACGCGGCGGCCCTGGCGGGCGTCGTCGACCGCGTGCTCGCGCGGCACCACTGACAGCGGCCGCGGCTCTCAGCGGCAGGCATACCGGGCGTGCCCGGACGCGAGACAGGACGCATCCATGAGCGGAATCGAGATCCAGCGCGGCGGCGTGCTCACGCACCCGGCCTTCCACCCCGTCATCTCGGTCTCCGGGCCGCGGCGGTGGCACTTCCTGGCCGGCCGCTGCGCCGTCGACGACCGGCAGCGGCCCATGCACGTCGGCGACACGCTGGGCCAGGTGCGGCGCATCCGGGAGATCGTCGACGCCGAGCTGGCCGCCGTCGGCGCCACCTGGGCCGACGTGGTCTACCAGCGCATCTTCGCCGTTGACCCGCAGGGATACCTGGAGAAGGCGGCCGAGGTGCTGGCCGAGGCCTACGCGCCGCACCTGCTCGCGCCCGGCACGCTGGTGGGCGTCACGGCGCTCGCGCGGCCCGAGTTCCTCGTCGAGATCGACGTGCTGGCGATCACATAGTAAGACGAATAACTCGATATTGGAAAAGTGATTGTAAATAGTGAATATCTCCGGTAGCGTCCGACCACACGATCGACCAGCAGCCGGGACGACTGCCCTGGAAACTCGGAGGGTGACCGCACCGTGAGCGGCCTGGGAATGACTCAGAAGATCCTCGCGCGCCATGCCGGCCGGGAGTCGGTGCGCGCGGGCGAGATGGTCGTCGTGCCGGTCGACACCTCGGTCGTGCTCGACCTCAACTTCTACGACGGCCACTGGCTGGAGCCCGCCCGCCTGGCCGCCCCCGACCGCGTCGTCGTGGTGTACGACCACGTGGTCCCGGCCCCGAGCCGCGCCGTGGCCGACTTCCTGGAGCGCGGGCGGGCCTTCGTCCGGCGCCACGGGATCACCCGCTTTCATGACGTCGGCGGCGACCAGGGCATCTGCCACCAGCTCATCGCCGACGTGCCCTACGCCCGGCCCGGCGAGATCCTGGTCTGCTGCGACAGCCACACCTGCAGCGCCGGTGCCCTCAACTGCGCGGCGCGCGGCATCGGGGAGGTCGAGCTCACCTATGTGCTCGCCACCGGCTCCACCTGGTTCGTTCTCGGGGAGACCGTGCGCTACGAGTTCCAAGGGGCGCTGCGCCCGGGCGTGCACGCCAAGGACGTGTTCCTGCACATCGCCCACCACCACGGCGGACACGTCGGCCGGAACATGGAGTTCGGCGGCCCGGGGCTGGCCTCGCTCACCATGGACCAGCGCCGCACCGTCGCCACCATGTGCGCCGAGGTGAGCGCGGACTTCGCGGTGTTCGAGGGCGACCAGGTGCTCGCCGCCCACCTGCGGGCGCGCGGGGTGGAGCCCGACTTCGTGATGCCCGACGAGGACGCCGAGTACGCGGCGGTGCGGGTCCTGGACCTGGCCGAGGTGGAGCCGATGGTGGCCCGCCCGCACCACGTCGTCGACAACACCGCCCGCATCCAGGACGTGCGCGGCACCCGGGTCAACCGCGCCTTCATCGGGTCGTGCTCCAACGGCACCATCGAGGACCTGCGCCAGGCCGCCGAGGTACTGCGCGGCCGGCGGGTCCACCCCGACGTGAGCCTGCTCGTCACGCCGAGCTCCCAGGCCGTCTACCGGCAGGCCGTGCTCGACGGCACCGTGCGGGCCCTCATCGAGGCCGGCGCACTTGTCACGACCTCCTCGTGCAGCATGTGCGCGGGGCACATCAACGCCCTCGGCGGCGGCGACGTCTGCATCTCCTCCAGCACCCGCAACTTCATGGGGCGGATGGGCAGCCCGCAGGCCCAGATCTACCTCGCCTCCTCGGCGAGCGTCGCGGCCGCGGCCGTGACCGGGGAGATCAGGGACCCGCGCGAGGCGCTCGCGGAGGTGCCGGCCCGATGACCGCGCCACCGCAGCAGATCCGGGGCCGGGTGTGGGTCTTCGGCGACAACGTCAACACCGACCTCATCCAACCGGGACACGCCCTCGTCGGCGACATCGAGCAGGAGGGCCGGTACGTCTTCGAAGCCAACCGCCCCGGCTGGGTCGACCTGGTGCGACCGGGGGACGTCGTCGTCGCCGGCCGCAACTTCGGCACCGGGTCGTCGCGCCCGGCCGCGCGGGCCTTGCGCCGGGTCGGGATCGCCGCCCTCGTGGCGGAGTCGATCAACGGCCTCTTCTTTCGCAACTGCGTCAACTACGGCCTGCCGGCTCTGCAGAGCCCCGCGGTCGCGGGCATGTTCACCGAGGGCGACGAGGCGGTCGTCGACGTGACCACCGGCCTGCTCCGCAACGCCACCACCGGAGCCGTCGCGCAGGCCGAGGCCTGGGCGCCGGAGCTGGTCACCATCCTCCGGGCGGGCGGGCTGATGGGCCTGCTCATCGCCGAAGGACTCATCCACGCACACGGTGAGGAAAGATCATGATGGCACCCGCCCCGACCCCCAGCGAGCGGCTCGGAGCCCTGCTTGAGCAGGACGCCCCGGTCTTCGCCGGAGGCTGTTACGACAGCCTGTCCGCGGCCGTGCTTGAGCGGGCCGGTTTCCCGGCGCTGTTCGTCAGCGGTGCCGGCGTCTCGGCCAGTGTGATCGGCATGCCCGACCTCGGCCTGCTGAGCCTTGAGGAGCTGGTGCGCACCGCGCGCAACATCATCAACCGCTCCGCCGTCCCGGTCGTCGTCGACGCCGACACGGGGTTCGGTAACGAGCTCAACGTCACCCGCACCATCCGCGAGCTCGTCCGCGCGGGCGCGGCGGGCGTCATGCTTGAGGACCAGACCTCGCCCAAGCGCTGCGGGCAACTCGACGGCAAGGACGTCGTCGACGCCGACACCTTCGTCCGCAAGATCGCCGCAGCCGCCGACGCGCGCGGTGACTCGGGCATGAAGATCATAGCGCGCACCGACGCGCTCGCGATCCACGGTTTGGAGGAGTCGCTCAGCCGGGTCCGGCGCGCCCACGACGCCGGTGCGGACATCACCTTCGTCGAGGCGCCGCGCACCGACGACCAGGTGCGTGAGATCGGCGGCCGCAGCCCCGGCTGGCCGATGTACGGCCTTACGGGGAGCATCGTGCCGTCCTACGGCCGCGACGAGCTGCGCGAGCTCGGGTTCCGGTTCGTCACGCTGCCCGGTGTGGCCCTCATGCCGATGATCTCCGAGGTCGGCAAGGCGGCGAGGGCCGTCCTGCGGACCGGCAGCCACGACCCGCTGGACGCCTACGACATGGTGCCCCGCGACATCTTCGAGACGGTCGGGCTCGGCGAGTGGCTGAGTCTCGGCAAACGTCTCTCCGAACCACGCTGACAGGGCCCACCCCGGTCGAGGGTCAACCCGCACCCCCGCCCACCGGCCGGTCGCCCGACCGGCATCCCGCGCAACCGCTCGGCACATCCCTCCTCACACCTCCACACCGGCCCACATCGTGCGATCAATATCCGAAGGGTGGTCGAAGTCATGAGCTGGACCAACAGATCGTTCCAAACGTCCCGGGGCGCTTCTCCGCGGCGCTTCGCGGAGCTCACCTCGGTCGTGGCCGCGGTCGCCCTGCTGGCCGCCTGCGGCGGCGCGGGCACCGGCGCCACCGACGGCGGTGCCGCAGGCAAGGAGATCGTCGAGGCGTCGCAGACCGGCGTCACCTCCTTCGACCCGCTCACCGCGACCCCCACCGAGGTCCACTACCTGCGGCCCGTCTACGACACGCTGGTGCAGCAGGTGACCTCCGACAAGTACGGCCCCGGCCTGGCCACCGAGTGGAAGATCACCGACGGAGGCAGGACGGTGGTCTTCACGCTCCGCGAGGGGGTCACCTTCAGCGACGGCACCCCGTTCAACGCCGACGCCGTCGTCGCCCACTTCAAGCGGGGCATGACCACGGAGACGTCCCCCTACGCGCCGATCTTCGGCAAGATCGCCACTGTCGAGGCCTCCGACGCCAAGACGGTGACGCTCACGCTCAAGGAGGTGTTCCCGCCCTTCATCGACCGGATGGCCTACAGCCCCGGCATGATCGCGAGCCCCAAGGCCGACCCGCAGAAGCTGCGCCTGCAGCCGGTCGGCACCGGGCCGTGGGTCCTCGACCCCGAGACCCAGCCCAACACGGCGTATGTCTACACCAAGAGCGCGAAGTACTGGGATCCCTCGGTCCAGAAGACCAGCAAGATCACCATCAAGCCCATGTCGGAGCCGGCGGCACGTTCCAACGCCCTGCTGAGCGGCCAGGTGGTCGCGGCCCAGGTGGCCGAGCCCGACATCGCGGGCCTGGAGAAGAAGGGCCTCAAGGTCGTCCAGACCGACCGGGTCACCCTGATCTTCTCGGTGATGGACCGAGAGGGCGAGGTCGTGCCGGCGCTCAAGGACCCGCGGGTGCGCGAGGCGCTGTCGATCTCGCTGGACCGCAAGGCGATCATCGACACGATCTACTACGGCAAGGGCCAGCCGATGGCCACCTACCCGGAGGACCGGCTGGGCCACAACGCCGCCACCACCGAGGCCAACGCCTACGATCCCGCCAGGGCCAAGAAGCTGCTGGCCGAGGCCGGATTCCCCGACGGCTTCTCCTTCGAGTTGCCCTCCTTCGGCGCCAACCTCCAACTCGCCACGGCCCTGGTGGGCCAGTGGGCCAAGGTCGGCGTCAAGGCGAACATCAAGGAGGTCGACCTCGCGGCGTACCGCCCGCTGCTCAACGACCGCAAGGTGCCGGTGGCCGTGTTCGGCTACGCCAACAACGTCGCCTACCAGTTCTACCTCGACTTCGCCTCGCCCACGGGGATGAACAACCCGTTCCGGGTGAAGTCACCGGAGGCCGACGCGACGGCCCACCAGATCGCGGCCCTGGCCGACCCGGCCGGCGCCGAGGCCAAGGAACTGTACGCGAAGCTCACCGACGGGGTGGCCAAGGCCGGCACCTACATCGTGGGCATCAAGTACATCCAGCAGGGCGCCCCCAAGGGCCTTGAGGGCAACTTCGACTGCGACTGCAGCATCCTCCCCGAGCCGCGCGGCATGATCCTCAAGTAGCGGCCGGTTATCGGCGAAAACGGACCAACATGACGATCACCTATGCGAGGCTGTTCGCGCCGATCCGCATCGGCGGGGTCGAGCTGCCCAACCGCGTGGTTCAGCCGGCGCACACCCGAGGTTTCGCCGAGCACGGCCGGGAGACCGAGCGCGACATCGCGTACTACCTGGAGCGGGTTCGCGGCGGCGCGGGACTGGTGTACGCCGGCGGGCGGGCGGTGCACCGCACGTCCGACGCGCTGCGCCACGCGGCCTCCGCGCACGGCGACCTCGTACGCGCCGACCGCGCGGTCACCGGTGCGGTCCACGCGGCGGGCGGGCTCATCTTCGCCCAGCTCAACCACTTCGGTGTCAACGCCTCCAGTGACGGCGTCGACGGACTGCATCCGCTGTGGGGCGCGTCGGACGTCCCCTCGGCCAAGCACGGCATGGTGCCGGTGCCCATCGCGGCCGGTCGGATCGACGAGCTCGTCGGCGCGTGGGCGCGGGCCGCCGCGGCGGTACGCCTCGGCGGCTACGACGGCCTCGAACTGCTCATGGGCCACGGTTACCTCGTGCACCAGTTCCTCTCGCGCCTGCACAACCGGCGCGAGGACGACTACGGCGGCTCGCTGGAGAACCGGGCCCGGCTCGGCTGCGAAATCCTCGCGGCCGTGCGGCGGGCCGTGGGCGACGACTTCCCCCTGGGGGTGCGGATATCGCTGCAGGACAGCGAATTCGAGCTCACCTTCGACGAACTGGCCGAGGCCGGCAGGCTGTTCCACGAGGCCGGAGCGCTCGACTTCTACCATCTGTCCGGCGGCACCCCCATGCTCGGCGACGGGCCGTGGGGGGCGACCGCGGAGCTCGGCGGCCGGTTCCGCGCCGTGGCCGGCGGGGTGCCGGTCATGCTCTCGGGAGGCATCCTGCGCCCTGAGCAGGCCGAGGCGGTGCTCGCCGCGGGCCATGCCGACCTGCTGGCACTGGCCAGAGCCCAGATCGCCGATCCGCACTGGGCGGCCAAGGCCCGAGAAGGCCGGGCCGAAGAGATCACCCACTGTGTGCAGGCCAACCAGGGGTGCTTCGCCCGGGCCCGCCGCGAGCTGCCCATGTCGTGCACCGTCAACCCGCTGGCCGGGCGTGAGCGCCGGTACGCCGAGGTGACCACCGCCGCGGCGCGCCCCGCGCGCTGGCTCGTCGTCGGCGGCGGCCCCGCCGGGCTCAAGGCGGCGGCCACCCTGGCCGGCCGGGGTCACGACGTGAGCCTGGTGGAGGCGGGCCCCGAGCTCGGCGGCCAACTGCTGCTCGCGCGGGGCCTCCCCGGTGTCGCCGGCCTCCTGCAGGCGGTGGACGACCTCGCCGGCGCCGCCGCGCGCGCCGGCGTACGCGTCGGGCTCGGCACCCGCGTGGACGTGGCCGATGTGCTGAACCGGGACGATCTCGACCGGATTCTCGTGGCGACCGGAGCGGTCCCGGACCGGTTCGGTTACGCGAGTTGCCGGCCTCACCGCCAGGCGATACCCGGCCACGACAGACCTCACGTCCATACGGGTTTCGACGCGTTGCGCGGCCGCGTCCCGGCCGGCTCGCGGGTCCTCGTGCTCGACGACGACGGCGGCCGTTACGCGGCGGCGGTCTGCGAAAGGCTGCTCGCCGACGGCTCGCGCGTGGAGGTCGTCACCGCCCGTCCGGCACTCTTCGAGGGGATGGCCGCGACCCTCGACCAGGCCGCGGCGTACGCGCGGCTCATGGGGAGCGGGCTCACCGGCCACACGAACACCTGGTGCGACCGGCTCGACACCCCGCGCCTCATGCTCGCCAACGTCCACACCGGTGAGCTCCGGCGGGGCCCGGAGGCCGACCACGTGGTCCTCGCCTCGCGGCGCCGGGCCGACGACGCCCTGTTCCACGGGCTCGCCGCGGCGCTCGGCCACGACCGCGTCGTCCGCGTGGGCGACTGTGTGGCACCGCGCCGGCTCGACCACGCCCTCTACGAGGGCCACGCCGCGGGCCTGGAGATCGACCCTCTGGAACTGGAGGGGGTGCCCGTGTGAAGAGCACGTCCGAGACCCCCGTTACCCGTGGCTCCCACCCGTCCGAGAGGAACCGCAGTATGACAACAGCCCGGTACGCGCTGGCCATCGACGTCGGCGGCACGTTCGTCGACGTGACCCTGTGCAACCTGGCCGACGGGCGCCGCCGGGTCGACAAGGTGCTCGAATCCGAGGGCCCGCTGGAGGGCTTCGTCTCGGCGGTACGCAGGATCCTGGCCATGGCCGAGGTGCCCGCGGCGGAGGTGTGCCGGGTCGTGCACGGCACGACGCTGTCGACCAACACCATTCTGGAGCAGAGCTCCGGGCTCACCGCGGTGGTGACCACCGAGGGGTTCCAGGACGTCCTGGAGATCGGTCGCCACGACGCCCCGCGAGAGGGTGACATCAACCGCTGGCTCAAGCCGCGTCGCCCGGTGCGTCGGCACCAGATCCTCACCGTCCGCGAACGGGTCTCCTACGACGGCACCGTCGTCACGCCACTGGACGAGGCCGAACTCGACCGGCTCGTGGAGGGGGTGCGCGCGCTGGCGCCCGAGAGCGTGGCGATCGTCCTGATCAACGGGTACGCCGCGCACGAACACGAGCGGCGCGTCCGCGACCGCCTGAGCGCCGAGTTCCCCGAGCTGCACCTCAGCGTCTCCCACGAGGTGCTGCCCCAGATCGGCGAGTACGAGCGGACGTTCGCCACGGTCCTCAACGCCTATGTGCAGCCCAGGATCACGACCTACCTGTCCGCGCTGCGCCGTGAACTCGACGCGCTCGGGGTCGAGGCGCCGCTGTACGTCATGTCCTCGGACGGCGGCATCCTCTCAGCCGCGGAGGCCGCCGACTTCCCCATCAACACCGTGCTCTCCGGACCGGCCGCCGGCGCCGCCGGAGCCACGGCATACGCCTGTGACCTCGGCTTCACCGAGGTGGTGACGCTCGACGTGGGGGGCACCAGCAGCGACCTGGCCTGCGCCGAGGGAGGCAGGGTCGACGTCACCGCGCACGGCGAGATCGGACCGTTCCCGATCGGCGTGCCCGTGCTCGCCATCCACACCACCGGCGCCGGGGGCGGCAGCATCGCCGAGCACGCCCACGACCGGTTCACGGTCGGGCCTCGCAGCGCGGGCGCGCAGCCCGGCCCCGCCTGCTACGGCGGCGGCGGAACCCGCGCGACCGTCACCGACGCCCTGCTGACCCTCGGCTGGCTGCCACAGCGGATCGCCGGCGGCGTCGTCGAGCTCGACGCCGGGGCCGCCGAGAGGGCCCTGCGGGACACCCTGGCCCGCACCCTCGGGGGGACCGCGGTCGACGCGGCCTCGGGAGTGGTGCGGATCGCCAACTCCCACATGGCCAACGCCATTCGCCAGGTGTCCACCGAGGCCGGCCGCGACCCTCGCGACTACACGCTGGTCGCCTTCGGCGGCGCGGGCGGGCTGCACGCCGTACCCGTCGCGCAGCAGGCCCAGCTGGCCCGGGTCGTGATCCCGCCGCACTCCGGCGTGTTCACCACCGAGGGGCTGCTGGCGGCCGACCTGACCCGCTTCTTCGTGCACTCGTTCCCGAGCCTGCCGCGGCTGGGCGGCATCGACCTGGACGAGCTCGCGCGGGTCTTCGACGAGCTTGAGCGCAGGGGACACAAGTGGCTCGACAACGACCCGCTGGTCGAGTCACGCTCGCTCACCAGGCTGCTGGACCTGCGCTACCTCAACCAGAGCTTCGAGCTGCGGGTGCGCGTCCCGTCCGGTCCGCTCACGCCCGAGGTGCTCGGCCAGGCGGTGGAGGACTTCCACACGAGCCACACCGAGCGCTACTCCTACGCCATGCGCGACGTCGAGGTACAGCTCGTGCACGCCCGGCTCGCGGTCTCCGGCGTTCTCCCGCACCCCCCTCGCGGGAGGATCGCCGGCCGTGCCGAGGGCGACGCGGCCCTGCCGGGGCGCGACGTCCACTTCCACGAGACCGGCTGGGTGCCGGCCCGGATCTTCGACCGTGAGCGACTCGCCGGCGGCCAGAGTGTCGCCGGGCCCGCCGTGATCCAGGACTACGACTCGACGATCACACTGCCCCCCGGATCGACCGCTCAGGTGCTCGATGACGGCGGCCTCCTGGTCGACCTCACAACAAACGCGGGGGGTGGGAGCCGATGACCGCGGCGATGGACGGCGCCCCCGGAAGGACCGGCATGCAGACCCTGGACCCGATCACCCGCGAGGTGCTCTACAGCGGCCTCAAGGCGGCCGTGCGCGAGATGGAGGGACACGTCGAGCGGACCGCGATGTCGCCGTCGTTCAAGGACAAGAAGGACTACTTCGTCGGCATCAGCGACGCGTCCGGCCGACTCGTGCACGCCCTGCTCGGGCTGTCCGGCGCGGGACTCGTGGCCCCCGTCCTCGACGGGTTCCCGACGGCCGGCATGCGGCCGGGAGACCTGTTCTTCTACAACGACCCCTACGGCACCGCCGGGGCGGTGCAGCACCTCCCCGACGCCGTGGTGGTACGGCCGTTCTTCGACGACGAGAACCGTGTCCTCGGCTTCGTGACCGCCTACGGTCACGTGGAGGACGTGGGCGGATCACAGCACGGCAGCCTGCCCGCCGACGCGACCGACGTGTTCCAGGAGGGCACGGCGTACCCGCCGATGCGCGTCGGCGCCGACGACGAGGTCTTCGACTGGTTCGTGCGGCTGCTGCGCCGCAACTCAAGGGCGCCGGAACTCATCGCCGGCGACCTCGGTGCCCTGGTGGCCGCCTGCCGGCTGGCATCCGAGCGGGTCGCGGCCCTCGTCGGCCGGTACGGCCGGCAGGCGTTCCTCGACACGGTCGAGTGGGCCATCGGCATGACCGCCGACCGGGTGCGGCGGGTCCTGGAGGAGCGCGTCCCCGACGGGGAGTATCACGCGACCGACCGGCTCGACGGCGTCGGACCCGACGGGCGGCCCCGCCAGGTCGTGGCCACGCTGCGCAAGCACGGCCACGAGCTGGAGCTCGACCTCAGCGGGACCAGCCCCCAGGCGGCCGGCCCGATCAACTACATCGCCAACCTCAGCGGCGTGCAACTGCTCTTCGCGCGCAACCTGCTCGTCTACGACCCGCTGCTTGAGACCAACGAGGGCATCCTGGCAGGCTTGACGCGCCTCACCACCGCGCCGGGCACCCTGGTCGACCCGACGTTCCCCGCCCCGATCGGCTTCCGCTCGCAGACCAAGTCCCGTCTGCAGAACGTTCTCGCGGCGCTGCTGGCCGAGGCGACGGGCGGCCAGATGACCGCCCCGATGCCCGTCTACGTGACGTGCTCGTTCCGCTTCCCCGGCATCCCCGGCGAGCGGGGCCACTACTCCGACACGGTCGGGGTCGGCATGGGCGGGCGGCCGTTCGGCGACGGCCCGGACGTCGTCTACGGCATAGGACAGCGCAACTACCCCGTCGAGATGGTCGAGCCCGGCCACCCGCTGCGGGTGGAGGAGTACTCCATCGCGGCCGGCACCGGCGGCGCGGGCCGGTTCCGCGGCGGCTGCGGTGTGCGGCGGCGCATCCGGGTGTTCGCGGACTGCGTTCTCTCGCCGCGCATGGGGAACACCGAGATCCGCTCGGTCGGGCTCAACGGCGGCCGTCCGGGCAGCCTCGGCTCGGTGACCATCGAGCGGGCCGACGGCTCGGTCGAGGCCGTGCCGGGCATCGCTGCCGCGATCCCCCTGCGGGCCGGCGACATCGTGTGCCTGCAGACCGCCGGCGGCGGCGGGTGGGGCGACCCGCTTGAGCGCGCACCGCAGGAGGTGCTGCGTGACGTGCGCGAGGGGTTCGTGTCGGCCGAGCGCGCCTGGGAGGACTATGCCGTGCGCATCGTCCGCACGGACGGCGGGCCGGCCGTCGACGAGGCCGCCACCGCGGCAGGACCACGCGGTGCCCGTGACGCCGTAGGGGCACCGGACGGCGAGGGCGGCTCAGGCGGCGCGGCCGGTACGGGCGGCGCGGACGGGCTCGTCGGCCAGACCAAGGAGAGGAGCACAAATGCCTGAGGTGAACGTGGGCGGACGCCCGCTCTACTACGAGGTCCACGGCGAGGGCGAGCCGATGCTCTGCCTCGGCGGCTGGGGGTCGATGACGGGCGAGAGGTTCTCCTCGATCCACGCCCGGCTGCGCGACCGGTACCGGATCATCGTCGCCGACTACCCGGGCATCGGCGCCTCCACCGACCCGGGCACCATGCCGGGGACCGCCCCGTACGCCACCATGCTCGGGGGCCTGCTCGACCACCTCGCCCTCGGCCCCGTCCACGTCCAGGGCAAGGGCGGACTCGGCGCGGGCGTCGCGATGCACCTGGCCGCGCGGTACCCCGACGCGGTGCGCTCGCTCGTCGTCTCGCAGGGCTGGATGGCGCCCGAGCCGTACCACCACATGCAGCAGGAGATCTTCTACCTGCTGCTGCGCGACGCCGGGTTCGACGCCTTCCTCAAGGCGGCGATCGTCTTCGGCTACCTGCCGGAGTACGTCAACGAGCGGCTGCGCGAGGACCGGGGCGCGTTCGACTTCTGGAACCCGCTGAGAGACCGCCGCGAAGCCCATCTCGCCCTGGTGCGGGCCGTCATGGAGCACGACGCCACCGATCGGCTGGCCGCCGTCAAGGCGCCGACCCTCGTCGTCTACTCCGAGCACGACGCCATGGGCGGCCGGCGCCTGGCAGCCGAGGTCGCCGCCGGCATCGCGGACGCGGTCCTCCACGAGATCCCCGACGCCCCCCACGTCATACGGAGCGTCCCCGGCGCCGACGAGGCCTACTCCCGCGTGGTCGACGAGTTCTTCCGAGAGCACTGATGGCGCCCCGCGCGGTCCCGGACGACCTGCGGGAGACGGCCGCCCCCCCTGTCGACGCGGCGGCCGCGACCGAGTTCGCGCACCGGGTCCTGGGCGAGCCGATGGCGGCCCGTCCGCTGCCGGGCGAGCGCGACCGCAACGTCGCGCTCACCGGGGCGGACGGCGGCCGCTGGGTGCTCAAGGTGAGCCGCGTCGAGGACGCCCCCGCCGTGGCCCTGCAGATCGCGGCGCTGACCTGGCTCGGACGGCGCGACCCGGACCTCCCCGTCCCACGGTTGCACCCCGCCCTCGCCGACAGCCCCGAGGGGGTGCGGTGGCGCCCCGGTCCCCACGCGGGGGAGTGCGTCGCCTGGGTCTGCTCGCTGCTGCCCGGCCACTCGGTCGACCGGGCGCCGGCCGGTCCCGGCCTGCGCCGTGACATCGGCCGACGCCTCGGGGCACTGGACGTCGCACTCGACGGCTTCGACCACCCGTACGCCGCGCGCGAACTCGCCTGGGACGCCGGCCGCGCCCAGCGGATGCGCTGGACGGCGGCGGCACTGGCCGACCCGGATCTGCCGCTGGCCGCGCTCGACCACGCGCACGCGCACCTGTGGCCGGGGCTGGAGACCCTGCCCGCACAGGTCATCCACAACGACGGCAACCCTCAGAACCTGCTCGCCGCCGACGGCCGCCTCAGCGGCATCATCGACTTCGGCGACATCCTGCGCGGCCCGGCCGTCCAGGACCTGGCGACGGCCGCGGCCTACCACTGCGACGCCGCCGAGGATCCGCTGCTCGGCCCCGGTGACCTCCTCGCCGGCTACCACGAGGTGCGGACGGTCACCGAGCGGGAGGCGGCGGTCCTCTACGACCTCATGGTGTCGCGCCTGGTGCTCGTGGTGTCCATCGCGCGGTGGCGGGCCTCGCGGCAGCCGTGGAACAGCGCCTATCTGCTGCGCAACAACGCGACGGCCTGGCGCAGCCTGCGCCGGCTGTGGGAGCTCGGCTGCGCCCGCGCCGGCGACCGGTTCGTCGACATGGTCAGGAGTCCGCGTTGAACGCCGCACCCGTCCCCGCCGGGCTCTCCCCCGAGGACGCCGCCCTGATGCGCCGCAGGCGAGAGGCGCTCGGCGGCGCCTACCGGCTGTTCTACCGCCGCCCGGTCCAGGTGAGCCGGGGCGAGGGCGTGTGGCTCTACGACCGCGACGGTGAGCCCTATCTGGACGCGTACAACAACGTGGCCTGCGTGGGCCACGCCAATCCGCGGGTCGTCGCGGCCATGGCCGGGCAGGCCGCGGTGCTCAACACCCACACGCGCTACCTCGGCGACGAGGTGGTGGACTACGCGGAGCGTCTCCTTGAGCTCTGTCCGCCGGAGCTGAGCCGTGTCATGTTCACCTGCACCGGCAGCGAGGCCAACGACCTCGCGTGCCGCGTCGCCATGCAGGCGACAGGGGGGCGCGGTTTCATCGTGACCGACAACGCCTACCACGGCCTCACCGCCCTCCTGGCCGGGCTGTCCCCCTCGCTCGGCCTGCCACCGGACCCGGCCGTGCGCCGGATCGCGCCGCCCGAGCAGGACGGCGCGGACCCGCGGGAAGCCGCCGCCGCGTTCGCCGGTCGGGTGCACTCGGCCGCGGCCGAGCTCGCGGCACAGGGGATCCCGGTGGCGGGGCTCATGGTGGACACCATCATGTCGAGCGACGGCATCCTGCCAGGGCCGCCCGGGGCGCTGGCGGCCGCCGCGGACGCGGTCCGCGCGCACGGAGGACTGTTCATCGCCGACGAGGTGCAGGCGGGGTTCGCGCGGGTGGGCACGCCGTTCTGGGGCTTCGCCCGCCACGGCCTCGTGCCCGACATCGTCACCATGGGCAAGCCGATGGGGAACGGCTACCCCATCGGGGGAGTGGTGATGCGCGCCGAGCCGGCCGACGGGTTCGGGGCCGCGTCACGCTACTTCAACACCTTCGGCGGCAACGCCGTCGCCGCGGCCACGGGCATGGCGGTCCTCGACGAACTGCTCGACCGGCGACTGCCGGCCTCGGCAGACGAGGTCGGCGGCCATCTCGCGGCGGGCCTGCGATCCATCGTCGAGCCCGGCGGCCTGGGCTCGGTCCGGGGCGCCGGGCTGTTCCTCGGGGTGGAGCTGGCGGACCGCCCCGGCCTCCCCGCCCCGCGGGCCGCGGCCGCGATCGTCGAGGGGCTGCGGGAGCGGCGCACGCTCATCGGCACCAGCGGCCCGGACGGCCGGACCCTCAAGATCCGGCCCCCGCTGGTCTTCGAGCGCGAGCACGCCGACCTGCTGCTGGAGCGCCTCGCCGAGACCGTGGCCGCCCTGGACGCATAGAACGGGAAATTCCGACCCGGCAAAGGGGCGAGGATGCCCACGACCGGTCCGTGACGACCCACCTGGACACCCTCTTGACCGCACCACAGGGTCTGTCCCCTACCGGGGCCGGGATGAAGGTGTCCAGGTGGGTCGTCGCATCAGGGCAAGGACGCCCCGCTGTTCACCTTCCGGCGGGATCGGCGTCGGCCGCCACGAGGATGATCGAGCGGACCTGGTCGACGATGTCCAGCCGGTTGCGCACGAACTCGGGATCGGTGACCGTGCCCGTCGCCGGATCGGTGTTGCCCGCGCCGAACGTCAGGACCGGGGTGTGCACATGGCCGCCCGGGATGTCCAGGCCGAGCCGGTCGCGGAGCAGCGTGGCACGGTAGGCGATCTCGTTGGACAGGTAGTTTCCGCCGCCGCCGCCGCGCGCGGCGGAACCCTCGGTGGGGCCGTCCGGCCGTACCACGGGATCGGCCGCGCCCGCCGGGATCTCCGTCACCGGGGTGTTGTCGTACACCGGGAAGCGGCCCGTCGAGGCGGCCAGGATGTCCTGGTACGGGAGCGTGGTGACCGTCCACTGGGGCTGCCGGGCGGGGGCGGACACGGGAACGAGGCCCGTCGACGACAGGTTCTCGTTGTCCGGGAAGCCACCCCGCCAGGCCCCGTTGAAGCGCTCGACGTCGATCCGGCCGACCCGGCCCTGGCTGACCGTCGCGAACAGGTCGGCCCGCGGCAGGTGCGGGCGCAACGTCCGTTCCACCGTGCCCTCCGCGAAGTCGCCCCAGCGGACCGGGAACATGGCCGTCTCGATCCTGATCGGGCCCGCGTCCGTCCGCACGGTCGTGCCGTCGAGCGCCAGCGCGGTGGCCCCGGAGGGGTTGCTGATCCGGATGTCCCGGTCCAGGGTGAACGGGTCGAAGCCGGTGACCAGCACCCGCTTCACGCCCTTCCCGCCGGGAAGGCGGATGGTGTCCTGACCGCGGGAGCCGCGCTCCAGCCCGTCGAACAGCGCCTCGCGCCCGGCACCGGAGAGAGCGAATGCGGGCTGCCACCGCCGCAGCGCGCCGGTCATCCCGAGCCGTGCCCAGTACAGCGGCCGGTCGTCGTCCCGGCTCAGGTCCCCGCCCGGAAGCCCGCGCCCCTGCGCCCGATCGACCGCGCGCCGCCACAACCGCCGCCCGTGCTCGGCGACGACCCGCTCCGCCTCGGGGTATGAGCTCGTCCCGCACAGGGCCCGCGCGAACCGGGAGGCCACCGCGTCGAAGCCGGAACGCCGCAGGATCTCCTGCGGTACGGCCTTCGCGAGGCGCTGCTCCTCGACGGTGAGCGCCACCGACGTGTTCGCACAGTCCGCGGTCTTCGCGGTCTCTATGGTCTTCGCGGCCTCCGCGGCGAGTGCGGGCACCGTTGCCGGTCCCGCGCTCACGATGATCGAGACGACGGAGACGGCCAGCCCTACACGCAGCCCTCGCACTCGGATGTCCTCTGTTCGTCGGCAACGGTCAAGGGACAAGTGTTCATCCCACCCTGGATCTTGACAAGAGAAACTGACGGGGAAAGGCAGAAATTTGTGGATCAGGGATACTGTGGCCGGCCCCGTGCGTAGCCGCCCGACTGAGCCGGTTGCAGCGGTGCGCCGATCGTCTCGTCGGCGCCGTCAAGGCGATGCTCGATGTCGGGGCATCGCTGGAAGAGGCCGGCCTGGCCGACGTCGACCTGTCGCCCGGAGTCGCCGAACTCCTCGCCGTACCGCGCGTCGTGCTCCGCCACCGGATCCGTCACCGGATCAGCCATGCCGACCGACCCTGGTGATGAGTTGTCGCGCCCGTACCCGTCACATCTACGACGGGACACGACGAGGCGGAAGGATGACGTGATGAGTGCGGACACGCGGCTGGAGGAGCTGGGCGTGAGCGGGCTGGGCGAGGTCGACGAGCCGACGTTCTCGGGGCTGGCGGAGCGGCACCGGCGGGAGCTGCACGTGCACTGCTACCGGATGCTCGGGTCGTTCGAGGACGCCGAGGACACCGTGCAGGAGACGTTCCTCCGTGCCTGGCGGCGGCGGGAGACCTTCGAGGGGCGGTCGACGTTCCGGGCCTGGCTGTACCGGATCGCTACCAACGCCTGCCTGGACCTGCTCGCCAAATGCCGCCCGGAGCCTGCGACCGGCGGCGAGGTGCTGTGGCTGCAGCCCTACCCGGACCGGCTGCTCGACGAGCTGCCCGCGGGCGACGCGGACGAGCCGGAGACCGTCGCCGTCGCGCGGGAGACGATCGAGCTGGCGTACCTGGTCGCAGTCCAGCACCTCGCGCCGCGCCCGCGGGCCGTGCTGATCCTGCGGGACGTGCTCGGCTGGCCGGCGAAGGACGTCGCGGAGCTCCTCGGGGACTCCGTCAACTCCGTGAACAGCGCGCTGCAGCGGGCCCGCGCCGGCATGCGGGAGCACCTGCCCGCCGAGCGGCAGGACTGGACCGGCGGCGAGGAGGACGCCGGGACACGCGAGCTGGTGCGCCGCTATACCGACGCCAGCGTGGCCACGGACGTCGACGGGCTCGCCGCACTGCTGCGGGACGACGTCCGCTGCTCGATGCCGCCCACGCCGGGCCTGTACGTCGGCCGCGACACGGTGGTGAACGACTGGGTCGAGAGCGGCTTCGAGGGCATGAAGCACCTGCGCGCCGTCCTCACCTCCGTGAACCGGCAGCCCGCCGTCGCCTTCTACCTCCGGCGGAAGCGGGAGGGCGCGTACCTGCCGCTGACGATCGACGTTCTGCGCGTCACCGGCGGGGCGATCACCGAGATTGTCACGTTCCACGACGACCAGTTCCCTCGGCTCGGGCTGCCGGAGCGCCTGCCGGCGGACGGCACGGAGTAGTCCCGGTGCGGAAACCCGGCCGTCGCACGGCGAGGGTGCGCATCGTCACCCCCAGGGCCAGGACCGTCACATGCCGGTCAACACACCCCTACGCCAGTCACCGAATGATGGAGGATGACATGAACAGCATGAATGACACCGGGGGCGTCGCAGGCCCGGCATCGGGCCAGACCAGCCACACTCACCGGCTCCGCGGGCTCGCCGGCACCGGCTTCGCTGCCACGCTCGCAGCGATGGTGGCCACCACCCTCGCCGCTGCGCTTGCCCAGGCCGTCGGCGTCGACTTCGAGGTCCCCGATGGTGGCGAGACGATCCCGTTGTCCGGGTTCGCCGTGGTGACCGGCTTTTTCTCGGTCGTGGGCATCGTCATTGCCGTCGCTCTTCTTCGTTGGAGCGCTCGCCCCGCCGAGCGATTCATGTGGACGGCAGTGTCGCTGACCGCGATCTCGCTGGTTCCGCCCCTCCTCTCCGGGGCAAACACCGCCACCACCACCGCCCTCCTCGGGCTACACCTCGTCCCTGCGGCGGTGATTATCCCCACCCTGGCGCGGAGCCTCCGCACCCGGACCGATTGACGATCCCGCAACGGGACAACGCGCGGCGCAAGAGCGTGCGCGACCGCACTAATGTGGCCCCCGGTGCTACCACCCCCATTCCAGGTTTCTTACATAATCACAGTTATGTCCAGGCGGTGGAATGCCGGCCGGGAACAGGATCACCGGTCCCGCGGATTCATGACCGGCCCGAAAACGACGACACCCTCAGGCGGAGAGCTCCGCTCGGGCCTTGACCAGTGCGGCCTCCTGGATCTGTTTGTACTGACCGATCTGTGGCTCCCACTCTTTGAGCAACTCCTGCTGATAGGCAGCGAAACGGGCGCGTTCCACCCGGGACTTACTGGTTCGCACACTGCATTCGGCGTCCGCCGTCGCGATGCGGATCTCCTCGGGATGCGCCTGCCGTCCAGGATCACGAAGGCGTACCCGGCGCGCTTGGCCGCGCGCGACACCTGGTCCAGGCGGGGAGAACGCCGGGCGAGCAGGGTGACGGTCTCACCGACGTAGCGCCAGGCGGTGGCCGTACCGACGCCGAATCCAGCGGCGGGTTCGGCGAACGTCTCCCCTTTGCGCAGGTGGACCAGGACGAGCAGGGCCTGCCGGCCGGGACCGAGCCGTCGCCACGGCGAACCGATCGCCTTGCGGTGACGGCGGATCACGCCTGCCGGATAGGTCAAGGTCCGGCGTGACAACGGCAGCGCGGCACGATAGAAAAGCACACGAGCCTCTGGCGTGATGGTTGATCTTGGTCGACAACCCTTCTACCAGGGGCTTCTCTACTTGTCGATCAGACATCGCACCCGTAACAGGCCATGACCTGCGACTTCAGGTTGAAAAAGGCTCACTTGGGAACTGACCGAGAAATCGGCAATCAGGACGGCAGGGTGCTCGCACCGACGATGCCGCTCATGAAAGACGAAGTTGCCTACTTGACGCGATTGTCCCGTGCTTTCGCACGCCTCGACAAAGGGAGCTGATAGCCGACATGTCCACCGTCGATTCGTCGCAACACCAGAGTGAGCGCGAGATCCCGGAGATCGGGCCGGTGAGACGTTACGCGCTGCCGTCCGGCGAGGAAGGTTACCTGGTGACGCGGTACGAGGACGCCCGGCGCGTCCTGGCCGATCCGGTCTTCAGCCGGGCCGCCACGCTGGAACCCGGTGCCCCCCGCTACGCGCCGCGGGCCTCACTGGGAGTGCCCGACAGCCTGCTCGACATGGACGCGCCCCGTCACACGAGGCTGAGAGGCATCGCCTCCCGAGCCTTCACCCGCCGCCGCGTCGAGGCCATGCGGCCGGGCATCCAGCAGGTCGTCGACCAATTGCTGGACGACATGGCCGCCTCCGGACCGCCTACCGATCTAGTGGAGGCGTTGTGCGCGCCCCTGCCGATCACGGTGATCTGCCAGTTGCTCGGCATACCCTATGAGGACCGCGTGACCTTCCGCGAATGGTCTCAGGCCATGTTGTCGGTCACGGATTCGCCCGAGGCGGTGTTCGGGGCGGCCAAGAACCTGCGTGCCTACATGTCCGACCTGGTTGCCGCCAAGGCCGCCAAGCCGGGCGACGATCTGCTGAGCAGCCTGTCGTCTGCAGGCGAAGAAGGAGACGCGCTCACCGGCCCTGAACTGGTCAATCTCGCGGTCGTGCTTCTCGTCGCGGGACACGAGACCACGCTGAGCCAGCTCGCGGCGAGTGTGTACGCGCTGCTGTGCCGACCGGAGATGTACGCGGCGCTCCGGGCCGATCCGTCGCTCGTCCCCTCGGCGATGGAAGAGCTCTTGCGCGTGCACCCGGCTGTTCCCCAGTTACTCTTCCGGGTCACCACGCGCGACACCGAGGTTGGGGGCGTGCGCATTCCCGCGCGCAGCGGAGTGGTGATCTCGGCGGTGGCCGCCAACCGCGACAGCGCGGCCTTCGCCGACGCCCACGAGATCGATTTGGGCCGCAGTGACAACGCCCATGTGAGCTTCGGCCATGGTCCACACTTCTGTCTGGGCGCGTTACTGGCCCGTATCGAACTTCAGGTGGCGATGGCCGGGCTGGTGAGCCGATTCCCGAACCTGGAAATCGCCGCTCCTCCTTCGGCGATTCCCTGGCGGACCGGCCATCTCGTCAGCGGACCTATCACGTTGCCCGTGACGTGGTAGAGGGCTGGTCCAGGGTGCGGTGGTCATGGGCGTCTGATCAGGTGCAGGTGGCCGAGCGTGGAAGAAGGCGTGGTCTGGCAGGTCAGTCTGGTCGGCGCATAGGAGGGCCTGGTTTTCGGCTTCGGGGCCCTCAGGGCGGGTGTGGTCGCCCGGAGGTCCGGCGGGACAACCCCTGAGGAAGATGGAGGGCTGTCCCGCCGGAAGCGGGGTAGAGCGGGGGGTACGGCCGGGCGGGGGAGAGGGATGCTCCCCCGCCCGGCCGTACCGGCTATCGGGGAGTGGGCAGAGGCGGGAGCGGGCGAGTGACCCGGCAGCGCAGGGCCAGTTCGGCCTGAAGGTCTTCGGCGGAGCCGCGCAGCATGGTGGGCCGGAACCCGGCCTGCTCCTGCTGAGGGGTGAGGGGTTCGCGGTAGAGGGCGAACCACAGCGGGATCGACAGGTCGGCCACGCAGACGATCTTCCAGGTGGGGAAGGCGTCGGCCAGGGCCGCCCGCTGGGCCTCCCAGGCCTCCCGGATGCGCCGGTCCTTGTGTTCCGGGGGCTGCCTCTCCTCGTTCTCCCCGGGCGGTCCGTTCTCCCCGTTCTCCTGGGATTCTCGGGGTGTCCGGGCTTGGTGTGCCTTCCGGCGTGGGCCGGGAGGGGGCGCGGCGGGGGTCATGCGGCGCTCCCTTCCGGCGGGTAGGGCAGAGCGCCGGCGGGCTGTACAGCGCGGCGGGTGCCGGGGAGGCGGGGGCGTCGCCGTACCTGCTGGGGGAAGGGGGCGGCGGGGGCCGGGGACGGAGCGAGGGGAGCGGTCCGGAGGGCCGCCGCAGCCTCGGCGTGACGCATCCGTTCCTCCAGGCCGTCGGCGGTGGGGTCCTCCACCATGACCGGCTCGGGCGCCGGCCAGGCGGCGAGGGCGTAGAACCGGCGGCTGCCGGTGCCGTAGAGCACCACCCACCCCGGATACGCCCGGCCCAGCCGCTCGGCCTGGTCGCGGGCCGGGCCGTCCCACAGTCGCCGGTGCACGGGGGCGTACGGTCGCCCGGCCCGGTGCCGCCCGATGGCGCGGGGCTGCCCGATCACCGGTTCACCCGCCCGGATGCTCTCCCGGACGTGGCCTTCTTGTCAGCCGTCTGCCCGGCCCCGGTCTGCTCGGCGACCCGGTCGGGGGCGGCCTCCACGTTCCGGGCCGCCTCCTCCTGCCGCTCGACCTCGGCCCGAAGGGCGTCGAAGGTGTCGCCGTCAACCGTGCGGAACGGTGGGGCGTACCACTCCGATTCCCCGGGAAACGGCTGCACCCGGCTGGCCCAGAACCGCCCGGCGTCACTGCGGATCACTCGCCACCCGGGGATGGTCGGTGAGGGTGCGGTGGCCCTACCATCACTCATGGGTCGCAGCTCCTTTGCGATCAAGGAACCCCGTATGGCCTGTCCGCCTGCGGGGTTCCGCTTTTTGTGGGGGCTGCGCCGTCGGCACAGCGAATCCATCAGAACGCCGCACGGTCGTCATCCGGTAGAGGAGGATGAAGGGAGAAAGCGGATCCCCTCACGTCTGCGAGGTGATTATGAATGCGTTTCTTCCGGCTTGGGCCCGGCGGCTCAAGAGTGAGCGGCATGAGCGGTGCTGGTCGCAAAAAGAGATGGCTCGCCGTTTGGCCGAGGTCGCCGCTGAGCACGCCGATATCAGCCTGCCCAGCCGGGAGTCCTTGACCCGGATGCTCCGTGAGTGGGAATCCGGTAGGACACGCCCTCGCCTCCCTTACCCGCGACTGCTCGCCCTGGCATTCGGCCTTACCGAAGCCGAACTATTCGGACAGCCGGACATATCCGAGAACGACTCCGGCGAACCGAGAGAGCGTACCCTCCCGGTAAAAGCCTCAACGCGGGACGAGGATGATGAGATGAAACGCAGACGACTCATGCGGGATGCCGCTGTTGTCGCGGTCGGGGGAGTGATAGGGCCCACACTGACCACTCTGACCGATGCCTGGCAGGCGTCCCAGCCGCGCCTCTCCGGGGCGAGCGTGTCACGGGGGATGATCGACGACTGGGAGGACGCCGCCGACGCGCATGCGAAGGCCGCCCGTATCGAGCCGCCCGCCGTCGTTCTCGCCGCGCTCGCCGCCGACTTCGCCGAGATGGCGCCCCATCTCGCCCGTCGGCAGCCTGACGCGGTACGGCGGGACCTCACTCATGCCGCCGCCCGGCACGCCGCTTTGATCGCCGGTAAGTGGACCGACATGGGCAATCGCCGGCAGGCGCGTCGTTGGTGGGGCACGACGCGAACGCTCGTCGACGAATCCGGCGATCGCCTGCTCGCCTCCTGGCTGCGCAGGCGTGAAGCTCTGCATCGGGGCGGCGATCCGGCGGAGGATCTCGCGGAGGTTCTGTCGATCGCTCAGGAGGCTCGCCGCCTGGCCGGTCAGCGGCCAAGCGCCCCGCTGGTGGCCGCCGTCGCGGAAGAAGCGATGATTTTTGCGACAATGGACCGTTATGGGGAGGCGGTCATGGCGTTGCGCGCGGCCGATGACATATTCGACCGGCTTCCGGGTGCGGAGGGACGTTTCCGGAGCGTGGAGCGAGAACTCCGCTACGGGCGTAGCCTGATCTACAGCCTTGCCGGTCACGAGAGAAGCGCCGAGAAAGCGCAGGGCAGCGCCGAAAAACTGTATTCATCGGGAGATCAGACCCTGCCTCGGGTTCGCCTCCATCGGACCATGCTGCACGCTCGTACCGACCCGGCGGAAGCCGTAGACGAGGCTTTCCGGATTGTGGCCGATATTCCGCCCAAGCGTTGGCTTATCCGCTATGCGGCTGATGTTCAGCGTGTGATCAAGACGCTTCCCGAGCCTGCCCGCGCCCTGCCCGCCGTTCGGGAGTTGCGTGCGTTGGCCTTTGGGGACCGCTCGGTCTGAGCCGGAAACGACGGCGCCCCGCCCTTCCTGCCGTTAAAGGACATTTCCATAGTCGGTTTCAGGATTCTGCCGTTCGCAAAGATCTCCACGGAGAGAAGGAGGAAGTCGGTGCGGGGCCATGCCTACGAGCACGTCGCAGCCGAGCTGCGTGAGGCAATCCTCCGAGGCGACCACCCTCCTGGCACCCGACTGCCCAAGCACGCCGACCTCGCCGAGCGCTATGGCGTCTCTGAGATCGTCATCCGTAAGGCCGTCGACGACCTGAAGAACCGGGGACTCGTCGAGACGCGAGGCCGGGGCGGCACCACGGTCCGAGAGCGCCCGCCCGTCCGCCGGATCTCGATGGACCGCTATCACGCGGACGCCGGCCCGCAAACCGTGCCCCAGACTTCCTTCACACGGGACGCCGGTGTCGTGTGGTCGGAATACCGGCTCGACAAGGCGTACCGATGGATAGCCGCCGACACCTCCCTGGCCGGTCTGTTCGGGGCCGATCCCGGATCCAGGGTGCTGGAGCGCAGGTTCGTCTTCTATGCCAAGGGTGTGCCCTCTCAGATGTCACGCTCATGCCTGCTGGCCGCCGATGTCGAGGGGACCGCTGTGGCCGACCCCAAGCACGAACCCTGGCCCGGGGGAAACATCGGCCAGCTCAGGAGCCTTGACATAGAGGTGGATGAGGTCATCGAGGAGACGGCCGTACGGATGCCCACCGCCGAGGAGAGCGCGATCCTCGCGATTGGCGGCGGAGTGCCGGTGTTCGCAATCACCCGGCGCATGCTCAGCCGGGGACGGGTGGTTGAGGTGGCCGATCCGATCGTCATCCCAGGAGACCGTGCGGTCCGCGTTGACAGGATCCTCCTGTAAGCACCGACGATCATCTGATGAGCGCGAAGCCCATCATCTCGAAGTGTCCGTGGAGGTGACGGGACCGGCGCTCATCGCGGGCGATTTCTGATCCTTTCGATGGTCGTCACGCCGAGGATCGCTGCGACAGAGCCGACGGCCAGGCCTACGCCGGTGGACACGGCGCCGAGCCAGAGCGGATCCTGCGGTGTGCCGCCCCAGACTCCGACGATGAGTTCGGTGGTGAGGTGTGTGCCGGCGATCCACAGGTAGAGGAAAGCCATGATCTTGACGGTTCTCCATCCCCACCGTGCTTTCGTGGCCTCGGTGGTGGGGGGCGGTGGCTCGTTGGAGGTCCACGTCATGGCGTCTTGAGAGCCGCGCCAGTCGGTGAGGATGTCGTCAATCGCGGCCGGCGTCTCGCCGGGGTCGCGCACGAAGCCTCCTTGAGGGGGGCGGTCCGAGGGTACGGCTCGCCTTTCCGGGACCCCTCGAAGGGTATGTCCGGCTCGTCAAGAAAGGGCGCCCTCGCATTGTGGGGGCGTCCGCCGTGGGGGTCAGGTCGGCATTGGGGGCGGGGGCTCGGTCGCAGTCCCGGTCGGCTCGGGAGGCGCCGGTTCGGGAGGCGGCGTTGTCCTCACCCGGGCCGGCTCGACCGGTTTCGCCGGATGGTCCGGCTCGCCTGCCGGGGCGACGGCCAGCGCGACGATGATGATGAGGGACACCACCGCTCCGCTGATGCCCGCCTTGACCTTCATCGGGACTCTGCGGTGGTGGGAACGTACCCTGATCATCCGGCCGTCGGCCAGCCTCCGCCAGTGCGCCGCGACCCGTGTCAGTCGGTCTTTGGGCATGCCCGGACCGTATAAAACCTCTTGGGGCGGGTCAGGTGCCGGAAGGGCGGGAATCTCATATCCGCCGGGTGACCGAAGGTAGTCGCGGTGGTGCGGCGCCGCGTCAGCGTGTGGGCGAGGTCCCTGGCGGGAGGGCGGACGGCTCGCGCGGCCAAGTCTCCTGACGTCCGCCGGGGGTGACGGTGAGGCCGAACTCCTCGTGTTCCGGCCGCCCACGCCCGTCCCACCATGGATGCTCGGGGTCCACAGGTGTCCAGACGTAGCCGTGATCCATCCCCTTCCCGGCCGAAGAGTCCCGGTGGTCTCGCCGTGGGTGGCTTCATGGGGCGTCTGCAAGTGGGTGACAAGTGGGGGCTGGCAGGGTGGGCGTCGGCCATATGTCGGCCATATGGGGAAGGGACGTATGTTCGGGATTGTTCGCCCGTGTCGGCACGGAATGTGCGGCGGTCTTTTCAAGGAGTGGATGGCGCATCTGTGCGGGCTCTGCCTGGCGCTCAGGGATGAGCACGGGCACGCCTCCCGGCTGGTGACCAACTACGACGGTCTGCTGGTGTCCGTGCTCACCGAGGCGCAGGCGCCGGAGTCCTCCCCGCACCGGCGTGCGGCGGCCTGCGCCCTGCGCGGGTTCAAGGGCGCTGACGTCGTCGAGGCCGAGGGGGTACGGCTGGCGGCGGCGGTCTCGTTGATCCTGGCCGCAGGCAAGGTCAGGGACCATGTCGAGGACGGCGACGGCGTCTACGCCCGCCGGTTGGTGGCGGCGGGGGCGGGGCGGGTGGCCGCCCGCTGGTCGGCCGCCGGGACGGGGACGGCCGCCGCCCTCGGGTTCGACCCCGCTCCGCTCCTTGGCGCGGTCGAGGAGCAGACCCGGCTGGAGCGCCTGCCGGACCCTGGCCTTCTCCAGCTCACGGCTCCCACCGAGGTCGCGGTCGCCGCCGCCTTCGGGCACACCGCCGTCCTCACCGGCAAGCCGCACAACCGGGAGGCGCTGGAGGAGGCCGGACGCTACTTCGGCCGCCTGGCGCACCTGCTCGACGCGGTCGAGGACCTGGCCCGCGACCGCGTCCGCGGCGCCTACAACCCGCTGACGGCCTCGGGCACGGACCTGGCCGTCGCGCGGCGCCACTGCGACGACGCCCTGTACGGGTTGCGCCTGGCGGTGGCCGAACTCGATCTTGAGCGGCGCGGGCTGGTCAACGCGCTGCTGGTCGGTGAGACGGGGCGCGCCGTCGATCGGGTCTTCGGCGAGGCCAAGCGGGAGAGGCCCGGGGCGCCGCGTGATCCGCGGTTGAAGCCCGACCCCGGCGGGTTGTTGTCGCTGCTGTGTGGGGCGGCGGCCTGCTGTACCTGCGGGCTGTACCGGCCGCCGTGGGATGAGGAGCGTCACAAGTCGTGCGGCGAGCGCTGCGACGCCAGTGGCTGCGACGGCTGCGGGCAGTGCGGCGACGGTTGCTCCGGGTGTTGCGAGTGCTGTAGCTGCGACGGCTGCGCCTGCGGTTGCGACTGACGCCTACGGCGTCCGCGAGCAGTTCCCCATGTCCACGGCGTAGCCGTTGCGGCGCACCTCTTCGAGGTCGCGCATGGTCTGGTCACGGTCGACGACGGCGTGCCGGTGGCCGCGGTGACCGGCGAGGGCGACGATTGAGGTCACCGCGACCGGGACGACAGGGAGATCGGGCCGGGGCGGAAGAGCTTTCGTGGAGGGCGGCGTTTCGGAGTCGCCGGCGCATGAGGTGGACATCGGGGACGGCTACGGCATCCGGGGCCAGACGTAGCGGGTGATCTCGATGACACGGGCCACCACCACCGTCACGTCGTCGCCGGTCGAGCGCCGGTAGGCGGCGTCCAGCAGTGCTCCGGCGCACAGGTGGGCAGGAGCGTCGAAGTGCCGCCTCACCACGCTCTGGACGTCGGGGAACGCGAGCACGTCGGTCAGCCCGTTCGTGACCACGATGATCAACGTGCCCGGCTGGATGTCGATCATGTCCACGTCGCTGTGCAGCGTCTCCTCGGCGCCGACCGCGCGTAGCAGTGGTCCCGTGCCGAAGCGGTGAGGTGTGGTCAAAATCCGGCCCTCCCCCGGGCCGGTGAACGCGTAGACGGCCCCGCTGCCCACGTGGGCGAAGGCCGCGATCCATCTGCCGCCGGTTTCGGCCAGGGTGACCAGGTCCAGCGTGGTGGCCATGCCGATCAACTCCGGGGCGTCACGCCCTTTCCGCCGCAGAGCCTCGTTGGCGACCTCAAGGCTGTCCTGCAGCCCGCGCAGTGGATCAGGTGGGCTGCCCGCCTGGTCCCCCACCACCGCGCCGAGAGCCAGCGCCGACGCCCAGCGGCTCTCGGTCGCCGCCGTGACCCCGTCGGCGACCGCGATCAGGCGATCCTGTATCAGGAAACCGTCCGCGTTCTCGCCCCGGGCTCCCGCGTTCGTACGGCCGGCCGCGTCGAACACCAGGGCACGTGAGGGAAGCGGCCCCGTGGAGTCGGGAGCGGGAAGAGACCGGCCCATCTCCTCCGCGCCCCGATCGTCCTCCGGGAACGGGTCGTTCACCGTGTCCCGGTGCTCCTCCGCGTCCCGGTGGTTCTCCGTGTCTTGGCGGTTCTCCGCGAACGGGTCGTTCACTGTGTTCCGGTGGTTCGCCGTGTCCTGGTCGTCCACCGTGTCCCGGTGGTCCGCCACGTTCCGGCCGTCCACCGTGACTCCGCTGTCCGTCGAGGGCGGGGTGTCCGCTGCTCCCTCCGGTTCCGCCGTCTCCTGGAGGTCGCTGTGTCCTCTGCGTACTCCGTGTCGGCCCGCGCCTTGTCCGGCCGTGTTCTCCCCCGTCCCGCTCTGTCCGGCCAGGCTCTGCCCGGCTCGGCCCCGCCCGGTGGATGAGAGCGCCGGGCGGTTCATCCTGAACACATAGGTGGAGATCCCCACGATCACCACTGCGGTGGCGGTCGAGGCCGCGAGAATGGCGAACATTCACCTCACCGCCGAAGCGGGCAGGGGTGGAACGGAAGCGGGCAGAGGGGGAACGGTGGTCAAGGGGGTTGGGGCGGGCGGAGCCGCCGGAGCAGCTGAGGCGGTGGCAACCGGGGCCGGCATGGGGCCTCCTTGGCCTGTTGTGCGTCTTCAGTGAATTCGTCCCAGGGACCTCCGGGGACTTCCCGAGATCTCTGGGGGCTCCGGAGATCCCGGGAAGTTTTCGGTGACCCCATGCCCCCGAGGTCTCAGGACTCCACGACCCCAGAGGTCTCAGGACGCCGTGGCCCCCTGGGGGCTCAGGACCCCTGGGACCTCACAGGCCCCAGGGGAACTTGGGGGAACTTGACGACCTCCGGGGGCGTCCGCTCCGTGAGGTCGTCGCGGACCCCCGACGTGCTGTCACGGCCTGTCCGGGGAGTCCTCGCTCGCGGGGTGCTCTCCGTGCTCGCGGCCGGCCGCCGACGCTGTCCGGGCGACCGCCACCAGGCGGTCCTCCGGGACGCCGCGGGGCGGCTGGGCCTCGTCTCCCTCCCGTGGGCGGGCTCCCGTGACGTCGTCGCCCGCGGGTGAGCACGTGGTTTCGAAGCCCACCCGCATGTCGGGCGCGGTGGCGATCAGCCCGTTCAGCCTCTCCCTGGCCCAGCTGAGTGCTGTGGTGGGAGTGAGGCCCTCGGGGGCGCGGTCGGCGGGCCGGTGGCTGAGCCATTGGCCGATCAGCAGTCCCAGCTCCTCGGGCAGGCCGGGGACGAGCCGGTCGGCGCGCTCCGGCCGTACCCCGGCCTCCATCAGGCGGCGGGCCTGCAGGATGTCGGCCTTCCTGTCGGTCCCGACCTCGCGGCGGAGCGGTGCCATGCCGGTCAGCAGCCAGTAGGCCAGGGCGCCCACGCCGTACAGGTCGGACAGGCTGTTGGGCGTGATGTCGCCGTCACCCAGCTGCTCGGGGCTGGCGAACCACTTCGTCCCGCCGGGGAAGATGGTTGACACACTCTGGCCCGCCTCGTGCAGCTGGGACATCCCCCAGTCGATGATCCTGATGTTGCTCTGACCGTCGAGGACGATGTTCTGAGGTTTGACGTCCAGGTGGATGATCTTGCTCATCGCCGCCGCCTCCAGCCCGGCCAGCACCTGGTCGAGGACCCAGAGGCTCCACTTCAGCGGCACGCCCGCGCCTTTCAGCCGCTGGACGTACATGTTGAGGCTGCCCGGCCGGTACAGCGGCGAGATGAGGTAGACGGCCCTCGATCTCCGGTCCTGGCCGGAGTCGATGATCTCCCCGATGTGCGGATTGCTCAGCCGCATGCCCCGTACCTCCCGCAGGAACGTGCGGAACCGCTTCGGGTCGTTCTGAGCCTGGTGAAACACCTTCGCCACCACGGTCCTGCCGGGGTTGGTCAGCTCGTACGCCTTGTAGAGCGTGGCCATGTCGCTGGAGTCGGCGTTCAGCGACCCGTAGACGCACCACCTGTCGTTGAGCACCATGATCGGCGTGTGGTCGTGGCCGCTGGGCGTGGACGGCTGGTAGAACGCCTGTCCGTTGGACTCCGGCTGCCGGGGGCCCGGCCGCGGGGGAGGACCGGCCTCGTCGAACCACATCGGGGCGGTGGGGCCGGGGGCGTCCGCGGGACGGAAGGGAGGTGACGGCTTCTGCCGCTGGGCGCGAAGCCAGTCCTTGATCGTCATCTTGGCCAGCTCGTGCCGGGCCTCCAGCCAGGCCTTTCTCTGCTCGTGCTCGTAGGCGACGGCCTGCAGCGCCAGCTCGCCGTCTCCCCGGTGACGGACCAGTTTGCCGTTGAGCAGGACCTGTTCCCGGTCGTTGCCCTCCAGCTGGTCGCTGCGCACCCGCTGGTCGTGCACGCTGCGCTTCAGGGTGGCCTTGAGCAGCACCGGCGCGAGGTCGACGCCGAGCAGGAGCAGGGTCAGCAGGAGGCGCCAGACCAGGACCTCGCCGTTCTGCCCGGTGATCTTCAGGAAGGCCCGTTCCCGGTCCAGGAGGTCGTAGCCGCCGTCCGCGAGGCCGGTGACCTCCTTGGATCTGCCCTCCTGCTCGGTCCGGAGCGCGGCGATCCGCGTCCGGTTCTCCTTGCGGACCGCGTCCAGGTCGGCTTGGGCCCTCGCGAGGTCGCTCCGCAGGTTCCGCTGCTTGGCGAGCGCGGCCCGGTAGAGGTCGCCGGCTCCGGCGTCGTAGCCGGCGCACTTACCGGTCAGCTGGCAGTTCGCCACCTTCGCGGCGTCACGGTAGTCCTTCTCCAGGCCGGTGACGACCCTCTGCCGCTTGTCGATCGCCGCCTGCAGCTCGTTGATCTTACGGTCGTACGGCAGCGCCACCTCCCTGTCCCGCGTGTTGGCCGCGCTCGCCTCGTCGAGCGCGAGCTGCTCGCCGATCCGGAAGGCGAAGATCTGCAGCAGCAGCACCTCGGAGATGAGAAAGGACGCGGCGACGGCGATGCCCACGCGGGCCCAGGTCGTCGCCGACCGGGTGTTCACCGTCTTCACCAGGCGGGGCGTGGGATGGTCGGCGGGGGCCGGGGGAGCGGTGCCCGGCCTCCGATGGACGATCTCCTGGAGCGGGCTGACGTGGCTGACGATGGACCGGTCGATCATCAGCACGAACGCGGCGAAGAACAGGCCGACCGGCAGCATGGTCACGACGGGTACGGCCAGCCCCATCGCGGCGATCGACGCGGCACTGTAGACCGCGAGCCCGGCGGTGAGCAGCATGAGCGTGCCCAGGGTGACGAATCGGTGGCGCTCGTGCGTGTTTCCGATCAACCGGGGGACCGCGCCGGTGACGACGATCAGAAAGTCACCGAAGCGGCGGAGGAACGAGGGACGGCCGCTGCCGCCTCCGCCCTCGTCCGGAGTGGTGTCCACCCGTGTGGACCCGTTGTTTGACCAATCGTTCATCATGAGATCCCGTCCCCGTTTCGGATACGGCGCCGGCCGTACCGAGCGGACTCGAACGGACGAGGACATCTCGCCTCGGGATCAGGATTCGCCGGGGGAGAACGGAGGAGAAGGCCGGATGCGAAGGGAGTTTTCCCTCAGTCTTCCGCCCGTGGGGGCAGGGGCCGAGGGATTTTTCCCCTATCGGTCAGTCTCTGCCGGCGCCGGGATGAATCCGCTGGTCAGAGTGGGCCAGCTTGCGCAGGCGCACATCCCAGAGCAGTTCGGGGTTGCGGTGGCGCCTCATGTAGTAGAGAGCCAGCAGCAGCCGCTCGTGGGCGCTCGCGTGGGTCACGCCCGCGATCTTCTTGAGCGCCTTGTCGACCTCGTTCGCCACCGTCCGAGGCGCGATGCCGACTTCCTTGGCGATCACTTCCCTGGGGTATCCGTCGGCCAGCATGGTGAGGATCCTGGACTCCCGTTCCGTCGGTGAGTTCATGAAGCGCGGCTCCCTGATCGGCGCGACCGGGACGATGTGCAGCCGCCCCAGCCTGCCGGGGGCGATCGAGCGGCACGCTGTGGTGATCTTCTCGCGTTCGGTGAGGAACTCGTCGGGGGTGAGCCCCGCGCGGGTGACGGCCAGGGGGAGCCGCGTGCCGTACGCGATCTCCTTGAGCAGGTGGAGTTGTGCCGCGCTGAGCTCGAACATGTCCCGGCTCGCGGCGTCCAGCACGGCCGACGCCAGCTGCGGGGACAGGTGGACCTCGCGGTGCCGGGCGTGGAGCAGGGCCTCCTCGACGCTCGACGGGTGGACCTTCCCCCGGGGGAGCACGCTCCAGGCGCCCAGGACGAACGCCTCCACGCGGAACTGCCAATCCTCCCGGTCGGTCCACACCACCGTGGGCTGCCGCGACATGATCTGGAGGGTGTTCTCCTTCGAGTCGTCGACGTGCAGGTCCAGCAGGCACACGTCCGCACCCGCCGCCGAGTCGACCATGGCCTGTGCGTCGGATACCGACGCGACGACCTCGAACCGGTCGTCCAGGTTCAGCGCGGTGACGATTCCCTCGCGAGTGGTGGTGTGCGACTCGACGACGGCGACACGGATGGGCGCGCTCACTTCACTCCTTCCGCCGCGACGGCGGCGATCGGGAACTCGATGGTGACTCTGGTGTCCTCTCCGGGCGGGGAGGACCAGGTGAGGGCGCCGCCGAGATCGCGCAGGCGCCTTTCCAGCTGGGTGAGGGCGCGCAGCACCGGCCTGTCGGGAAAACCCCGGCCGTGGTCGGTGATCGAGATCTTGGCGGTGCCGTCCTCGATGTCCGCGCGGACGTAGGCGTGATCTGTCTGAGAGTGGTCCGCCACGTTCGTCAGCGCGGCCCGGAGCGCGTCACCGAAGGTGTTCTGAACCACCTCGGGAACCGTCTCCGCGTACTCCCGGAAGTCCTCGGAGATGACCGGTTCCACGATCAGTCTCCGGCTGCGGATGTCGACGATCTCCCGGTGCAGGATGCGCAGCAGCGCCGCTCGGTCGCTTGGCCGCCCGGTCGTGAAGAACGCCCTGAGCCGGCCGTAGTCGGCCACCAGCAGGTCCCGTAGCTCCTCGAACTCGCCGTCGCGCGAGCAGTCGTGCCCGGTGACCCTGAGCAGCGTGTTTCCCCAGTGGTTGTAGAGCTCGTAGGCGAGCTGCAGATAGGCCCGCTCCTCCGCCACGTGGCGGCTGAAGTCGGCCAGGTCCGCCGCGGTCCGCCGCAGGTAGGCCGCACCCCGTTCGATGAGTACGGCGAGCACCAGGAACCCGGTCACCGCGATGAGCGTCGGCGAACGGGTGAGCTCGGCCCGGTCACCCCCGGCGATGACGGCGAGATAGATTCCGGAGATCGCGACCGTGCCCGCCGCCAGCAGTCGCGGATTACGGGAGAGAGCCGCGCCGCTGATCTGGTCCGTGGTCCAGAAGACCAGCGGCGCCAGAGCCTCCGGCCGGTTCGCCGGGGGAGCCCCCCACCCCGCGAGCAGGAGCATTATCACTCCGGTGCCGAGTTCGACGGAGGCGGTGAGCGTCCCGCCGTACCGCCTGCCCCGGATGATCCGGAAGAACAGCCACGATGTCTCGGCCGCCGCTATCGCGAGGATCGCGGCGCCCGTCCCGGGGCTCAGGCGGTCGAGCATGTCCGGTGCGGTCCCGGCCATCTGGAAGATGTGCAGCAGACGGTAGAGCAGGAAGATCCTGGCGAGCTGCCACTCCATCTTCTCCCGCGCGAAGCGGTACTTCTCGGTGCGGTAGTACCCCGTCAGATCCCCCGAGGGCCTCCGCCCGCTCCACCATCGCCGGAAGGTCGCAGCGAGCCCCATCGGGGTTCCTCCTCATCACGACGTGCGGGGACATGCCATTGAGTTGTGTCGTGCGATCCGCTGTCACGGTGCGGCACCGAGGTGACGGCCCGGGATGAGAGAGATCATGTCCCGGGCGCTCACGCTGTATAGACGCCGCCGGGATTGTCGGGGTTGCCGGGTGATAACGGATAAGTGGGAGTTCCAGCTCGCCGGTCCGCGAGGGGCGTCCACCGGATCGCGCGCCGCCTACGACTCTTGGGGCCCAGGCGGGTGCGTCCGAACGCGGACAGGCCGGGATGCGGGGAAACAGTCGGGTGGGCGGGGGACACGGGCCGGGCCGGGCAGGCCGAACCCCGACGCGCGGCCGCGCGTCGGGGCCCCTTTCCTTCTGTTCTCGGCGGCCTCCGGTTCCGCGATCAGATGTTCTTCGCCCTGGCGTACTCGGCCGCTCCGCCCGCGAAGTCGTAGACCACGGCCTGTTCGTCGCCCACCACCCAGGCGTCGTGTCCGGGGGTGGCCACGAAGAGGTCGCCGGGACCGGCCTCGGCCTCGGTGCCGTCGTCCATCCGCAGGCGCAACCTGCCCCTGAGGACGTATCCGTTGTGGTGAGCCTCGCACGACTCGGTGCCGGCGATCGGCTTCACCGACTCCGACCAACGCCATCCGGGTTCGAATGTGGCCACGCCGAAGCTCAGCCCCGGGAGGTAGAACACGTCGATGTGTCCCATGGGAAAGTCCCGGCGCTCGTCCGGCTTGTCGGTGCTCCTAATCTCAAGCATGATCCGTCCCCCCTTCCCCCTCACCTCCGAGTCTTCCACCGCCGACGGTGTCAATCAAGGCCGTTCACAGCCGTTGACCTGCGATGACGCTCCCGGAAAGCGGAACGGTGGACCGCGGTCCCGGTGGTCTCCTCCGGATAGGGCGAGAGCCGTACGGCCTCCTCGACGCGCATCCGGCCCGCCGTCACCTCCCGGCAGAGCTCGGCGAGCGCGGCGATCTCGGCGCGCTGGGCCGCAACGAACCCCCGGTCCACCGGATCGCCGTGGCCGGGCACCACAACCCCCCCACCGCTTCCGCGCTCGTCCTCGCCCCCGTGGTCCTCGCCGCTCTTGACGGTCTCGGCGAGCAGTCCGAGCAGCCCGTCGACGGCGGTCGGCCAGTGCAGGGGATAGGCGTCCTCGTAGGCGGGCGGCGCGCCGTTCTCCACCAGGTCGCCGGCGAAGACCACGCCGGCGTCCGGCACTCCGACCGCGAGATCGTGGCCGGAGTGGCCGGGGCCGAAGTGGGCCAGGACGACGGCGCGTCCGCCCACGGTCAGTTCCACCCGGTCGGTCACCAGCCGGTCCGGCAGCACGATCTCCGTCCGCGCGATGTCGTCGGCGATGTCGGCGCGGCCCCGCTCCCGGTACCACCGCGCCCAGACGTCCTTCGCCTGGGCTCCGGTTCCGGCCAGGTCGGTCCGGCAGCCCTCCTGCGCCCAGACGGGGCACCCCAGGAACGGCCGCGTGCCGAAACTGTGGTCGAAGTGCGAATGGGTGATCACCACGGTCCACGGCTCCCGGGTGACCCGCCGCACCGCGGCGGCGAGCTCCGCGCCCTGCCGCTCGTCACCCCGGGTGTCGACCACCAGGCAGCCGCCGTCACCCACGACCAACCCCACGGACAGGTCCAACTCGGCGTACCGCCGTACCAGCACCCGGTCGGCCACCTCGATCCAACGTCCTTCCACACACCGCATTGTCCTACGGCTCCCCTCCGCGGACCGGTTCCACCACTCGGCTCCAGGGCGCCCCTCCACCGCCCGGTCGCGCAGCCCTGCTCCGCCCCGGTCCCGCCCTCCGGCTCTCTGATCCGGCCCGCGGCCTGATCCCCGGTGGTCCGGCCCCGTGCCGGGGCGCCGGCACCCGGCCGCCGACACCGCTCCGCTCCGCCAAGAACTCATTGACAGACGTTGGAGATGGCGAAAAGCGTGGATCGGCGGCCAAAGCCGGATTCTCGTTACCCTCTCCAGGAGATCCTCGTCGGCGTCTCCCGAAATCAATCGGACCGGCCGGTTCCACGGGCCGCCGATCGTCCACCGGATCCGCGCCCGACGTGCGACCTGACTCGCGGCCGGCGCGGAGGCCGACCTGTCCCGATCGCCTTTCACCCATGTGAGGGATCTCCGAATGACAGCCAACTCCAGGTGTGCCGCCCCGAGCCCGGTGGGACTCCTCCGGTCCCGGACGGCGGGTGTCACGTTCGTCCTCGTGCTGGGGGTGCTGTTCGCCGGCCCGGCGGGCGCCCACGCCGCGCGGGCGCCGGTGGACTCCCCGGCCGCCGCGGCCACGGTCATCCCCGGCTCTCCGGCCCCGCCGTCCCCCTCTCCCGTATCCGCGTCCGTGACCACCGCCCGGCCCTCGCCCGCACCGACCGCCAGGCCGCGGGACGGCGGGCACGTCAGGCAGATTCGCCACCGGCACCGCGACAGGCTGGACTGCATGGAGCGGTGGTACACCAAATGTGAGCGGAGGGCCTCCCGCCGGTGACGCGGACAGTTCGGTAATCCGGCGCCGACCGGTTCATCCCGTTGAGGACACCGTGGTCGGTCAGGGCGAGGGCCATGCCCCGACCGGGAGGCGTTCACCTGCACCCTCACCGTCAGGCCAGGACTCGGCCGACCATGCGGGCGTACATCCGGCCGGGGCTGGGGATCGACGGCGGGTTGAGGAAACCGGGCAGCATCGGCAGGTTCACCGCGAAGGGCTGCAGTCGCTCGTAGAGGGTGTCGGCACTCCGGGGGCGCCGGTCGGGGTTCTTCTCCAGGAGGTCCTGGAGAAGCCGGTTCAGCTCCGCGGGGACGCCGGGGACGGCGGGCGGGCGCTCCTTCACCTGGCGTTCGAACACGGCGTACTCCGTGGGCCCGGTGAACAGCTGCTCGCCCGTCAGCATCTCGTGGATCACGCAGCCCAGGGCATAGAGGTCGCTGCGCGGACTGGCGAGGCCGCTCTGGATCTGCTCGGGAGCCATGTAGGACGGGGTGCCGAGGATCTGGCCGACCCGGGTGAACTGCGCCGAGTCCGCCTCGCGCAGCATGGCGAGGCCGAAGTCGAGGACCTTGACGCTGCCGTCCGGGCAGAGCATCAGGTTGGTCGGCTTGAGATCTCGGTGGTAGATGGAGAGCGCGTGGGCGGCGGACAGCACCGCGCACGCCTGGGCGGCGATCGCGGCGGCCCACGGGGCCGGCAGCGGGCCGTGCTCGCTGAGCAGGTCGGCCACGGTCACGCCGGCGATGAACTGCATGACCTGGAACAGCCGGTGCTCGAAGGTGCCGAAGTCGTAGAGGACGGGGGCGCCGGGATGCTCCAGCTTCGCCAGGATGCGCGCCTCACGCAGAAAACGCCGCTTCAGCTCCTCGTCGGGGCCGGTGACGAGCCGCAGGAGCTTGACGGCGATCTTGCGGTCGAGGTGCCGGTCATGGCCGCCGTAGACGGCGCCCATGCCGCCCTGTCCCAGGGGGAGGTCGTCGAGCACATATCGGTCGTCGATGACCATCCGGCTCTCCCACCCCCACGGGACATCACACCCCTTGGTCGCACGGCCGGAGATGGCCGTCAACCAGTCCGTCAAAGCCTAGCCGGATCAAGGTTTCCCCCAGTGCCGCCGTCTGACGCAGCCTGTCCTCCAGGGCGAACAGCTCACGGAAGGCCGTTCCGTAACGTCGCTGGTCGGCGAGGGGGAGCATGGGCACCCGGGCCCGCCGTACGTCCAGGCGGCTGGAGCCGGGGTGGATCCGGGCCGCGTCGGCCGAACGGAGGAAGCCGGCGAGGAAGTCGGGGTCGAGCCGCTGCCGGTCCACCCGGTAGAGCGTGAGCTGCGGGCCGAGCGCCGCCCCGCTGCGGGTGATCACCCGGACCACCCCCAGGACGGTGGTCACCACGTCGCCCGGCCTGACCATGACCAGCGCCGGGTCCAGGACGGTCCCTCCCGACGGGGCCGTGCCCAGCACGGTGTCGTCGGTGGTCAGGACCGGCAGCGGGCCCTCGTCGGCGGACATCCTGGGGGGCGCCTGGAGGATCGTGATCAGCCCCGCCTTGGCCAGCTCGCCGACGGTGGTCGTCGGCAGGTCCTGCCGCTCGCCGAGCAGCTCAAGGGCCGGGGGGGCGTCCGACAGCGTGGCCGAGGTGTCCCGGAACATCTCCAGCGCCTCGGTGAAGTCCCGCATGAAGTCCTGGCCGCCCTGCTGCGGGCGGTGCCGTGCCGGGCTCAGGTCCACCTCGTCGTCGAGCAGGTCGATGATCCGCACGGTACGGCTCTCGCCGGACAGCTCGGCCTCGGGGTCGCCCAGGTAGGCCCGCCAGGCGGGCTCCACAACCGACAGGTCCTCGCCGGCGTCCACGACCAGAAGCTGTGAAGGGGGCCGCCCGCCGTCGGGGCGGCGGAGTAACCACAGGTCGGAGCCGCCGGGGCCCAGCGTCACCACGGCCCGCAGCGCCCCCGTGCGCAGCAGGTTGCCCCGGATCCGCTTGCCGGGACGGCGACCGGCCGCCGCGGTGGGCATCAGGATCGCCACCAGGCCGCCGGGCCGTACGTGGGCCAGGCAGTGCTGCACCCAGGCGAGCTCGGACTCCCCGCGTGGCGGCAGGCCGTACTCCCAGCGGGGGTCGCCGGTCAGATCCTCGTAACCCCACGCGCGCTCGTTGAACGGGGGGTCGCAGACCACGGCGTCGGCCGTCTCTCCGGCCAGGCCGTTCTCGCGGAGCGAGTCACCGGCGACGATCCGCGCCCTGGACCCACGTAGCAGCAGCCGGACGGCGGTGAGCAGCGCGTTCGTCTCGTTGATCTCCTGTCCGAGTGAGGAGTCCGCGTGCAGCAGGAGGGTGCCGACACCGCAGGCGGGGTCGAGGACGGTGCCGCCCTCCTGGGCGGCCAGCCGGTGCATCAGCGCGGCGACGTCGTCCCTGGTGACCGCGAGGCGGCGGGAGTGGGCCTCGACGTAGCGCTCGCAGAGGAACTCGAAGGCGTCCAGCGGCCCGTGCTCGGCGGCCAGCTCGGCCACCAGCCTGAGCAGCACCGGGTCGTCCAGCCGGGGGTCGGCGGAGCCGGGAAGGTCGGCCGTCGCCGTGGCAAGGCCGGTCAGCGAGCGGGCGCCGTGCTCGCGCCAGGCTCCGGGCTCGCGGTGCAGGAACAGCAGGAACACGCCGACTTTGCCCACCAGGTCGCCCAGGCGCAGGTCGTCGACGGAGGTGCGCAGCCGCTGCCAGACCAGGTCGCCCAGGGAGACCTCGAAGGGCTTGCCGTTGCGGCGCAGCCAGGAGGCGACCTCGGGCAGGGAGAACAGGGGACTGGAGGTGGTTCCGCCCACGGGCTGGGGGAAGTCGTCGTGGCGGCGGCGCCAGTTGCTGACCGCGGCACGGCCGACGGCGGCGAGCCGGGCGATGTCGCCCGCGTTCACCGTGATGTCCTGGCTCTCCTCCATACTGGGCCACAGTAGTTGACTGTGCCGCAACGGTCTACAACAGGTTTGCTTGTGAAGTGCTTCAACCAATGCTTTACTGCCTTCATGGCACTGAACGAAGCCCTGGCACTGCGTTACGCCGCCCGCTCGGATGTCGGCGTCCGCCGTGAGGCGAACGAGGACTCGGGTTACGCGAGCGCGCGCCTGCTCGCCGTAGCCGACGGCATGGGCGGTCACGCGGGTGGAGAGGTCGCCAGCTCGCTGGCGATCACGGCCATGGCGGCGTTGGACGAGAGCCTTTCACGGACCGGCGTCGACCTGGTGGCCACCATCAGGGACACGGCGAGGGACGTCAACCACGCGCTGCGCGAGATGAGCGAGCACGACCCCACGTTGCGCGGGATGGGCACCACCCTGACCGCCATGCTCTGGGAGGGCGCCACCTTCGCGCTGGCCCACGTCGGCGACTCCCGCGCCTACATGCTGCGCGACGGCGCCCTCTACCAGATCACCCACGATCACACCCTGGTCCAGTCGCTGGTGGACGACGGGCGGATCACCCCGGAGCAGGCCGCCGAGCATCCGCGCCGCTCCATGGTGCTGCGGGTCCTGGAGGGCACCGGCGACGGCGAGCTGGACCTGTCGCTGCGCGAGGCACAGCGAGGCGACCGCTACCTGCTCTGCTCCGACGGCCTGACCGGCGTGGTCGGCCCGGAGACCCTGTTCAACACGCTGAGCGACATCGACGACCCCGCCGAGGCCACCAGATGGCTCATCGACCTGGCCAACCGGGGCGGCGGCCCCGACAACATCACCTGCATCGTGGCCGACTTCGGCAGCCACCCCGCCTCCGCCGAGCGGTTCGTCGTGGGCGCGGCCACCGAGCGGAAACTGACACCCTGACGGGGCTGCGGCCGCGCCCGTTACGCGGAGAAGCCCGTCCGGCCTACCAGGTCCTGCCGGTGATGCGCTCGTACGCCTCGATGTAGCGCGCCCGGGTGGCCTCGACGATCTCCGAGGGGACCTCGGGGGCGGGTTCCTTCCTGTCCCAGCCGGTCCCGTCGGCCCAGTCGCGGACGAACTGCTTGTCGAACGCGAACTGCGGGCGGCCGGGCTCCCAGTCGTCGGCGGGCCAGAACCGTGAGGAGTCGGAGGTGAGCACCTCGTCGCCGAGCACGAGCGTCCCGTCGGACGCCCAGCCCAGCTCGATCTTCGTGTCGGCGATGATGATGCCGCGCTCGCGCGCCAGTTCGGCGCCGCGGCCGTAGACCTCCAGGGTGATCCGGCGGAGTTCGGCGGCGACCTCCGCGCCCTCCTGGGAGACCACGTCCTCGAAGGTGATGAACTCGTCGTGCTGCCCGAGCGGGGCCTTGGTGGTGGGCGTGAAGATCGGCTGGGGAAGCCTGGAGCCCTCCACCAGGCCGGCGGGGAGCGCCACCCCGGAGACCGAGCCGTTCGCCCGGTACTCCTTCAGCCCCAGACCCGCGAGATAGCCGCGGGCGATGCACTCGACCTGCACCATGTTCAGCCGCCGGCACCGTACGGCGCGGCCCTCGAACTCGGCCGGTACGTCGGTGGCGGAGACGACATGGTTGGGCACGATGTCCGCGAGCTGCTCGAACCACCACAGCGAGAGCCGGGTGAGGACCTTCCCCTTGTCGGGGATCGGCGTGGGCAGGACGACGTCGTACACCGACACCCGGTCCGAGGCCACGAGGATGACGTCCCCCCGGTCCTCGTACACGTCGCGGACCTTCCCGGAGTGGAGAAGCTTCACAGGTGTTCCTCAACCGTTCTCTCTGGCGTTGCCGGTGGGCGGGGCGGGGCGGAAACAGAGTAGTCGGCGACCTGGTGGTTCCCGAAACAGGGGGTGGTCCCGGCCACGTCGGATCCGGCTCAGATCCAGCTCCGCAGCAGCATCCGCGCGCTCCACCGCCCCTGCGCGACGATCTCGCCGCTGAGCACCGGGTAGAGCCACCACAGGTTGGCCAGCGCCGCCATGGTGAACACCCCCACCACCGCCCAGCCGACGGCGCGCCGCCGGGCGGGCGCGCTCCGGGGGCCGATGAGCAGGCCCGCGGCGAGGGTCAGCGCGAGCATCATGAAGGGAAGCAGCGGTGCCATGTAGAACAGGAACATCGTCCGGTTGTCGATGAGGGCGTAGTAGAACCACGGCAGCCAGCCGGCGCCGTAGGCGAGCAGTATCGCCCCGGCGCGCCAGTCGCGGGCGTCGACGTACCAGACGACCATGGCGATGAGCGCGGCGAGCGCGCCGTACCAGATCACCGGGGTGCCCACCCCCAGCACCGCCTGCGAGCAACCGCCGGTACCGCACGCGCCCGTGGGCGTCTGGTAGTGAAAGGCCACCGGGCGCAGCAGCAGCGGCCACTGCCAGGGGTCCGACTGGTAGGGGTGAGAGGAGGTCAGGCCGGTGTGGAAGCGGAGGGCCATCAGGTGGTAGTCGGCCCACGACCTGAGCGAGTCGAGGACGGAGTGGACCGGGTCCTGGGAGGCGGCCCGAGCCCAGTTGCGGCCGTAGCCCAGGGGGGAGAGGAACCAGCCGGTCCAGGAGGCCAGGTAGGTGAGCGCCGGGATCACGCCCATGGCGAGCAGGGCGGTGGGCGCGCCGGCGGTGAGGGCGCCCCGGCGAGGTCCGGGCGTGCCGGCGGCGCGGCGCGCGCCGACATCCCACGCCAGCGACATGACGGCGAAGGCGACCAGGAAGAAGACCCCCGACCACTTGACCGCGCAGGCGGCGCCCAGGCACAGGCCGGCGGCGATCCGCCAGGGGCGCGTTCCGAGCAGGGGGCCGCCGGCGGCCGGTGGCGCGGATCCCCACAGGGCGGCCGGGCGCTCCCCGGCACGGTCGCGGTCGAGCACCAGGCAGGCGAACCCGGCCAGCACCCAGAACATCAGGAAGACGTCCAGTAGCGCGGTGCGGGAGAGCACCAGATGCAGTCCGTCCAGGGCGAGCAGCAGCCCGGCCAGGCAGCCCAGCGGCGTCGAACCGGTCATCCGGCGGGCCACCCGCGCCAGGATCAGGATCGACAGCACCCCGGCCAGGGCGGCGGCGAAACGCCACCCGAACGGGTCCGCGCCGAACAGCCACTCCCCGGCCCCGATCATCCACTTGCCCAGCGGCGGATGCACCACGTACTGCGGGCAGGGGGCGGCGTCGGGCGGCGTGCAGTGCACCCAGATGTCGGTGTTCCCGGCGAGGAGGCGGTCGTCGGCGGTGTGCTCCGTCGCGGTGCCCAGCGCCGTCCGCTCGACCCCGAAGGTGATCAGCGACAGCCCTTCCTTGGCGTAGTAGATCTCGTCGAACATCACCGCGTGCGGTCTGCCCAGCTGGTTGAAGCGCAGAGCCGCGCCGAAGGCCGCCACCAGCAGCGGCCCGGCCCATCCCCACACCGCGGCGCCGCGCGTCCGCGGGGCCGGTCGATCGGCCCCGGGGCGGGTCCCGGGGTCGGCGGGTCCCGGGGAGGGTGATGACTCCGGGGGGTCGGACGGGCCGTCTCGCGTGCCGCTCGCGGGCATCCCGGTCTCATCCCGGTCCTTTTCCAAGGATGCTCCCCTTCCGTCATCGGGCTGCGAGTGAAATTACTCCTTTAATGGAGATTTCGGCGCATTTATCCGAGAACGAACCCTGCGGGAAGGGGAGATCGCCCGGGGTGGGCGGACACGCGAAAGCCGGGGCGTGGAGGCGGGCGCCCCGGTGCCCCGGCTTCCGGGTGAGTGGGTCAGGCGGGGCGGGTGATCATGTAGGCCAGGCCGACGAGGACCACCACCGGGATAAGCCACACGATCGCCTCAATGGCGAATTCCTTGTACACGACGGACATCCCTCCGGGGTGACGATCGGTGAGGAGAGCAGAGCACCGACGATAGCGCCTGCTCTTCGCCGCGACCAGAACGGGCCGGGTCTTGCCGTTGAGAGGTCCGGTGAACGGTTCCACGGGTGTTTCCATGGGCGTTTCCGGGCGGGACACGGAAGGCTAAGGGGGATTTACTGGGAAAAAAGGGATTTGTCGAGAAAGGAGTTAGGAGGGGTTGGCCGAGCCGACCACCACGGGGGTGTCCGGGGCGGGCCCCTCGACCACCTCCGCGACCACGCAGGTGATGTTGTCCGGGCCGCCGGCGTCGCAGGCCAGCTCGATGAGCCGCCGGGTCACCTCGCCGAGGTCGTCGACCTCGGCGAGCACGTGACGGAGCCGGTCGGCCTCCACCACCCCGGACAGGCCGTCGGAGCAGAGCAGGTAGCGATCGCCGATCTCGGCGTCCCGGAGAGTGAGGTCGGGATCGACGGCGTCGCCGCCGTCCAGGACCTGGAGCAGGATCGACCGGTGCGGATGCCGTGCGGCCTCCTCGGCGGTGATGCGGCCGTCGTCCATCAGCGTCTGGACCAGGGTGTGGTCATAGGTGATCTGGTAGAGGTCGCCGTGGCGGAGCAGGTAGGCGCGGGAGTCGCCGATGTGGGCGAGGGCGACCCGCAGGCCGTCCCAGAGCATCAGGGTCAGGGTGGTGCCCATGCCGGTCAGCGAGGGATCCTGCTCGACGAGCTCGCGCAGCCGCTGGTTGGCCTTGCGGACCCCGGCCTCGGCCGCGGCGAACAGGTCCGCCGGGCACTCGTCGTCCAGCGGGGCCACCGTGGCGATCGCCGCCGAGCTGGCGACCTCTCCGCCCACGTGGCCCCCCATGCCGTCGGCGACGGCGAGCAGCCGGGGACCGGCGTAGGCCGCGTCCTCGTTGCCCTGGCGGACCCGGCCGACATCGGAGCCGGCCGCATACCGGAGCGTGATCATCTGCGCACCACTGGAACGTCGAGTTGCACGAGCAAGTCGCTTTCGGGCAGTCGGGATGGGCATGGGCGAACCGAGATGTTCCACGATCCACTGAACACCATGGTGACGCAAGCGGCCTGGGCAAGTGTTGCCGGATCCGTTGACAGCCGTGGTGGCGCGTAAGCTGTCTCGGCGGCCCGCAGTGTGCCGCGGACCCCCCACCCTCGCACGGCTAGGAGACCAGGAAATGACCGCGATCACTCAGGAGGCGGTACGGCGCCGCACGTTCGCGGTGATCAGCCACCCGGACGCCGGTAAGTCGACCATGACCGAGGCCCTCGCGCTGCACGCCTCCGCGATCAGTGAGGCCGGAGCCGTGCACGGCAAGGCGGGGCGCCGCGGCGTGACCTCCGACTGGATGGACATGGAGAAGGCCAGGGGCATCTCCATCACCTCGGCGGCGCTCCGGTTCGAGTACCGCGGCCACATGTTCAACCTGGTCGACACCCCCGGCCACGCCGACTTCTCCGAGGACACCTACCGGGTGCTGGCCGCCGTCGACTGCGCGGTCATGCTGCTGGACGCGGCCAAGGGCATGGAGCCGCAGACCCTGAAGCTGTTCGAGGTCTGCCGGCACCGCCGGATCCCGGTGATCACCTTCGTCAACAAGTGGGACCGGCCCGGCCGTGAGGCGCTGGAGCTGCTGGACGAGATCCAGGAGAAGACCGGTCTGCGGCCCACCCCGATCACCTGGCCGATCGGCACCGGCGGCTTCTTCCACGGCGTGGTGGACCGCGCCGCCGACCAGGCGGTCCGCTACACCCGCACCCCCGGCGGAGCCACCAAGGCCATCGAGACCGCGCTCACCGCCGATGAGGCCCTGGCCGAGCTGGGCGAGGACTGGGAGCGGGCCAAGGACGAGGTGGACCTGCTCTCGGCGATCGGCTCCGACCACGACCAGAAGGCGTTCGAGGCGCACGAGTCCACCCCCGTGCTGTTCGGCGCGGCCCTGAACAACTTCGGGGTCGGCCGCCTGCTCGACGCCATGGTCGACATCGCCCCGGCCCCCGCGCCCCGCCCCGACGCCAAGGACGTGCCGCGCCCGCTGGAGCGGCCCTTCTCCGGCCTGGTCTTCAAGGTGCAGGCCAACATGGACCCCTCGCACCGCGACCGGATCGCGTTCGTCCGGGTCTGCTCAGGCCGTTTCGAGCGCGGCATGGTGCTGACCCACGCGGCGACCGGCCGCCCCTTCGCCACCAAGTACGCCCAGTCGGTCTTCGGGCAGGAGCGTGCCACCATCGACGAGGCGTTCCCCGGTGACGTCGTCGGGCTGGTGAACGCCACCGCCCTGCGCCCCGGTGACACCCTCTACGACGGCTCGCCGGTCGAGTTCCCCAGGATCCCGAGCTTCGCGCCCGAGCACTTCTGGACGGTCCGCTGCCGTGACTCCAGCCGGGCCAAGCAGTTCCGCAAGGGCATCGACCAGATGGAGGCGGAGGGCGTCGTGCAGGTCCTGCGCTCCGACATCCGGGGTGACCAGTCGCCGGTGCTCGCGGCGGTCGGCCCGATGCAGTTCGACGTGGTCAAGCACCGGCTGGCGGGCGAGTTCAACACCGAGATCGCGATGGACCGGCTCGACTTCAGCCTCGCCAGGATCACCGACGCCGCGTCCGCGCCGGTCCTGGCCCGCCAGCGGGGTGTGGAGGTCTTCACCCGGTCGCTCGACGGAGAGCTGCTGGCGCTGTTCAGCGACGAGTGGCGGATGCGCGGTGTGCTCCGCGACCACCCCGACCTGGTGCTCAGGGCGCTGCTCGCCGACACCCGCGGCTGACCCTCCGCCCACGGCCCGCGCCCGGCGACCGGGTCGCGGGCCGTGCGCGATATGCGCCGTACATGGTGAGATATGTCCCCATGAGCACCATTAAGTGGGGAATTCTGGCGACCGGTGAGATCGCCGGCGCCTTCACCGAGGACCTGAGGCTGCTGCCCGACGCCGAGGTGATCGCGGTCGGATCCAGGGCGCCGGAGACCGCCGGGGCGTTCGCAGGCCGGTACGGCATTCCCCGCGCCTACGGGAGCTGGGCCGAGCTGGCCGCCGACGAGGACGTGGACATCGTCTACGTCGCCAACACCCAGAACGCCCACCGGGAGGCGGTGCTCACCTGCCTGAGGGCGGGCAGGGCCGTACTGTGCGAGAAGGCGTTCACCTTGAACGCCGCCGAGGCCGCCGAGCTGGTGGACCTCGCCGGCAGGCGCGGGCTGTTCCTCATGGAGGCCATGTGGATGCGGTGCAACCCGGCCGTCCGCAGGATCGTGGAACTGGTCGAGAGCGGTGTGATCGGCCCGGTCGCCACCGTGCACGCCGACTTCGGGATCTCCTTCTCCATCGACGCCGGCCACCGGCTCCGTGACCCCGCACAGGGCGGCGGAGCCCTGCTGGACCTGGGCGTCTACCCGATCTCCTTCGCCCACCTCGTGCTCGGAGTCCCCGAGCGGATCCAATCGTGGGCCCGGCTGACCCCCGAGGGGGTGGACGAGAACACCGGCGTGCTCCTCGGCTACCCCGGCGGCGCGGTCGCCCTGCTCTCCTGCGGGCTCACCGCCGACAGCCCGGTCACCGCCTCGATCTCCGGTTCGCTCGGCCGGATCGAACTGCCGCACCTGTTCTTCAGGCCCGCGGCCTTCACCCTGTACCGCAACGGCGCCGAGCCCGAGATCTTCCACGTCCCCTACGAGGGCACCGGCCTGGTGCACGAGGCCGTGGAGGCGATGCGCTGCCTGCGGGAGGGCCTGCTGGAGAGCCCGCTCGTGCCGTGGCGCTCCACCCTGGAGGTAATGGGCATCATGGACGAGGTACGGGAGCAGATCGGGGTCCGCTTCCCCGGCGAGTGACCGTCCCGTCCCACCCGTCCGGCGCACTCCGGCGCCGTCCCGGGGTTCCGTCCCCGACGCCGCCCCCCGAGATCGCCGTCCCCTGATCGGGGACCCGTCCCAGACCCGCCTGGGACCCCGGTTCGGGTCCGGCTCAGACCCGCAGCCACCGGTGGCGGTCCAGGAACGCGCGCTCGCCGGCGGCGTACTCGGCGAAGGCGCGCTGGACCGCCTCGACACCGGAGACGTGGGTACGGAGCATCACGTCCTTCACGCTGTCCTTGTATTCCAGCTCATACCCCGAGATCTCCGGTGACGTCTGGATGAAGTGCTCACCGAAGACGACCAGCGCGGTGAAGGGGTTCTGCGGCGACATGATGGTCGGCGCGTCGGCGACGAGCCCCAGGTCGGGGTCGACGACGATCATCCCGTCGCCGGTGCGCAACTGCATGCCCGGGTGGACGCCCAGCGGCGCCAGGTTGTGCACCAGGTGCCGTTGCGGGTCGTAACAGACCAGTCCGCACTCCCGGGCCAGGGCGAAGACCTCGCCGGACACCTCGTCCGACCGCTCCGGCTCCACGGTGACCAGGGCGTGGGCGGGGGAGACCGGCCTGGCCCAGGGCAGCCGCGCGACGAACGCCGCCACCCCGGGGTGCGGGTCGGCGTCCCCGGGCTCCCGGCCGCCGAGGGCCCGAAAGACGTGCCCGGCGTCCTCCCTGGTGATCGGCGTGGGCTCGTGCCAGACGGCCAGTTCGAAGTTCATCGAAACTCCTTGAGTGTGGAGGCCCCCGCCTTCGGCCGTGGGGAGGACGTCACGATCCCATCATCCCGCCGGTGGTCCTCCCCGCCGACCGGTGGCCTCCCGACGCCGGCCCCGGTTCCCCCGGCGGACACCCGGTCCCCCCGGCGGCGGGGCGTCTGGTGAGCCGGTTCGCCGACGACGCCCCGCCGGACGTCACCCCGATCGTCGTCGCCGTGAGGGGTTCAAGGATTTCCCCGCATCGGGAATTTCTTGAATCCGCCCACTCTTCACTTATGGCACTTATAGCACTTATGGGAACGCCTGCACTGGCCGTGCGCCCCGGTCAGACGTCGAACACCCCGGTCTTCGCGGCCTCGATGAAGGCCCGCCATTCCTCCACGGTGAACGACAGAACCGGTCCGGCTCCGCCGTTCTTGCCGTCCCTCACCCCGATCCGGCCGTGCCCCGAGGCGACCTCGACACAGTTTCCGTTGTTGCACCCCGACCGCCAGATGGCTCCATGGAACTGCGAGCCGCCGTCCATGTGTTTCCTCCCGGAAAGATTGACAACTCTTCCGCAGAAGAGCGCCGCGCCAGGGGAATTATAGTTCACTTTCACGCCGAGGGCCTGGGGTTTTTCGATGCCGCCTCTCGCGGGGCGGGCGCCTCGCGGGTGCCGGGAAGAACAGAACGGCACTTCCGGGATCTTCCTTCGGTGCCGTTCGGCGACTGTTTCACCCCCCTTGTGAGGGGCTGGGGCTAAAGGCCGAGGCTTCCGTCCTTGATCCCGTCTATAAAGGCCCGGAACTCGGTCACGCTGAACTCCAGGACCGGCCCACTCTTATTCTTGCTGTCACGAATGCCTACGCCTCCGCCGGGAATTCTGGCGATTTCGACGCAGGAGCCGTTATTGCACCGGCTTGAGACCTGCCACTCAAGAGTGGAGAACTCGGCAGGTTTGGAAGACGTCATCGTCTCTCCGTGATAATTTGTTGGGAATGGTTTCTTAAATGACGGGTCACGCCGATCAGGCCGCGAACCCGTCGTGTGCCCTCGCGATGCGGATCGCCGACTCCTGTGGGCTCAGCGCCACCGCGCGAAGATGGTTGAGCGTCTCCCGGAAACGCTCAAGTTCTTTGGCCTTCTCCAGATAAAAACTGCCCATCAAGGTGTCGAGGTATACCGTATCCCCGATCGTCGGGTCGGAGAACTCCAGTAAAATAAAAGCACTGTCAAACCCCATATGAGCGCCGACGGTGAAAGGAATAACCTGGATGGTCACATGGGGTAGTTCGGAGGCCTTCCCAAGGCGTTCCAATTGCTTTCTCATGACACCGGCCCCGCCCACGTGGCGATGGAGCACGGATTCGTCGAGGAGAACCCAGTATTTCGGCGGCCGCGGGCCGTACATGCGTTCCTGGCGTCTCAGCCGGTAGGTGACCCGCTCCTCCAGAACGTCGGTGTCTATCCCCGGCAGGAATCCCCTGATGACCGCGCGGGCGTAGTCCTCGGTCTGCAGCAGCCCGGGGACGGTCGTGGTCTCATACTCGGAGATCGACGTGGCGTCGATCTCCAGGCCGAGAAACGAGCGGAAGTCGACGTCCTCCGTCTCCTGCCACCACACCTGCTGTTTGGCCTCGCGTGCGAGGGTCATCAGGGCGTCGATCTGGGCCTGATCGGTCACCCCGTAGAAGAGGCAGAGGTCGCGCACGTCCCTGGGCAGCGCGCCGCGCTGCGCGGTCTCGATGCGGCTGATCTTCGCCGGTGAGCATTCGAGCTGCTCGGCGGCGTCCCTGATGCTCCTCCCCGCCTGCTCGCGGAGCTCCCGCAGGCGGCCGGCCAGCTGCCGGCGGCGCAGAGTGGGGTTGGTTCCGGCCATCGGCGCTTACCTCTTCTTTTTGATGACGCAGACGCTCCCGCCTCACTTCGGGGAGTCTTCCCAGGTCGGGGCGGTGGTAACAGTCAAACAGCAACATCCCATGGCAACCTCAGAAGGTAACCGCCGCAGGTACATTCCTGTGGCAATTGCCAATGATAGTCGCCGATGACGTAAGACAGAGTAAAAGGGAGGTAGGCCCTACCAGGACGAACCTTCAAGGAGGTGACGGTCCTTGAGGAAAGGCATCCACGGCATCGGGGTCCGGATCGGCATCAGGACCGCCGTACGGAGCTTACTGATCATTTACCTGAGAGCACTGGACAACTGGATCTTCTGGGAACCCGACGCCTTCGCCTGGGTCCAGGAGTGGCAGATCGGCCGGAGGCGGCTGTTCCGCCGGAACTACCGGGACGCCAGGTTCGCAGCCCTGCTGGAGTGCGGCCTGTGCCGCGGAGAGGGGTACGGCGAGGCGCGCGGAGACGGCCTCGGCGAGGGGGACGACAAGGGAAACGATGAGGGGGCGGCCGATCTACCGGCCGGTGCGCGTCTCGGCGGCGAGGGTGGAGGGCCCGGCGGCCAGATCGGTACGGGGGGTACGGAGGATCTGGGGGCGGCGACCGCGGGGAGGACGGAGGTCACGGAGACCGTGACGATCACGGGGAGCGCGGGGCGGACGGGGGCCACGGCGAGGACGACGATTACGGCGAGGACGGGGGCCACGAGGAGGACGGGGAGAACTGGGGTCATGGCGAGGACGGGGAGGACGGGGGTCATGGAGACCGTGACGACCACGGGGAGCGCGGGGAAGAAGAGCTGCCCGCTCTGCGACGGCACCGGGAGGATCGACCGGCTCCAGCCGTAGGAACCGCGCCCGCCCACGGCGGTCGCCGGGCACGGCACGGGGACCCCGGGCACCGCACAGGGACGAAAGGCTAGTATCTGCCCAGTTCGTGAGCGAGGTGGCCGGATGGACTTTCGTGTGCTGGGGCCGGTCAGTGTGATCGCCGACGGTGGGACACCGCTGGACATCGGGCCCTACCAGCAGCGGGCGGTGCTGGCCCTGTGCATGCTCGCCGCCCCCCGCCCGGTCGGGATGGGCCGGATCGTCGACGCGCTCTGGGAGGACGGGCCGCCCCCCGGAGCGGTCAACACCGTGCAGGCCTACGTCTCCAAGCTCCGCCGCGTCCTCGAACCCGGCCGGCGACGCCAGGTGCCCCCCGCGATCCTGGTCAGCGGGCCGGGGGGCTACGCCCTGGCCATCCCCGGCACCGCGCTCGACCTGGCCAGGGTCCACGGGCACGCGGCCGAGGGCAGGCGGCTGAGCGCGGAGGGCGACCACGGGGCCGCCGGCCGGGAGCTGCGGCTGGCGCTGGCGGAGTGGCGTGGGGAGCCGCTCGCCGACTTCGGCGGCGCCCCCTGGGCCGGGGAGGAGATCGCCCGGCTGGCCGAGCTCAGGCTGGCCCTGCGGGAGGACGCGGCAGAGGCGGATCTGGCGCTCGGCCTGGGGGCCGCGCTGACCGGCGAGCTGGCCCAGCTGGTCGCCGCCCACCCGTTCAGGGAGCGGCTCCGCGTGCTCGGCGCCCACGCCCTCTACCAGGCAGGACGGCAGGCCGACGCGCTGGCCGTGCTCGCCGAGGGGCGCAGACTGCTGGTGGAGGACCTGGGCCTGGACCCCGACCCCAGGGTCAGGGAGGTGGAGCGGCGCATCCTCGCCCAGGATCCCGCGCTCACTCCGCGGCCCCGGGCCGCGGTGGTGACGGCGGTACGGCAGGCCAGGCTGGTCGGCAGGGACGCCGAGACCGAGGTGCTCGAACAGGCGGTCACCGGTGAGGGGCACCGGGTGACGCTGCTGGCCGGGGAGCCCGGGATCGGCAAGACCAGCCTCGCCGAGCAGGCCGCCGAGACCGCGCGGGCCGGGGGACGCCGGGTGGTCTGGGGACGTTGCTGGGACGGTACGGGCGCGCCGCCGTTCTGGCCGTGGACGCAGGCCGTACGGGAGCTGGTCGGCGGGGACACCGGGCCGGGCCGGCTCACCGGGGCCGGGCAGTTCCAGCTCTACGAGGCGTTCGCCCGGCTGCTGAACGAGCACGGCCGGGTCCTGGTCGTCCTCGACGACCTCCAGTGGGCGGACGCCTCATCGCTCCGGCTGCTGGAGTTCCTCGCCTCCACCCGGCTCTGCCCGGACCTGACCGTGGTGGCGACCTACCGCGACACCGACGTGCGGCCCGGCGGGGCGCTGGACCGGGTGCTCGGCGCGCTGGTACGGCTGCCGCACGTGCGCCGCCTCCCGCTGCGGGGGCTCGGTGAGCGGGAGGTCCGCGAGTATCTCGGCCGGGCCGGCGCCGACCCCGGCCGGGCCGGGGAGATGGGCAGGCTGACCGCGGGCAACCCGTTCTTCCTGGGGGAGATCCTGCAACTGGGCGAGACCCCCGAGGCGCTGTCCGACGTCGTGCGCGGCCGGATGGCCGGCCTGCCGCCGGACACCGAGGAGGTGCTGACCGTCGCGGCCCTGCTCGGCAGGGACGCGGCGACGGACATCCTGATCGAGGTGGTGGAACTGCCCGGGGACCGGGTGCTCGACATCGTCGACGCCGCGGTCGGGGCCCGGCTGCTGGCCGAGGGCGAAGGACCGGTCTGCCGTTTCGTCCACGACATCGTCCGTGACGTGCTGCGCGGGGCGCTGCCGCCGCTGCGCAGGCGGCGGCTGCACGCCAGGATCGCCGAGGTGCTTGAGCAGCGGAGCGGAACCCGTCTCACCGAGATCGCCCACCACTACCGTGAGAGCCTGCTCACCGCCCGGATGGCCGGCAAGGCCATCGGCTACACCCGGCGCTCGGCGGCCCAGGCCACGGCGCAGTTCGCCCACGAGGACGCGGTGGAGAACCTGGAGCAGGCGATCGCGATGGTCGACCGGCTCCCCAGGACCGATGACGCGCTCCGCTGCGACCTTCTCCTCGACTTGGCCGAGGCGCAGGCGGCGGCGGGGATGAGCATCGCGGCCCACGTGTCGCTGGAGGCCGCCGCGGAGATCGCCGAGGGGCTCGGCGACGACAACCGGCTGGCCAGGGCGGCGCTGGGCTTCTCCGACCCGATCTCCCTGGCGATGTACGAGGAGGTGACCGGTATCGACCGGCTCGCCGAGCGCATCGACCGGGTCCTGGCCTCCGGCCTGGCCGAGGGCTCGCCCTGGCGGGCCCAGCTGCTCGCCGCCGCCGCGCTGACCGGGTCCACCGCGAGAACGGTCGAGCGGAGTACGGCGATGGCGGATGAGGCGGTGCGGCTGGCCCGCCGTACCGGCGACGACCGGACCCTGGCCAGAGCGCTGATCGTTCAGGAGCTGCTCTCCAGGACCGGCCACGACCACGACCACAGGCAGTCGATCGTCGACGAGATCACCGAGATCGGCCGCCGTACCGGCGACCTGGCCACCGAGTGGATCGGCCGTGAGACCGCGTATGTCGAGCTGATCGCCCAGGGCAGGACCGAGCGGGCCCCCGAACTGCTGGCCTGGCTCGGTGAGACCGCGGACCGGCTCCGGCTGCCGTCGATGGTCAGCCTGGCGGCCTGGCAGCGCGCGGTCCACGCCTATCTGGGCGGGCGTTTCACCGAGGCGCTGGCCGCGGCCGAGGAGTCCGCCGCGGCCTACCCGGAGGGCGCCCTGGGCCGTGACGACGGGGAGCTCCGGCGCGGGGTGTTCCGCTTTCTCGCCGCGAGGGCGCGGGGCGCGGCGGCCGAGGCGCTCGCGGTGGCCGACGAGATGCTCGGCCGCCGCCCGGGCCAGCGGCCCTGGCGGATCCTGAGGTGCCTGGCACTGATCGACCTGGACCGGGCGGACGAGGCGCGCGCCGTCTTCGCCGACCTCGCCGGGGACGGTTTCGCGTCCGTGGGCCCCGACCTGGCGTACCGGTTCACGGCGGACGCCGTCAGTGAGATCTGCGCGGCGCTCGGAGACGTGGCCGCCGGGCGGATCCTGTACGGCAGGCTCGCCCCCGGCGCGGGCCGCCTGCTGGGCTGGTCGGTGGCCGACCTGTGCCTGGGGCGGCTCGCCCTGCTGGACGGCGACCGGGAGCGGGCCTCGGCCCACCTGCGGGCCGCCGAGGAGTTCGTCCGCCGGTCTGGGGCGCGGGTCTACCGGCCCGCGCTCCGTGCCCTGCTGGAGTCTCCCGCCGGCCACCCCGGCTAACCCGGCCACCCCGGCCTACCGGCCCGCCCCGACCAGCCAGGCGATCCGGGTTGACCCGATCCGGGCGCGCGGATCGGGTCAACCCGGAAGGCAGGGCGTCCCCTCCCGGTGCTCTCCGAAACTCCCTTTCGGGAAACTCCCGTGTCGCGCTGGCGCCGTGCCGGTCCGAGCGGTCAATGTCGTTTCCCAGGGGCCGGGTTCACGCGGCGCGTGCGCATAGTCGGCGGAACATGGGGCATGTCTCGCCACCGGGTACCTCACCACCGCGAACATTCGAGAGAGGAGGAAGGGGCTCTCCTCCCACGCCTGAGGGCGAGGGTCTCCGCCCTGGATTCCCGATGACTGAGATCTGGCCCGGTGACCCCTATCCCCTGGGGGCCACCTACGACGGCGCGGGGACCAACTTCGCGATCTTCACCGAGGTCGCCGAGCGGGTCGAGCTGTGCCTGTTCGACGAGGACAACCGGGAGACGAGGGTCCCGTTCACCGAGTGCGAGGGGTACGTCTGGCACGGCTACCTGCCGGGTGTGGGCCCCGGCCGGCGGTACGGCTACCGCGTGCACGGCCCGTACGACCCGGAGCGCGGCCCGAGGTGCAACCCCGCCAAGCTCCTGCTCGACCCCTACGCCAAGGCGGTGGAGGGAGACGTGCGGTGGGACGAGGCGGTGTACGACTACCGCTTCGGGCAGCCGGACAGCCGTAACGACAAGGACTCGGCCCCGTTCGTCCCCCGCTCCATCGTGATCAACCCGTTCTTCGGCTGGGGACACGACCGGCCGCCCGCCACGCCGTACCACGACACGGTGATCTACGAGGCCCACGTCAAGGGCCTGACCGTCGACCATCCGAGGATCCCCGAGCGGATCCGCGGCACCTACGCGGCGATCGGCCATCCGGAGATCATCGATCATCTGACGGCGCTCGGGGTGACGGCGATCGAGCTGATGCCGGTGCACCAGTTCGTCACCGACCACGTCCTCACCGAGCGGGGCCTGACGAACTACTGGGGCTACAACAGCATCGGCTTCTTCGCCCCGCACAACGCCTATTCGAGCACCGGCCAGCGCGGCGGGCAGGTGCTGGAGTTCAAGGCCATGGTCAAGGCGCTGCACGAGGCGAACATCGAGGTCATCCTCGACGTGGTCTACAACCACACGGCCGAGGGCAACCACCTGGGGCCGACGCTGAGCATGCGGGGGATCGACAACGCCCACTACTACCGGCTGGTCGAGGACGACAGGCGGTACTACATGGACACCACGGGGACCGGCAACAGCCTGTTCATGCGCTCCCCGCACGTGCTTCAGATGATCATGGACTCGCTCCGCTACTGGGTCATCGAGATGCACGTGGACGGGTTCCGGTTCGACCTGGCGGCCACGCTGGCGCGGGAGCTGCACGAGGTGGACCGGCTGAGCGCCTTCTTCGACCTGGTCCAGCAGGATCCGGTGCTCTCGCAGGTCAAGCTCATCGCCGAGCCGTGGGACGTCGGGCCGGGCGGCTACCAGGTCGGCAACTTCCCCGCCCGGTGGACCGAGTGGAACGGCATGTACCGCGACACGATCCGCGACCTGTGGCGGGGCGAGCCCGCCTCGCTGCCGGAGTTCGCCTCCCGGCTGACCGGCTCCAGCGACCTCTACCAGGACGACAGCCGCCGCCCGGCCGCCTCGATCAACTTCGTCACCTGCCACGACGGGTTCACCCTGCGGGACCTGGTGTCCTACAACGACAAGCACAACGAGGCCAACGGCGAGCAGAACCGGGACGGCACCGACGACAACCGCTCCTGGAACTGCGGTGCCGAGGGGCCCGCCTCGCCCGCGATCGAGGCCCTCCGCGAGCAGCAGAAACGCAACTTCCTGACCACCCTGTTCCTGTCGCAGGGCGTGCCGATGATCTCCCACGGCGACGAGCTGGGCCGCACCCAGCAGGGCAACAACAACGTCTACTGCCAGGACAACGAGCTGAGCCGGGTGGACTGGTCCGACGTCCCGGAGAACCGGCTGCTGCTGGAGTTCACCCGGCGGCTGGCCAGGCTCCGCGCCGGCCACCCGGTCTTCCGGCGGCGCCGCTTCTTCTACGGCCGGCCGGTACGGGGCTCGGAGGACGACCTCGGCGACATCGCCTGGCTCACCCCGCAGGGGGAGAAGATGACCGACGCCGACTGGAACGTGGGCTACGCCAAGTCGCTGGCGGTCTTCCTGAACGGCGACGCCATCACCGAGCCGGACCGCAGGGGGCGGCGGATCACCGACGACTCGTTCCTGCTGCTGTTCAACGCCCACCACGACGTCATCGAGTTCACCGTCCCCAAGGACTACGGCGAGACGTGGGTGACGGAGATCGACACGGCGACGCCGGTCGCGGAGGACACCCCGGTCTGCCGGGCGGGAGAGGCGGTGCCGGTGGTCGGCCGGTCGGTGCGGGTGCTGCGGCGTGTCTGAGACGACGGAGAGGCCGCTGTCGACCTACCGGATTCAGCTCACCCCCGACTTCGGCTTCGCCGAGGTGGCCGCGCTCGCCCCCTACCTGCGGGACCTGGGGGTGAGCCACGTCTACCTGTCGCCGATCCTGCAGGCGGTGCCGGAGTCGCGGCACGGCTACGACGTGACCGACCACACCCGGATCCGGGAGGAGTTCGGCGGGATCGAGGGGCTGCGGGCGCTGTCGGCGGCGCTGACCGCGCACGGGCTGGGCGTCGTCGTGGACATCGTGCCCAACCACATGACGATCCCGGTGCCGGAGTCGGGCAACCGGCCGCTCTGGTCGGTGCTGAGGGACGGGCCGGCGTCGCCGTACGCGTCGTGGTTCGACATCGACTGGACCGGCGGCAAGGTGAACATGCCGGTGCTCGGCGACTCCGTCGATCCGGTGGTGGACGGCGACCTGCTGCGCTACCACGACCACGTGTTCCCCTTCCCCGACACCCACTACCGGCTGGTCGACTGGCGGGCCGGGCCCGGCTACCGGCGGTTCTTCGACGTCTCCTCGCTGATCGGGCTGCGGGTGGAGGACCCGGCGGTGTTCGACGCCACCCACCGGGTGATCCTGGAGCTCGTCCGGGAGGGGATCGTCCATGGCCTGCGGGTGGACCACCCCGACGGGCTGGCCGAACCGCGCGGCTACCTCGCCGGGCTCCGCGGCGCCTCGGGCGTGTGGACTGTGGCGGAGAAGATCCTCATCGGCTCCGAACGGCTGCCGGACGACTGGGACTGCGACGGCACCACCGGCTACGAACTGCTCAACCGGATCACCGGGCTGTTCGTGGACCCGGCCGGGCGGCGGCCACTGGTGGACCTGTTCGTCACGCTCACCGCCATGCCGCGCGACTACGCCACGGTGGTCCGGGAGTCCAAGCGGGAGGTCCTCGACCTGTTCTTCACCGCCGAGATCGACCGGCTGCACGCCGTCGTCGGCTCCGACCGCGAGACGCTGGTGGAACTGCTGGCCGCGATGCCGGTCTACCGGGCCTACGTGGTGCCGGGGGAGCCGGTGCCCGAGGTCTCGGCCGCGATCGTCGAGGCGGCCGGACTCCTGGCCGCCTCCCGGCTCCCCGAGGGCGCCCCGGTCGAGGAGGTCGTCGACCGGGTGCTGTACGGCCCGGCCGAGGCGGTCACCCGCTTCCAGCAGACCTGCGGGCCGGTCATGGCCAAGGGGGTGGAGGACACCGCGCTCTACCGGTGGTACCCGCTGGCCTGCCTGAACGAGGTGGGCGGGGAGCCGGACCGGTTCGGCGAGCCGGTGGAGGAGTTCCACGCCTTCTGCCGGGAGATGCCGCCGGGCACGATGACGACGCTGTCCACCCACGACACCAAGCGCTCCGAGGACGTGCGCGCCCGGCTGGCCGTGCTGTCCGAGCTGCCCGAGGAGTGGGCGGCGGCGGTGGGGGAGTGGTCGTCCAAGGTGTCCTTCGATCCGGCTCTGGACTATCTGGCCTGGCAGAACCTGATGGCCGCCTGGCCGATCGGCGGGGACCGGTTCTTCGAGTATCTGTTCAAGGCGGCCCGCGAGGCCAAGACCTCGATCTCCTGGGCCGCCCCCGACCCCGCCTACGAGCGGGACCTGCGCGACTTCGTCGGCCGGGCCCTCGACGAGTGCGGCGCCGCCGTCGCGGACTTCGCCGCCGGGATCGAGCCGTACGCCCGGTCCAACTCCCTGAGCCAGAAGCTCGTCCAGCTCATGCTGCCCGGCGTGCCCGATCTCTACTGGGGCAACGAGATCACCGACTTCTCCCTCGTGGATCCGGACAACCGGCGCCCGGTGGACTTCGCGCGCCGCCGCCGGCTGCTCGCCTCCGGCGCCGGTGCCCCGGCGCGGGCGGCCTCGTGGGACGAGGCCAAACTGCTGGTCACCACCCAGGCGCTGCACCTGCGCCGGAGGCTGGATCCGGCTCTGCCGTACGTCCCGGTCACCTCCGACGAGCACGCGATCGCGTTCGCGAGGGGGAACCGGGCGGTGGCGGTGGCCACCCGGCTGCCGGTGGGGCTGGCCCGGCGCGGCGGCTGGGGGAGCAGGACGGTCACGTTGCCGCCCGGCCGGTGGCGGGACCTGCTCTCCGGTGCCGGGCACACCGGGCGGATCCCGCTCGCGCATCTGCTGTCCGTGTACCCCGTCGCGCTTTTGGAAAGGGAGTGATCCGTGTTCGAGGTCTGGGCGCCGCGGGCGGCGGCGGTGGATGTGGAGATCGGCGAGATCCGTCACCCGATGTCGGCCGGGGCCGGCGGCTGGTGGTCGGCGGAGGTGCCGGGCGCCGGACACGGAACCGACTACCGGTTCCGGCTGGACGGCGGCGAGGCGCTACCGGACCCGCGGAGCCGCCGGCAGCCCGAGGGGATCTTCGGCCCCAGCCGGGTCTACGAGCACGACCGGTTCGTCTGGGGCGACGACCTGTGGCGCGGGCGCGCCCTGCCGGGTTCGGTGATCTACGAGCTGCACATCGGCGCCTTCACCCCGGAGGGGACCTTCGAGGCGGCGGCCGGGCGGCTCGACCACCTCGTCGAACTGGGCGTCGACTTCGTCGAGGTCATGCCGGTGCCTCCGGTGCCGGGGACGCGCAACTGGGGCTACGACGGGGTGGACCTGTGGGCCGTCACCGAGAACTACGGCGGCCCCGACGGGTTCAAACGGTTCGTGGACGCCTGCCACCGGCGCGGGATCGGTGTGATCCTCGACGTCGTCTACAACCACCTCGGCCCGTCCGGTGACTTCCTGGCGCCGTTCGGCCCCTACTTCCACGCCACCGCCTCGTCCTTCTGGGGCCGGGCGGTCAACCTGGACGGTCCCGGCTCCGACGAGGTGCGCCGCTACTTCGTCGGCAACGCGCTCCAGTGGCTGCGCGACTACCACGTCGACGGCCTTCGGCTGGACGCCGTGCACGCGCTGCACGACACGCGCGCGGTACACCTGCTGGAGGAGATGGCCGCCGAGGTGGAGGCGCTCTCGGCCGCCGTGGGCAGGCCGCTCACCCTCATCGCCGAGTCCGACCTCAACGACCCCCGGCTGACGACCTCGCGCGAGGCCGGCGGGTACGGCCTGACCGCGAGCTGGAACGACGACGTCCACCACGCGCTGCACGTGGCGGTGACCGGCGAGCGGCACGGCTACTACGACGACTTCGCCGGGGCGCTGGCCAAGGTGCTGACCTCCGCCTACCACCACGACGGAACCTACTCGTCCTTCAGGGGCCGTTCCCACGGCCGCCCGGCGCGGCACCTGCCCGGCTACCGCTTCGTCTGCTGCGCGCAGAACCACGACCAGATCGGCAACCGCGCCGAGGGCGACCGGATGGCCCCCGAGGCGCTCCGGCTGGCCGCCGGGCTGCTGCTGACCTCCCCGTTCACCCCCATGCTGTTCATGGGGGAGGAGTGGGGGGCGCGCACCCCGTTCCTGTTCTTCACCGACCACGTCGAGCCGCGGCTGCGCGAGGGCGAGGCGGACCGGCGGCGGCGGGAGTTCGTCGGCTTCGGCTACGACGACTGGGCCGCCAAGGCGCCGGACCCGGGTGAGGAGCTGACGTTCCTGCGCTCCAAGCTCGACTGGACCGAACTGGAGGACGACGCGCACCGGGCCCATCTCGACTGGTACCGGGCGCTGATCGCGCTGCGCCGCGCGCATCCGGACCTGACGGACCCGAGGCTGGACCGGGTCGGGGTCGAGTACGGCGAGACCTGGCTGGTCGTGCACAGGGGGAGGCTCCGGATCGCCGCCAACCTCGGCCCGATCCCGCTCACGGTACGGCTCGCCCCCGGCCACGTCCTGCTGGCCTCGGATCCGGCGATCACCGCCCGGGGCGAGGAGCTGTTCCTGCCGTCCAGGTCCCTGGCCGTGCTGAGGATCGACTGATCCCCCGCGCCTCAGACGGGGACGTGGTTGCGGAGGCGGAGCTCCGGCGGGTAGGGCGCGAAGTAGGTCTGGTCCCGGACATACGCGGCGGCCTCGCCCAGCGCGTGGTGGCGGAGCAGGGCCGTCGGCACGCTCAGCGCCACCCGGCCGGCCCGGTAGGAGGCGATGACCTCCACCAGGTCGGCCCGCCGGGCCGGATCCAGTGACTCTCCCATCATGCCCATGCAGTGCTGGAGCACGTTGACGTTCCGGCCGATGCTCGCCTTTCTGGCGAAGGCCGTGCCGAACACGCGGGCGTAGTCGGCGGCCAGCTCCAGGCGGGGACGTACCCCCGCCTGGGCGACCAGCCGGCCGGCCTCGCGGTAGAGGCCGGGGTCGTGGGCGAGCATCTGCATCTTGTGCCGGGAGTGGAAGGCGACCAGGTCGCGGGCGTGCCAGTCGCTCTCCAGCAGGGCGCGCAGCCGGGCGTGCGCGAAGATCCGTTCCACGAAGGTCTCACGGAGCGGCGCGTCGTTCAGCCGCCCCTCGTCCTCCACCGGCAGCAGCGGATGGGTGTCCAGGACGTGGGCGGCGAACAGGCCCCTGCCCCCGCGCTCCACGGCCGTCTCACCGGCGTAGACCGGGATGCCGTGCACCCCGCAGCTGGGGCTTCTGGACTTGAACACGTAGCCGTCCACGTCCAGGACGCGTGCCCGCCGGATGGCCAGCTCGGTCATCCTGTCGGTCAGGTCGGCCCCGGTCTTCCTGGTGACCAGGCGCGGCCCGGCGGAGGAGCGTTCGAGACGGAGGGTTTCGCGTGGGGTGCCGAGACCGATCTCCATCTCCGGGCAGACGCGCACCCAGTCGACGTGGGCGTCCAGCTCTCCGCTGAGGAACCTGTCGCGGCTGTGCCCCCCGTTGAAGCGCACCGGCTCGCCCATGAGGCAGCTCGACACCGCGACCCGGGGCCTGACCGGTCCGTCCGCGTGGCCTGAATGGCCTGTGCGATCCGAATGACCTGTGCGGTCCGGGCGGCCCGCGTGGCCTGAGTGGTCTGTGCGGTCTGGACGGTCCGCGCGATCTGGGCGGCCTGGTTGGCCTGTGCCGTCGCTGTTCATGGCACCTGTCCCTTTCACTCCCTTTGGCGCCCTTGGGAGGCGGTAGTCCGGCTCACGCGGCGACCGGGGCGAGGATGTTCGACAGACGCCGCAGGCCGCGGGCGGTACGGGCCTTGACGGTGCCGAGCGGCACGCTCAGCCTCTCGGCGATCTCCCGCTGGGTCAGCTCGCCGTAGTAGGCCAGCTCGATGGCCTCGCGCTGCGGCGCGGGCAGCTCGGCCAGTGCCCGCTGAACCTGGTCGCGCTCCGCCATGCCGTCCCCGTGGGTCCGGCCGTCCGCGCCGGCCGGGTCGGCCACCACGTCCAGCGGCACCGTCCGCAGAGTCCGCACCCGCAGGTGGTCCACCGCCCGGTTGTGCGCGATGCCGAGCAGCCAGGCCGGCAGGCTGCGCGCCGGGTCGAAGCGGTGCCGTGACCGCCAGACCTCCGCGAACACGATCTGCTGCAGGTCCTCGACCTCCTGCGGGGCCACGAACCGCCGCAGGTAGGAGCGGACAAGTGAGCCGTGAGTACGGAAGCACTCGGCCAGTGCGGCGTCGTCGCCCTCGGCGAGCCGTGCGTTCAGGGTCTCTGTCATGGTGGCTCCCCTTGCCGAGAAAACCTATTCAAAACTTATTCATACCCCCGAGGCCTCCGTGATCGCAACCTCGGCCGGGGAGCCCCGGCGCGGCGGCGGGGCGGGGAGGGCGTGCCCGGCGGGGGCGGAACCGGGGAGAAGGGACTCGGAAAGGCGGGACCCGAGGAGATCAGCGCAGTGCGGCGCCGATCCGGGTGAGCGCCTCGGGGAACGAGGTGACGCGGGAGACCGACGCGGGCAGCCCGTCCCACCAGCCACCGCCACCCACGACGATCCGGCTCGACGGGCGCAGCAGGGGCAGCGAGGCCAGTGGCGCGGGGTCACCGGTCTCCCGCCGCTGGGACCAGACGAAGACCACCGCGGGGCCGAGGCGGCGCATCGCGTCACCCAGGGCCGCGTACGGGGTCCGCGCGCCCAGCACGCGGGTCTCGACCCGGTGCTCCACGGTGAGCACGGCGGCCAGCGCGTAGATCGGCAGGCAGTGCTGCTCGTCCTCGGCGCAGGCCAGCAGCACCGGCCGATCGTTGACAGGCCGGGCGGGACGCTCGACGAGCCGGATCAGCGCGGCCAGCACCCGGTCGGAGAACAGATGCTCGACCTCGACGCTCGCGCCGCTCTCGGCCTGGCGCGCGCAGATCGTCTCGAAGACCGGGAGCACCAGGCGCTCCCACGTCCACATGGTGCCGTGCCTGGCCAGCGCCTCGCCGAGCCAGTCGGAGACGGCCTGGCTGTCCAGTGCGAACGCGGCCCGCGCCAGCATCGCCGCCGTGGGGATCTGGGGCCGCGGGCGTGACAGGCCGGCCGCCCCCTCACCGGCCGCCCCCTCATCGGCGAAGTCCGGCCGGACGGCATCCTCTCCCTCCCCGGCCGGGGCGGGGAGGGCCGGCCGCTCCTCCCGGACCGCGGGCGAGGGGACGCCCGGGGACCTCAGCACCTCGCGCGCCGCGTCGGCGGCCGGAACCCCGGTCCTGATGAGCCGGTTCATCTCCTCAAGGCGGCGCAGGTCGTCCGTGTCGTAGCGGCGGTGCCCGCCGGGGCTGCGACGGCTCGGCCCGATCCCGTAGCGCAGGTTCCAGGTGCGCAGCGTGGGGGCGGGCACGCCGAGCCGCCGGGCGACGGCGCCTATGCCGTAACCCGGCTCCTCCTCGGTGGCCACCCGGCCCCGCTCGTCCATCGCCGTCTCACCCCACTCCCACAGTCCCACGATCGCGGTACCAGCCTGCCAGCCGGTGTGGACGGTCGGTCCATCCCGGACCTTCTTTCGCGTCCGCGGTCCCGGTGGATGCAACCACCGGGGGGCGGAGCCGCGAAGACCAGGCTGTGATGGACACCGTCATCGTGCTGTTCAACCGTGACCTCCGGGTGCACGACCATCCGGCGCTGGCCACCGCGTGCGCGGACGCCCGCCGTGTCGCCCCGCTGTTCGTGGTCGATCCCGCCCTGGCGCTCGGCCGCCGGACCGGCTTTCTGGCCGACTGCCTCGCCGACCTGCGCGAATCCCTCCGCGGCCGGGGTGGTGACCTGCTGATCCGGTGGGGCGATCCGGTGGCGGAGACGCTGCGGCTGGCCGGCGAGCTGTCGGCCCAGGCCGTCTACACCGGTGAGGACGTCAGCGCGCTCGCGCGGCGCAGGGAACGGCGGCTGGCCGAGGAGTGCGGACGGCACCGGATGGGGTTCCGTACCTTCCCCGGCGTGACGGTCGTGCCGCCCGGCGCGCTCAGACCCTCCGGCGGTGGCGACCACTACCGCGTCTTCACCCCCTACTGGCGGGCCTGGAACGGATGTCGGCGCCGGGAGGTGCTGGACGCGCCGGATGTCGTGCCCGTCCCCCCACAGGTGGAGGCCGGCCCGCTGCCCGTGCCGGGGCGGCTCGCGCCCAGGCTGTTCAGGGGCGGTGAGACGGTGGCACGAGAGCGGATGGCGCAGTGGCTGAAGTGCTCCGTGGCCGGTTACGCCGACGGCCACGACGACCTCGCGGGGAACCGCACCTCCAGGCTCAGCCCCTACCTGCGCTTCGGCTGCCTGTCACCGCTGGAGTTGGCCTCGCTCTCCGGCGGCGAAGGCGGGGGTGGCGACGACTACGTCAGGCAGCTGTGCTGGCGCGACTTCTTCCACCAGGTGACGTCCGCCTTCCCCCGCATCAACCGGGACGACTACCGCCCGCGAGGGCAGGAGTGGCACGACGACGGGGACGCGGCGCAGGCGTGGAAGGAGGGCGGAACCGGGGTGCCGATCGTGGACGCGGGCATGCGCCAGTTGCTCACCGAGGGCTGGATGCACAACCGGGCCCGCATGATCGCGGCGTCGTTCCTGGTCAGACGGTTACGGGTGGACTGGCGTGTGGGGGCCGCGCACTTCTTCGAGCTGCTGCTCGACGGGGATGTGCCCAACAACTACGGCAACTGGCAGTGGGTGGCCGGGACCGGTAACGACACCCGGCCGAATCGGGTCGTCAACCCGGTCCGGCAGGCCAGGCGGTTCGATCCTCGCGGGGAGTACATCCGGCGTTACCTACCGGAACTGGAGGCCGTACCGACGAGAACGCTCCATGAGCCGTGGCGGCTGCCCGCCGGGATCGGCGGCTATCCTCCGCCACTGGTCTCGATGGACTGACGCCCCTCCTCGCCGCGTGGGGAGGCGGACGGAACGGAACACGGACCGTGGCGCGGTGGGCCGCCGTACACCGAGGAGATGGGCGGCGAGTCCTGTGTTCCCGTTCCAAGTTCCCGATGTCCCGGTTGGGCTATCATTTGCGATTGAGCCGATCTACGGCTACCACGATCAGTGGCAGGGCGAGGTGGTGGCCGTGAGCGATCAATATCCTTTCGGTATCGATGTCAACACGCCCAACGTGGCCAGGATCTACGACTACATGCTCGGCGGCAAGGACAACTTCGCCGCCGACCGCCAGGCGGCCGAGCAGATCCTCAAGGCGTTCCCCGAGTCCCGCGAGGGGGTCCGGCTCAACCGGGAGTTCCTCGGCAACGCGGTCCGGCACCTGGTGAGCGAGGCGGGCATCCACCAGTTCCTGGACATCGGCGCGGGCCTGCCGACCCGTGACAACGTGCACCAGGTCGCCACCTCGGTCCTTCCCGAGGCCCGTACGGTCTACGTCGACAACGACCCCGTCGTCTGCGTGCACGGCAGGGCGCTGCTCGCCGGCGCCCCCACGGTCGCCATGATCGAGGGTGATCTCCGCTCTCCCGGGGAGATCTGGAGCGACGCCGTGGAGACGGGGCTGATCGTCCCCGCCGAGCCGGTCGCCGTCCTCCTCGTCGCGGTCCTGCACTTCCTCGACGACCCCTACGCCGAGGTCGCCAAGCTGCGGGAGATGATGGCACCGGGCAGCTACCTGGTGCTCAGCCACCTGTCCTCGACCGAGGACCGCGGCAAGGACACCGACAGGGTGAGGCAGGTCTACGCGCGGACCCCGTCCGGCGTGGTTCCCCGCAGTCTCAAGGAGATCAAGGAGTTCTTCGGCGACTTCGAGATCCTGGACAGCGGCAGGTTCATCTCGGCCGGGGCGCTCAGGCGTTTTCAGATCCTCGGCTGGGCCGGGGTCGGCCACAAGGTCTGACCGGTCTTTGGCGCGCGGCCGGCCGGGGGAACCCGGGGCCGTCCCCGAAGGCGCCGGGGTTTACCCGGCCTTCGATCTGGAAGGCCGGCTCCGGGCCTCCGGGGAAGGCTGCGAGATCGGTGACCGATCTCAGTGGTCGTGACCGTGGTCGTGCTCGTCGTCGTCCTCCTCCGAGGGAGCCTCGGAGGGTTCCACACCCAGCACGGCCTCCCGGGGCTCGACCTGCTCGATGTGTTCGATCAGGCCCAGGACGTGGTCCGGCTCGATGAGCCACTGCAACGCGCTGGCGCCGCTCTCGTCGGCGGAGACCATCTCCGCCTGCTCCCTGCGCTCGTCATCGTCCAGATCGGCGTCCGGGTGGTTGATCTCCTTCAACGCGGCGTTCTGAAGTGCGGCGATGTCCCGCACCTCCACGGTCAGCTCAACGGTCAGGCGTAGATAGCGTTCGGTGTCCGATTCATCACTCATGGTGGAAATCCTAGTGCCCTGGAGGGGGATGATCGGACTATGGGAGCTTCCACTCCACCGGTGCCGCGCCCTGCCGCTGGAGAAGGTCGTTGGCGCGGCTGAAGGGGCGGGAGCCGAAGAAGCCGCTGCGGGCCGACAGGGGGCTCGGGTGGGCCGACTCGACGGCCGGGACGTCGCCGAGCATCGGGCGCAGCGAGCGGGCGTCCCGGCCCCACAGGATCGCCACCATCGGCCGGTCGCGGGCGACGAGGGCCTTGATGGCCTGCTCGGTGACCTCCTCCCAGCCCTTGCCCCGGTGCGAGGCGGGCTTGCCCGGCGCGACGGTGAGCACCCGGTTGAGCAGCAGCACCCCCTGCTCGGTCCACGGGGTCAGGTCGCCGTTGCTCGGCATCGGCAGCCCGAGGTCCTCGGTGAGCTCCTTGTAGATGTTGCGAAGGCTGCCCGGGATCGGGCGCACGTCGGCGGCCACCGAGAAGCTCAGGCCGATCGGGTGGCCCGGTGTGGGGTAGGGGTCCTGTCCAACGATCAGGACCTTGACCTGGTCGAAGGGCTGCTGGAAGGCGCGGAGCACGTTGGCTCCCGAGGGGAGGTACTGCCTGCCCTCGGCGACCTCCCCCCGGAGGAAGTCACCCATTTCTGCGATCTTCCCGGCAACGGGTTCGAGGGCCTCGGCCCACCCGGCTTCCACGATTTCGTTTAAAGGACGTGCGGCCATGCGGAAGACCCTATCGGGGTTTGAGACCCGGTACGGCTGGCACCGGAAATCGGTGCGAGCCGTACCGGACCTGCCCCTTTATTTCACCGATCCCGCCATCATGCCCTGTACGAAATATCGCTGAAATGCGAAGAACAGGACTAACGGGATAATTAGCGACAGAAAGGCACCGGGAGCGAGAATGTCGATGTTGGTACCAAACTGTCGCATCTGAGACTGGAGAGCCTTGGTCATCGGCTGGTTCTCGGCGTCAGCGAAGACCAGCGCGACGAGCAGATCGTTCCAGACCCAGAGAAACTGGAAGATGCCGAGCGAGGCGACCGCGGGCTTGGCCAGCGGGAACACCACGGTCGAGAAGATCTTCCACTCGCCCGCGCCGTCCATCCGCGCCGCCTCAAGCAGCGAGCGTGGAATGCCCGCGAAGAAGTTGCGGAGCAGGAAGATGGCGAAGGGGAGACCGAAGGCGGTGTGGAAGAGCACCACACCGGTGATGGAGCCGAAGATCCCGAGCGTGCCGTAGAGCTTCGCGATCGGGATCAGCGCGATCTGGACCGGCACCACCAGCAGGCCGACCACGACCAGGAAGAGCGCGTCCCTGCCGGGGAACTCCATCCAGGCGAAGGCGTAGGCCGCCATCGCCGCGATGCCGATCACCAGGACGGTCGTGGGCACCGTGATGAACACGGTGTTCCAGAACGACGAGGTGAACCCGGTGGCCAGCAGGTCCGAGTAACTTTTGAGGGTCAGCTCGGCCGGCTTGGTGAACACCGTCCACCAGCCGGTGGAGTTGTTGGCCGCCTCGTCGCGGATCGAGACCACGAACAGGCCGAGGGTGGGAACCAGCCAGAACACGCCGATCAGCACCAGGACGGCCTGGACGAGGCCGCCGCCGACCCGGTCGACGATCCGGCCGAGTGCGCCGCGCCGCGGAGTGCCGGCGGTGGAGGTCGTCACTGGTTGTCCCTCCTGAACCGGCGGATGTTGATGATCATGAACGGGAGGACGAGGACCAGCAGGAAGATGGCCAGCGCGCTGCCCAGCCCCTGGTTGCCGCCCCCGCCGAACGAGACCCGCCACATCTCCAGCGCGATCACGTTGGCCTGCGGCTGCACCGACCCCGGAGCGATCACGAAGACCAGGTCGAAGACCTTCAGGGTATTGATGATCATCGTGACGAAGACGACGAGCAGCACCGGGGAGAGCAGCGGGACGGTGATCTTGCGGAAGACCTGCCACTCGGTGGCCCCGTCGATGCGGGCCGCCTCCAGCGCGTCACGCGGGATGGCCGAGAGCCCGGCCGCGATCAGCACCATGGCGAAACCGGCCCATACCCAGATGAACGCCCCGATGATCGCCGGGGTGATCAGGGTCGGCCCGAGCCAGGGGACCCCGTTGAAGGCCGCCTCGAAGTTCGACCGCGGCAGCCGCAGGAGATAGTCACCCGGGGCCAGACCGGCGAAGCGGAAGGTCCCGTCGGCCCCGGTGACGGTGGTGGCCTGGACGGCGCCGTTCCGCACCGCCTCGACCGTCACCCCGGCCAGGGCCTTCTCGGTGCCGTCCACCTGGTTGAGCGTGCCGCCGCCCCCCTGGGTGAAGTCCACCCAGACGGTGCCGGCCAGCTCGCCGGGGCCCGGCTGGACGGTCTTCGCCGTCGCCGCGGAGGCGAGGCTGCCCGGTTTCACGCCCACCAGCGGGATGAGCACGGCCTGCCCGGGGCCGGCGGGCCGCCTGGTCACCACCGCGCCGTCCTGGGCGGTGACCGGCGCCTCGTCGTTCTCCCTGGGCCGGGCGTCCGGGTAGCCCCCGTCGGAGCCGAAGACGTCCCGGACCGAGGTGATCACGGCGTTGGCCACGCCCCTGTCGGGGGCCTGCTCGTAGACCAGCCGGAATATGACGCCCGAGGCCATCAGGGAGACGGCCATCGGCATGAAGACGATCAGCTTGAACGCGGTCGCCCAGCGGATCCGCTCGGTTAGCACCGCGAAGATCAGGCCGATCACGGTGACCAGGGCCGGGGCCACCACGACCCAGATCAGGTTGTTCCTGATCGTGGTCAGGGTGGAGGAGTCGCTGAAGATCGACGCGTAGTTCTCGGCGCCGACGAAGGTGCCGCCGCCGGCGTCGAAGAGGCTGCGGAAGACCGAGTAGACGATCGGATAGATCACCATCGCGCCGAGCACGACCGCGCCGGGCAGCAGGAAGAGGATCGCCAGCCCGGGGGACGGGCCCAGCCTCCCGGTGCGGCCCGGGGCCGTTCCAGGCGAGGCCGGCCTCCCGGCCGGGACCCCGGGCGCGGCGGCCGGAGCCGGTGACCCGTCGTTCGGGCCGGAGCCCGGCTCGGCGCCGGATTCGGTGTCCGGTTCGGTGCCCAGGGCGGGAGGGGTCTCGGGGGTGTCGTGCGGTCTCAAGGAGGGCCCGCGGGCGGCGTCGCCGTCGCCGCGCGGACCCTGCGGGCCGTCCAACCGGTCGGTCACGGCCTGTCCCCCCTACTTCCAGGCTTTCTTGGCCTCGTCCTCAAGCTTGCTCTGGATCGACGCGATGTCCGAGGGGTCGCGGACGAAGTCCTGCAGGAGCTTCCACTCGCCCTTGCCCTCGGTGCCGCCGAACGCGCTGGGCGCGAGGTCGGACATGTCATAGCGGACCGCGTCACCGGCCGAGATGATCGTCTGGGCGAGCTTCTTGGTCAGCTCGGCCGGATAGTTGTCCGGTGAGACGTTGCGGTTGGGGGACAGGTAGCCGGGCAGCTTGGCCCAGATCTCGCCGCCCTCCTTGGAGGCGAGGAACTCAAGCAGCGCCATGGCCCCCTTGGAGTCCTTCAGCGCCACCGCGATGTCGCCGCCCAGCACGACCGGCTCGGTCTCGCCGGCCTTCGGGAACGCGAAGTACTTGGCCTCCTCGCCCAGCTTGGCGCCCGACTGCTCGGCCGAGGTGGCCACGAAGTCCGCCTCGATGACCATCGCCGACTTGTCCTGGCCGTAGACCTGGGTCACGCAGGTGGGGAAGTCGGTCTGCAGGGCCCCGGAGGGGCCGCCGAGCAGGAACTCCTTCTTGCCGACGAGCTGCCCGATCTTCTTCAGCGCGGTGGTCACGGTGGGGTCGGTCCAGGGGATCTCGTGCTTGGAGAGCTTGGTGTAGTTCTCCGGGCCCGCGCTGGACAGATACACGTTCTCGAACAGGTCCGTCAGGGTCCAGCCGGACGCGCCGCAGAGGGAGAAGGGCGGGGTGCCGGAGTCCGCGATCGTCTGGGCGGTCTTGACGAGGTCGTCCCAGGTGGCGGGCGGCTGCGCCCCGGCGTCCTGGAACGCCTGGTCGCGATACCAGATGAGCGACTTGTGCGCCGCCTTCACCAGCACGCCGTAGACCTGGCCCTCGGCGGAGCCGAGCTCCTTCCAGTACGGGGTGTAGTTGTCGTCGATCTGCTTCTGCACCTCGGGGGCGAGCGGCTTGAGGGCCTTCTCCTTGGCGTACTGCTGGACCAGGCCGGGCTGGGGCAGGATCGCGATGTCCGGGGGGCTGCCACCCTGGATGCGCGGGCCGAGGTAGGCACCGGTGTCCTCGCCGGTGGAGGCGTAGGTGACCTTGGCGCCGGTCTTGGCCTCGAACGCCTTGAGCACCTCCTGGAAGTTGGCCTGTTCGGAACCGGTCCACTTGGCGGCGACCTCGACGGTCACACCGTTCAGGGGCTTGGCCGCGGGGGTGGACGTGCCGCCGGTCGCGGCGGGGGCGGGGGACTCCGCCTGGCCGCACGCGGCCAGTGCAAGCGCCAGTCCCGACATCGTCACCACGGCGATGGATTTACGCATGTTGAACAGACCTCCTGTGCCGGTGGAGCCCCCGATGCGCGCATCGGGGAAGAGAAGCTGAGAGAGGGGGGCGACGGATCGACGTGGGCTGACGTGGGCTGACGCGGACGGCCGGCGGGACGGCGGCTCGCAGGGAGGGCCGCCCCGGGTCACTGAGCTCGGATGATCTCGTTGAGCTGGCCTTTCATGGAGGTGACAACGTCGTCACCCGACTCCTTGAAGGGTGGGGTGAGCGCGTTGGAGACCGCACTGGCGATCACCAGGCTCACCTGGTTGTAGTTGGCGCCGGCCGGTCTCGGCCTGGCGGAGAGGATGCTCTGCTTGAGGACGGGGAGGTAGGGGAAACGCTTGATCAGGCCGGGGTCGTCGTACAGCTCGGTCCACACGGGTGGGAACGAGCCGTCGACGAGCACCCGGCGCTGGTTCTCCAGGCCGGTGAAGTAGCGGATGAACTCCACCGCGGACTTCTGCCGTTTGGAGTAGGCGCTGAGGGCGAGGTTGACCCCGCCCAGCGTGCCGGCTCCCGGGCCGCTCCGTCCCGGGAGCCGGGTGACGCCGAACTTGTGGGCGACCGCCGAGGTGGTGGCCGGGCCGTAGGCGTGCGGCCAGTTGCGGGCGAAGGCCAGGCGGCCCTCCTGGAAGGCCAGCCGCGACTCCTCCTCCTTGAAGGAGAGCGACTCCCGGGGGATCCACCCCTCGCGGAACCCGCCGACCAGGAAGTCGAGGGCGGTCTTCGCCTTCGCCACGTCCATGGTCACCTGGGTGCCGTCCCGGCTGAGGATCTGCCCGCCCGCCGACTGCACGGCCTCGGTGAAGTTGACGGTCAGGCCCTCGTAGGCCAGGAACTGCCCGGCGTAGCCGCCGATGCCGTACCTGTCGTGCAGCGCGCCGGCCTGCTCGCGCAGCTCCGCCCAGGTCCTGGGCGGTTTGAAGCCCTGCTTGGCGAGCAGGTCGCCGCGGTAGTAGAGCAGCCCGGCGTTGCTGGTGTAGGGCACCGCCCAGAGCTTGCCCCGGTAGAGCGCGGTGTCCACCACCGGTGGCAGGAACCGGTCCAGCGGGAACAGGCCGCGTTCGAGTGGCACGATCCAGCCGGCGTCGGCGAACTCCGCGGTCCAGACCACGTCGAGGCCGAGCACGTCGTAGCGGTCGCTCCCGGCCTGCAGGTTGGCGACCATCTGCGCGCGCTGCTCGTCGGCCGCCTCGGGAAGTTCGAGCAGGGTGGCCCGCTCCGCCGGGTGCGCCTCGTTCCACCGGTCGAGCAGCGGTTGCAGGTAGGCGGTCGTGTCACGCCCGATCACGAGGGTGAACGGGCCGTTCCCTCCGAGCCGCTCGGCCTTGCGCGCGACCTCTCCCGAACAGCCCGCCGTCACGGTCACGGTCACGGCGAGCGCGGCGAGAAGCGGTCGACGCATCGATTGCCTCCTCGCCTCGGACGGATTACATACGTGTTAGGTAGATGCATTCATGTTATGCACAGCGTTAATGTGGACGTCAACGGATGGTGCCGTAACGCTCAGGTAACGAGCATGTCGAGGAGGTGACGGGGTGAGGCTGTCGTTGCTGGCGCTCCTCGCGAAGGAACCTGCCCACGGATACGAGCTGAAACAGTCTCTTGAGCAGATATTTGGCGGCGCGTACCCGTCGCCGAACATCGGGCAGATCTACGTCACGCTCGGCCGCCTCGAAAAGGACGGGCTGATCCGCGCCGTGGACGTCGAGCAGTCCAACCGGCCGAACAAGAAGGTGTACTACCTGACCGCCGCGGGCCGTGAGGCTCTGGACGCCTGGGCCGACGAGCCGGCCGAGGGGCCGAGGGTCCGTGACGAGTTCTTCATGAAACTCGTGCTGGCCCCGATGACCGGCCTCGCCGACCGGATGGCGTTGATCAGCCGTCAGCGGCGTCACTACCTCGGGCTCATGCGCGATCTCAACGAGCTCGCCGAGCGGACCGACCACGGGGATCGCGTCGCGCTCCTGCTGATCGAGGGGGCGATGCTGCACCTGCAGGCCGACCTCGACTGGCTCGAACGCTGTCAGGAGGACCTGTTGTGAGCCCACCCCCCGTCGTCAGCACGGTCAACCTCGTCAAGATCTACCAGAACGGGGGCGTGCCGGTGCCCGCCGTACGGGGGGTGGACCTGCGGGTGACCTCGGGGGAGTTCGTCGCGATCATGGGGCCCTCGGGGTCGGGTAAGTCCACCCTGGTGCACATGCTCGGCGGCCTGGACACCCGCACCAGCGGAGAGATCTGGCTGGACGGCAGGCGGGCCGACACGCTGGGCGAGAGCGCCTGGGCGCTGCTCCGCCGGAAGAAGATCGGCTTTGTCTTCCAGTTCTTCAACCTGGTCGCCAACATGACCGTGGCCGACAACGTCGAGCTGCCCGCGCTGCTGGCGGGGGCCTCGTCCCGCGAGGCCCGTGAGCGCCGGGAGTACCTCCTCGGCGAGCTCGGGCTGACCGACCGCGCCGACGCCTCCCCGGCCCAGCTCGCGGGCGGCGAGCAGCAGCGGGTCGCGCTGGCCCGCGCGCTGGCCAACCGGCCCAGCCTGCTCCTCGCCGACGAGCCCACCGGCAACCTCGACAGCCGCAACACCCGTGACGTCCTGCGCCTGCTCGGCGACGTCCACCGCGACGGGCAGACCGTCGTCCTGGTCACCCACGACGCCCGGGTGGCCGGTCTGGCCGACCGGGTGGTCTCCCTCTTCGACGGCGAGATCGTCGACGACGGCGTCATCGGCGCGACCCGCCGCCGCCCGCGGGGCACCGCGGGCGACGTCGTCGAGCTGAGGGGATAGCCGATGCGCGGTTCCCCCGACGTCCCCCCCCGGCCCGGCGGGGCCGGATCGGAGCCCGGGGGCCGGGACGTGAGCACCCTGCGGGCCTCGGTCAGGTGGATCCGGGCAGACCTCAGGGCGCGGCGGGGGCAGGCGCTGCTGACCGTGCTCGTGGTGGCGGGCATCGTCACGGCGCTCATCACCTCGGCGACGCTCCTGGAGGACGGGACCAATCCGTGGCGGGGCCTGTTCGCCGAGTCCAGGGGCGCCCACGTGTGGATCCACACCAGGGACGCCCCCGACGTGGCCGCGCTGTCACGGTTGCACGGGGTGGTCCGGGTGGCCGGGCCGTACCGGACGGCCCCCGTCATGCTCACCATGGACGGCGGGAAGTCCCCGGTGGCGCTGCGGGGGATGGAGCCGACGCCTCCCCCGGTGGCCGTGCCCCTGGTCCGCCGGGGCCGGTGGCTGCGCGCCGGCGACGTCGACGGGGTGGTCGTCGAGCGGTCCTTCGCCGAGGCGCTCGACCTGCGGGTGGGCGGCCCCTTCACCGTCACCGCGCTCAACGGCGCCTCGCACCCGCTGACCGTGCTGGGCCTGGCAGACACCGCCGACCAGGGCTTCTATCCCGAGGCGACTCCGGGCCTGGCCTGGACCCTGACCTCCACGCTCGCCGGGATCGAGCCCGCGCTGGGCCGCAGCGAGTCGGTCACCGGGCTGCGGCTCGCCGACGGCGAGGACACCCTGCCGGTCGTGCACGGCGCGGTCACCCTGCTGGCGGGGCAGGTCCAGCGCATGTCGACCTGGCGCGAGGTCCGCGCCTCCATGGAGCTGGACAACCGGCTGCTCGGCCTGCTGCTCGCGCTGTTCGGCGTCGCCGGGCTGGTCGCCGCGGCCCTGGCCATCGCCAACGCGGTGGGCGGCCGGGTGCTCACCCAGACCCGGGACATCGCCACCCTCAAGTCCCTCGGCTACACCCGTGGCCAGATCTTCGGCCTGCTCATGGCGGAGCACGGCGCGCTGGGCCTGCTCGGCATCGCCGCCGGGCTGCTCTGCGGGCGGCTCGTCGCCGCCCTCGCGCTGGACGGCATGCCGGTCCTGCCGCTCTCCCCGCTCCCGCTGCTCGCGATCGCGGCCGGCACCGCCGCGACCGTTTTCGTGGCGGTGGCCCTGCCCGCCTGGCGCGGCGGTCGCACGCCGCCCATCCCCTCGGCCGCCGCCTCCCCTCCGGGAGGACGGCTGTCGCGGCTGGCCCGGCTGGCCTTCCTGGTACGGCTGCCGCCCGCCCTCGTCCTGGGCACCCGCGACGCCTTCACCAGGCGCGCCCCCGCGCTGCTGAGCATCGTCGGCCTCGCCGTCCCGATGATGATGATCACGATCGGGCTCGGCTGCTGGGCCACCCTGGACGACTTCCTGCGCCACCCCGAGCGGGTGGGCCAGGCGGCGGCGCTCACCGTGCTCCCGGACAAGCTCCCCGCCGAGGACGCCGCCCGCCTCGCCGGGGCCGACCCCGAGGTGGCTGCGGTCTACCCCGGCAGCGAGGTCTCCGCGCTGGAACCCGAGCAGACCCGGAGCGTGCTGGCCCGCGCCCTGGGCACCTCCGCCGCCCCCTACCCCTTCTCGGTGGTGGAGGGGCGGATGTTCGCCGCCAGGGGCGAGGCCGTCGCGGGACAGGGGCTGCTCGACCTGATGGGGGTGAAGATCGGCGACCGCGTCCGGATGACCGTCGGCGGCACGCCGCTGATCGTGCACATCGTGGGCCGGGTGGTGGAGCCCGACCAGGACGGTGAGGTGCTCTCCCTCGGCATGGACAGCCTGGCCGCCAAGGACGCGGTGCCGCCGCAGTTCTACAGCCTGGTGCTCAGGCCGGGGGCCGACCCGGCGGCGGTCCGGGCGCGGCTGCTGGCCGCCTCGGGCGAGGCGCTGGAGGTCGAGCGGGTGGTCAACCCGGCCGAACGGCTCTCGGTGATCCGGGGGGTGATCGTGGCGCTGATCGTGGTGCTCGCGCTGCTCGGCCTGGCCAACCTGCTGACCGCCGCCGCCCTCGGCCTGCGTGACCACGCGCTGGACCTGGCGGTGCTCAAGGCCATGGGCCTCACCCCGAGGCAGGTGGCGGCCACCCTGGTCACCGGGACCGGGCTGCTCGTCGTGCTGGGTGTGATCGCGGGCACCCTGGCGGGGGTCTCGGTCGTCGGCGAACTGATCGACCTGCAGGGGCGGACCAGCGGCGTCGGCGCGGGCATCGGCCGCGCCCCCGCACCGCCGACCCTGGCCGTGGCCGTGGCCACCGCGATCGGTGCGGCCCTGCTGGTCACGCTGATCCCCGCGCGCAGGGCCGCCCGCGCCCAGGTCCCGGTGACGGCGAGATAGGCGACCGGCGGGGGAGCGGTGCGGCCGGAGCCGCACCGAGGGGGTCAGCGGCGGGTGAGGGAGAACCAGTAGAAACCGTGGCCGGGCAGGGTCAGCAGGTAGGGCAGGCTGCCCACCAGGGGGAACGGCACCCCGCCCCTGGCCTCCACCGGGGTCATGCCCTCGAAGCGCTGCAGGTCCAGTTCCACCGGCTGCGGATACTTCGACAGGTTGTTGACGCAGAGCATCACGTCGCCCCCGTCCTCGCGGACGAAGGTCAGCACCGCCGGGTTGCTGGACCACAGCTCGTTGTAGAGGCCGGTACCGAAGACCGGGTGGTCGCGGCGGATCTGGAGCATCCTTCTGGTGAAGTGGAGCAGCGACGCGGGGTTCCGCTGCTGGGCCTCCACGTTGACCGCCTGGTAGCCGTAGATCGGGTCCATCACGACGGGCAGGTAGAGGCGCCCGGGGTCGGCCTGGGAGAAGCCGGCGTTGCGGTCCGGGCTCCACTGCATCGGGGTGCGGACCGCGTCGCGGTCCTCCAGCCAGATGTTGTCGCCCATGCCGATCTCGTCGCCGTAGTACATGACCGGCGAGCCGGGCAGCGACAGCAGCAGCGCGGTGAACAGCTCGATCTGGTCGCGGTGGTTTTCGAGGAGCGGGGACAGACGGCGCCGGATGCCCAGGTAGGCCCGCATCCGCGGGTCCTTGGCGTACTCGGCGTGCATGTAGTCGCGCTCCTCGTCGGTGACCGTCTCCAGGGTCAGCTCGTCGTGGTTGCGCAGGAAGATGCCCCACTGGGCGCTGTCGGGGAGCTTCGGGGTCCGGGACATGATCTCGGAGATCGGCTCGCGGCTGCCGCGCCGTACGGCCATGAAGATGCGCGGCATGAGCGGGAAGTGGAAGGCCATGTGACACTCGTCACCGCCGACGGACGGGTCGCCGAAGTACTCCACCACGTCCTCGGGCCAGCCGTTGGCCTCGGCCAGCAGCACCCGGTCGGGGTAGAGGCGGTCCACCTCGGCGCGGACCTTCTTCAGGTAGGCGTGGGTCTCCGGCAGGCCGGAGCAGTTGGTGCCCTCACGCTCGAAGAGGTACGGCACCGCGTCCAGGCGGAAGCCGTCGATGCCCAGGTCCAGCCAGAACCGCAGCACCTCCAGCATGGCCTCCTGCACCGCGGGGTTGTCGTAGTTCAGATCGGGTTGGTGGTGGAAGAACCGGTGCCAGTAGTACTGCTTGCGGACCGGGTCGTAGGTCCAGTTGGACTCCTCGGCGCCGACGAAGATGATCGGGGCGTCGGGGTAGGAGGCCGGGTCGTCCGACCAGACGTAGAAGTCGCCGTAGGGGCCCTCGGGGTCGTGGCGCGAGGCCTGGAACCACGGGTGCTTGTCGCTGGTGTGGTTCATCACCAGGTCGGTGACGATGCGCAGGCCACGCCGGTGGGCGGACTCGATGAGCTGCACGAAGTCCCCGAGATCACCGAAGTCCGGCAGGATCTTCATGTAGTCCGAGATGTCGTAGCCGCCGTCGCGGAGCGGCGACTCGTACAGCGGGAGCAGCCAGAGGCAGTCCACGCCGAGCCACTGGAGGTAGTCCAGCTTCTCGATCAGGCCGCGCAGGTCTCCGGTGCCGTCCCCGTTGGAGTCCTTGAACCCCCGGACCAGCACCTCGTAGAAGACCGCTCGCTTGTACCACTGCGGATCGGCCGAGATGAAATCCTCGGGCACGGATTCCGGGCAGGGGGATGCGTTCATCGTGTTCTCGCTCACAGTGAGAAAGGGCAGGACGAAGTCACCGGATTGTCCGGTTGTGATGTGTGATGACCGCGCCGGCGGGAGCCGTCATCCCCACGAACTCCATGGCCTCGGTCGGACCGAATTTGTGATTCGATGCCGTCCGTTGTAGCGCTTTCTGGGCCGAAGACTACCAGCCGTGTGAGTGCTTCGAAGCCCCTCGACGGGACAGCCCCCTCCGGGCTCCACGGAATTTCCCCGGGCATCGCACCGTACCCCCGTAATCATGCTGTTACTTATCGTTTTTTTTCCTGAAACATGCGACAGGCACACTGCTGACCTCGGCCGCCGCCCCGGGAGCGTCCCGTGGACGCAGGCCCGTGCCCGCCGGGATTTCCGATCCCCCGGACCGGTGCGGACCGCCCGGGAACACCCGCCCGCCGGCCGGTTCCACGGGTGCGGCCTCCGGGGCGCGGGATCGACGGCGGCCCCGGGCGACCCCGTCGCCGGGCGTCCGAAGTTTTACCTAAGAGGCGGCGCGGGCGTCCCGGCCGCGGAGCGATGGGGCGCCCAGGCGGGTCAGGCCGCCCACGGCGGGGTGAGCTCGGGGAGCCGGTCCTCGTAGTCGCCCAGCCAGACCCCGAACAGCACCAGGCTCCGCACCCAGAACCGGTCGTTCCAGCCGTTGAACCGGGCCAGGGCGTCCGGCCCCTCGGCCACCACCGCGTGCAGCTGCTCCGACAGCAGCGAGGGGACCCGGTCCGCGACCCGGGAGAGCATCCGGTGACCGTACTCCCTGGCGGGCGCGGCGGTCGAGCGCAGCGCGACCCTGCGGAGCGGCTGCTTGACCACGTTGGTGGAGGGCAGGGCCGCGACGCGCGGATTGGCCGCGTGCAGCAGCTCCCGGTAGAACCGGCCCCGATCCTTGCGGGCCACACCCACCGAGAGCGCGGCGTCGAAGAAGGCCGGATGCATGAACGGCGCCACGAACGACACCTCGGGGCCGACCAGGTTGACCGGGGAGCGGGCGATGCCCCTGGCGGTCCTGGTGTGCAGCACCGACAGCGGCAGCTCGGCCCGGTGGCCGTTCAGCATCGAGGTCGACTGGGCGAACGCCGCGCCGACCGAGGAGGTGATCCAGGCCGAGGCCCCCTCGGACAGGAACGGCACCGACGGGGCGCCCAGCGCCAGGGAGCCGAGCAGCGCAGCCTTCCGCCCCGCCTCCGAGGAGGCCTCCAGCGCGGCCCCGCTGACCATGAAGTTCTTCAGCAGCGGCCCCCCCGCCAGCCCGTCCACCAGGGTCCGGCCCGCCTGGTGCACCTCGCGGGCGAACGGGGTGTACCAGGCGTGGTGCGGGGTGAGGAACTCCAGCCGCCGCGCGGCCGCCAGCGCGTCCTCGGGATAGGCCGAGGCGTCCTGGGCGATCACGCGGTGCCGTACACCCAGCTCACGGGTTATCGCGCGGGCGAAGGCGATGTCGGTGTCGGTGCCGTCGTCGGGGCTGGTCGTCCACGACTCCACGTCGGCGTCCCGCGCCACCGCGACCGAGCAGAGCAGCCGCGAGTCGTAGCCGCCGCTGACCGGCACCAGCAGCGGCCGCCCGTCGAACTCCTTGTAGACCTCGTGCAGGATCTCCAGCAGCTCCTGTGTCGTACACCCCGCCTCGAACGGCTCCTCGCGCAGCCAGCGCGGCAGCCTCCGCTCGGTCGAGATCCGGCCCGACGCCCGGTCGAGGACCAGCGCCCCGGCCCCGGCCAGCCGCTTGACCTGCGCGTACGGGGTGTCATCGCGGAGCGGGAAGGTCAGCTGGATGATCGCGGCCCAGGCGTCCCAGTTGACCTCGTACGGCGTGCGCGCCAGCGACAGCAGAGGCTCCAGCAGCGAGGAGAAGTAGACCGCCCCGTCCCTGAACAGGTAGTAGACGTCCACCAGGCCGAGCCCGCCGGCGTGCAGCGCGATCCGCCTGCCGTCGTTGATCAAGCCGGGCGTCTCGAACTCCTCGGCCACGCCGATCCAGGTGGCGGCCCCCGCCGGGGTGCGTTCCCCCCAGGCGAACGCCCAGGTCCGTTCGTCCCGCCGGTAGGGCGGCAGCGGAGAGGAGCTGAACAGCGCGGCCTCGGGCGTCCGCAGCGCCGGTCTCACCCGGGGGCCGGCCTCTCGCAGCGTCTCCAGGGCGGCCTCGTCGAGGTGGCCGATGCCGCCGCAGACGTACGGCCTCACATTGAACGTCGGCCACTGCACCGTGCTGACTCCTCTGTGTCGCGATTGACCAAAGGGTATCCTTTGCCCGGCTCACGAATCGGAGGACGGCGTGGCGGACGGGCAATTGGAAAGCACGCGGCTGGCGTTGCGGGAGGCCATGGCCGAGGCGGAGCGGGCCGCGGAGCTGGCCCGCCTGCTGGACGCGGCACAGGCGAGGGCTACCGAGGCGGAACGGGCGACCGAGGAGCTGCGCGGACTCCAGGAGCGCCTGGCCGAGACCGAGGAGCAGCTCCGAGCCGTGCAGGCGGCCGAGGAGAAGCTCCGCAGGGACCTGGCCGAGCAGCGTTACCAGGCCGAGGTGGCGAAGTGGAAGCTGTCGTCGGTGCAGGTGGCCCGCTGGTCCCGCCTCGGTGACGCGATCAAGACGGGCAAGAGCAACCCGGTGAGGCTGGCGCGCGGCCTTCGCGGAGCCGCCAAACCCGCCAAGCGCCCGAGCGCGCCCAAACGCCAGCCCGTCCCGCAGAAGACCTCGGCCAAGCCGGTCCCCGGCGCGTCCTTCCAGGCCACCACGTCCACCAGGACGGTGGGTGGCAGGTCGGTCAAGCTCAAACCCTTCCGCGTCCCGACCGGGCCGAACACCCGTCCGCACCTGACCGCGGCCGTCGTCGCCGAACCGCACGCCGAGGCGCTGCTGCGCTACGAGTGGCGGCAGACGACCGGTTTCACCCCCAGGGACTTCGCCCGGGTGCTGGCCGCCGAGATCCCGCACCTGCTGCTGGTCGAGTCGGTCACCACCGGCCCGTGGGCCGGTGAGCTGGACAAGCCGGGGGAGGGGCTGCGCACGCTGCTGTCCTGGTGCGCCGAGCGGGGCATCCGCACGGTCTTCTGGCACACCGGCGGCGAGGTAGAACGTTCCGTGGCCGCCGCCGCGCTGTTCGAGCACGTCGTCACCGCGCTGCCCAAGTCCGTGGGGGCCTGGGGGGCGGCCCTGGCGGCGCGCGAGCCGGAGCCGGGCCGCAGGCCGCCGTCGCTGGGACTGCTGCCGTTCGCCGTGCAGCCCCGGGTGCACAACCCGCTGCCGCTGGCCGGAGACCGGTTCGACCGTGTGCTCCCCCTGGACGAACTGCTCCCCGGGCACCTGTCGTATCCGGACGTGCTCACCTCCTACCGGTGGCCCAGGGCGGTGGACTGCCCACCGGGCACGGACGCCTGGCGGATGGCCGAGCTGGCCGCCTGCGGCACGCCGATCGTGGCGTCGCGCCCGGCGAGGGCCGGGCGGGGCGCGGAACCCGCCACGCCCGGTGGCGGCCTCACCGGTGCCGATGCCGACACCGGTGAGGGTGCCGACGCCCGCCGGGCCCATGTGGCGCTCCGCCAGGTCTACGGCACGGGAACGATGACCCAGAAGGTCGACGACCTGCTGGACGCGGTCGGGCTCCCCAGCGCCCGCGCCACTCTGGACATCTCGGTGATCATGATTGACCGGGGTGACCTCGACCACACCCTGGCCCAGGTCGTGCCGCAGAAGGGCGTCGTCCAGCTGGTGCTGCTCTCGGACGCCGAGGACGCCGAGGAGCGGGCCAGGGCCGCGCTGCCCGACCGGATGGACGTCGTGGTCCGCGGCCACGACCCCGAGCTCACCGTCGGAGCCCGGCTGAACCGCGCCCTCGACCTGTGCGAGGGCGACCTGGTGGCGGTCATGGACGCCCAGGACAGGTACGGCGAGCACTACCTGACCGACCTGGCCAGGCCCTTCCTGTTCACCACGGCCGACATCGTGGGCAAGGCGGCCTACTACGCCCACCTGCGTGACGTCGCCGCGACGGTGCTGCGCCAGCCGTCCGCCGAGTACTCCTACCTCCCCGAGGTCGCCGGGGCCACCCTGCTGGCCCGCCGTACCGTCCTGCGCGGGATCGGGTTCGCCGACGTCTCCGAGGGCTGGGACCAGGTGCTGATGCGGCAGTGCCGTATGGACGGGATCAAGGTCTTCTCCGCGGACCGCTTCGGGTACGTCCGGCTCCGCGACCGCGACCGCTGGCTCCTCGGCTCGGCGCAACTGGTCGACTACGGACCGCCGGACCCGCACGCCCTGATCTGACGAGATCCTCTTCTCGCCCGGTTGGCGGGCGATCGGTGTAGTTTCTACGGGCTGGGGATCGGCCGCTCCGGGGGGCCTCCTCCAGCACGCCCGTGAATGGGCCCCGCACGCGCGGGGATGGTCCGGAACGCGACCACTGGAGAACCCGGATCGAGCCGTCGGCCCCGCACGCGCGGGGATGATCCGTCCCTGCTCCCGCCCGGCGCCGCGCATCGGCCGGTCGCACACCGCGCAGGGCAGCCCGACCTGTTCGAGGGGCGCCGCCGGCTCATCCCTCACCACGGCGCGGGGTGTCGGACGGCTCGGCGGCGGCTGGGCCTTCCTCGACCTGACCCCGTCTGGCCGGTGAGGGGCAGGACCTAGGCTGCCAGGGGTGACGCCCGGTCAGCTTGGTGAGATCCTCGGCCTGCCGCCGACCCCGCGAGGGACGTGGGCCGATGAGGCGCTGTACGTCTCCTCGGCCGCGCTGCGCCGTGGGCAGGCTCCCGAGGAGCTGGCGGCGCGGTTGCGCGCGCTGTCCGGGATCGCGGACGTCCGGGTGTCCGGCGGGGGGCTCCTGGAGATCGCGGTGTCCGTGCCCGGGGAACTGGTGACGGAGATCGGCCCGGCCGGTGATCGGCTTCCGGCGGGGGCGTCGCCGTGGGCCGACTTCCCCCGCACCTGGCGCAACCCCGGGTTCGTCGTACGGTACGCCCACTGGCGGGCGGTCGCCGTACAGCGCTGGGCCGCGGAGCTCGGCGTCGGCGGGGAGTTCCGGCCGGAGCTGCTGGACGGCACTCGGGACCGGGCGGTGCTCAGGCTGCTGGCCGAGGTGCACGGCAGGCGGCGGAGCCGGGAACCGGGGTGGGCGGCCTACGCCGAGCAGCTCGCCCTGGCCTATCACGACGCGTTCGAGGGGGCTCCCGCGCTGCCGAAGGGGGAGGAGGGGCCGACGGCGCTCCATGCCGCCCGGGTACGGCTGGCCGGGGCCGTACGGGACGTGCTGGCCGAGACGCTGGCGGTATTTGGCGAGACGGCGCCCGACAGGCTGTGATAAACCCTGAAAAATAGAATATTTGGGAGGGCGTGTGAACGGTCCGCGGGGCTGGGCGGCCGGTGGATCACGGCGGCCCGGGATCGTCCGGCGGGCGCTGCCGACAGCCGTCGCCTTCCTGGTCGTCCTCTGTGGCCTGGCCTATCTCCGCGGTGATCTCCAGGAACTGATCGGGACCGCGCCGGGCTCCCCCCGGTCGGCCGCGGCCACGCACCATCTCTACCGGGGCACCGGCCCGATCGACGCCCGCTGCGACACCCTGCCGGACAACCCCGACGCCGATGTCAGAAGGACGCTGAACGCCCTCTCGCGCTGCCTGGACCGCATGTGGGCCACCACGCTGAAGGAGGCCGACGTCGGCTACGAGCCACCCGGTGAGGTACGGCTGGTCGCCGACCCGGGGGAGGCGGCCTGCGGGATCGACGACTACGACTGGGCCGGGATCTACTGTCCCGACCGGCGCGTGGTCAACGTGCTGGTCGAGGAGAGCCGGTCCTTCCCGATGATGTTCACGCTCGCCCACGAGTACGCCCACCACGTCCAGGAGGTCGGCGGGATGGCCGGGGACCGGGGTCCGGAGGTCTTCGACGAGGCGTGGTCGCGCCGGCTCGAACTGCAGGCCGACTGCCTGGCCGCGGTGACGCTGCGGACGGTCGAGCCACGTGTCCTGGAGAACCAGCGCCTGCTGGCCGAGGGCGAGAGCGACGCCGTGGACGACCAGGCGGAGGGCTACCGGCGGTCGCACGGCTCGGGGACCAGCAGCGCCGCGTGGATAACCCGTGGGGAGAGCGGCGGAACGATGGCGGCCTGCAACACCTGGAGCGCCCCGCCGGACGAGGTGTCCTGACCGTCCCGCCGGATATCCCCGGATACCCCCGGGATATCCCGCGCGTCGCGCGGGACCGCCCGCCGACCCGCAGGTCCTGACTGCCGGATAAGTGTAAAACGCAAAAATATCCTGACAAGGATGCCAATAGCGTAAAAAAAGCACGTGTTTGCGGAGGAGTGCGTCTCGGTCCTTGGTCATCCGTCCCATGGGGATCAGCGGGTCCGATAGCCTCGATAGGGTGAGTCGCTTCGCCCACCCCGCCGGTGACCGGCACGCCGAAGTGCTGCCCGAGGATCGCCCTCCGCACGCACCTGCCGACCTGAACACGCTCGACCCCGCCATCTGGCCGCGAACGTCGAACCGCGTCGACGGTTCGATCACGATCGGCGGCGTGGACGTCAGGGATCTGGTCCGGGAGCACGGCACCCCGCTCTACGTCGTGGACGAGGAGGACTTCCGCTCCCGCTGCCGCGACTACCGGGAGGCGTTCGCCGACGGCGAGGTCCACTACGCCGGCAAGGCGTTCCTCTGCCGCGAGGTCGCCCGCTGGGTCATGCGGGAGGGCCTCGGCCTCGACGTCTGCAGCGCGGGCGAGCTCGCCGTCGCGCTGAGCGTCGGCTTCCCGCCCGAGCGGATCACCCTGCACGGCAACAACAAGTCGCTCGCCGAGCTGGAGAAGGCCGTCGAGATCGGCGTCGGGCACATCGTGGCCGACTCCTTCGAGGAGATCACCCGGCTGGGCCTCCTCGCCGACAGGCACGGCAGGCGGCCCCGGGTCATGATCCGGGTGACCGTGGGGGTGGAGGCGCACACCCACGAGTTCATCGCCACCGCCCACGACGACCAGAAGTTCGGCTTCTCGCTGAGCAGCGGTGCCGCGGCCGAGGCGGCCCGGCGCGTCATCGCGCTGCCCCAGCTCCAGCTCGTCGGCCTGCACTCCCACATCGGCTCCCAGATCACCGACACCGCCGGGTTCGAGGTGGCCGCCCGCCGCCTGGCCACCCTCCTGGTGCAGATCAAGCGGGAGCACGGCATCGCCCTGCCCGAGCTCGACCTCGGCGGCGGTTACGGCATCCCCTACGTCGAGGGCGACACCGCCCCCGAGGTGAAGGAGATCGCCGACAGCCTGCGGGAGATCGTGGTGAACGTGGCGGCCTCCGCCGGTCTGCCGGTGCCCAGGCTCACCGTCGAGCCCGGCCGCTCCATCGCGGGGCCGGCCGGTGTGACGCTCTACGAGGTCGGCACGGTCAAGGACGTCGAGGGGCTGCGGACCTACGTCAGCGTCGACGGCGGCATGAGCGACAACATCCGCACGGCACTCTACGGCGCGGAGTACACCGCGCGGCTGGCCTCGCGGGAGAGCGCGGCCGGGCCGATGCTCTCGCGCCTGGTCGGCAAGCACTGCGAGAGCGGCGACATGGTCATCCGTGACCTATGGCTCCCGCGTGACCTGGCCGTCGGCGATCTGATCGCCGTCGCGGGCACCGGCGCCTACTGCCGTTCGCTCGCCAGCAACTACAACTACCTCCCCAAGCCCGCCGTGGTCGCGGTCAAGGCCGGGGAGTCCCGGGTGATCGTCCGCCGTGAGACCGAGGACGACCTGCTGAGAGGGCAAGCGTGAAACGACCTGGAGTGCCGTACCGCCGGACGGGCGGAGCGGCCGGGACGGCCGGAGAGGCCGGCCGCGGAACCAACAAGACGGGGAGCGCGACCACATGGCACTGAAAGTCGCCCTTCTCGGGTGCGGAGTCGTCGGTTCCCAGGTGATCCGCCTGATGCGTGAGCAGGCCGACGACCTCGCCGCGCGCGTCGGCGCGCCGCTGGAGCTCGCCGGTGTCGCCGTGCGGCGGCCGGGGCGCCGCCGGGACACCGAGGTGGACCCGGCCCTGATCACCACCGACGCCGAATCGCTGGTCACCCGGGACGACGTGGACATCGTCGTCGAGGTGATCGGCGGCATCGAGCCCGCCAGGTCGCTCATCCTGTCCGCGATGAGCGGCGGCAAGTCGGTCGTCACGGCCAACAAGGCGCTGCTCGCCGAGGACGGCGCGACCATCCACGCCGCCGCCAGGGCCAACAACGCCGACCTGTACTTCGAGGCGGCCGTGGCGGGCGCGATCCCGCTGATCCGGCCGCTGCGCGAGTCGCTGGCCGGGGATCACGTGCACCGGGTGCTCGGCATCGTCAACGGCACCACGAACTACATTCTCGACAAGATGGACTCCAGCGGCGCGTCCTTCTCCGACGCGCTGGAGGAGGCCCAGGCCCTGGGCTACGCCGAGGCCGACCCCACGGCCGACGTGGAGGGCTTCGACGCCGCGGCCAAGGCCGCGATCCTGGCCGGGATAGCGTTCCACAGCCGGGTGACCGCCGCCGACGTGCACCGCGAGGGCATCACCGAGATCACCGCGACGGACGTGGCCGGCGCCAAGGCCATGGGCTACGTCATCAAGCTGCTGGCGATCTGCGCCCGCTCCGAGGACGGCCGTTCCTTCGGCGTCCGGGTGCACCCGGCCATGATCCCCAGGACGCACCCGCTGGCGGGGGTCCGCGAGGCGTACAACGCGGTCTTCGTGGAGGCCCGCTCCGCCGGGCAGCTCATGTTCTACGGCGCCGGCGCCGGTGGAGCCCCGACCGCGAGCGCGGTGCTGGGCGACATCGTGGCCGTGGCGCGCAACCTGCTGGCGGGGACGCGGGGGCCGGAGGAGTCCACCTACGCCGACCTCAGCGTGCACCCGATGGGCGAGACCGTCACGCGCTACCACGTCTCCCTGGACGTCGCCGACAAGCCGGGCGTGCTCGCCCGGGTCGCCGACATGTTCGCCAAGCAGGACGTGTCCATCCAGACCGTCCGGCAGGAGGGGCACGGCGACGACGCCCAGCTCGTGCTGGTCACCCACCGGGCCACCGACGCCGCCCTCTCGGCCACCATCGAGGGCCTGCGGGAGATGGACATCGTCCGTGACGTGGTGAGCGTCATGCGCGTCGAGGGCGAGGACGTTCCGTAGATGGCGGCCCGTAGGCAGGGGTTTTCCGAGCCCCGTCCGACCCCACCCGGCCCGTCCGCCGGGTGGGCGTCCCCCGTCCTCACCGGAACGACCAGGGGCCGGGCTCGGCCCCGCCGACAGTGAAGCGCGTGTGCGGCGATGGAAAGGAAGCCGGTCCTCCTGTGGCATCCCATGCCCTCGGTGACTCCGATGAGTGATCGGGAGTGAACGCCGGAGTCATGTCCGAGGTGCGATCGGAAGGGGGGCCGTGGCCTCGATATTCTTCCCTGGTGCCTGCGCAGCCGACTTCCGTCTCCCCGGCCCCTCTCGCGACTCCCGAGGGTTTCCTCCGATCGGCGCCGGAGAGAACCGCCGATCTTGCCTGGACAGGTCAGGAGTGGCTGGCGGCCCGTGAACCGCTCGGTGACCGGCCGGACGCCGCCGAGGTCGCCCGGCTCAGACCGCTACGTGCCCTGACCGTCCGGTGGCCCTCCCGCGAGGTCCCCGCCCACCTGGTCACCGCCCTCGCCGCGGCCGGGGTGCCGCTGCACGCGGCCCCCTCCCCGGACTGGGTGGAACCCGGACTGGCCCGCCTGCTCGCGGCCTGGACACCCGAGGAGGGGGACGGCGGGCTGCGGTCGGTGGTCGGTCTGCGCCGGGAGGAGCACAGTGTACGGCTGCGCCGCCACGGCCTCAGGGCGGTGACCGGGAGGGCCCGGGCGGCCACGCCCACGGTGAGCGTGGTGATGTCCAGCATGCGACCGCACCTGCTGGGCTCGGCGCTCGCCCAGATCGCCCGGCAGCGGCGGGTGGAGGTGGAGGTCCTGCTGGGCCTGCACGGCGTCGCCGCGGACCACCCGGAGGTACGGCGGGCCGTGGGGGAGAGCGACCTGCCGATCACCGTGGTCGAGGCCGACGCGGTCACCCCCTTCGGGGACGTGCTCAACCTGGCCGCGTCCAAGGCGGGCGGCGCGTACGTCGCCAAGTGGGACGACGACGACTGGTACGGCCCCGAGCACCTGGCCGACCTTCTCCTCGCCAGGTCCTACGCCGGCGCCGACATCGTGGGCGTCGCGGCCGAGTTCTTCTACCTGGAGCCGCTGAACGTCACGATCCGCCGTACCGACTACACCAGCGAGGTCTGGTCCGACCACGTGGCCGGGGGCACCATCCTGGTCGACCGGTCCCGGTTCACCGATCTCGGCGGGTTTCCCGGGCTGCCGCGCGGGGTCGACGCCGGGTTCCTGAAGGCCGCGCACGCCGCGGGGGCGCGCGTCTACCGCACCCACGGGCTCGGCTACGTGCTCCGCCGTACGGTGAGCACCGAGCACACCTGGCGGCTCCCCCTCGCGCACTTCCTGCGCGTCGCGTCGAACCAGTGGCACGGCTTCCGGCCGAGCCTGATCCTGGAGGCCCCGTGATCCCGCGGATCTCCGGCAACGACTATCGGAGCCTCACCCCCGCCGAACTCGGCGCCTGGACGCCGTCGCTGCGGGTCAGCGTGGTCGTCCCCGCCTACGGCGGTCAGGACAAACTCGACCTGGTGCTGGCGGGGCTGGCCGGTCAGACCTACCCCGCGGACCTGACCGAGGTCGTCGTGGTGGACAACGGCAGCGAACCGCCGCTGCGCCTGCCCGACCTCCGGCCGCCCGGCACCCGGCTGGTCGCCTGCGCGACCCCCGGCCGGGCGCACGCCCGCAACGCGGGGCTCCGGGCCGCCACCGGCGACGTGATCCACTGGCTGGACTCCGACGTGGTGCTGGACCGCCGGTCGGTCGAGGCGCACATGCGCTGGCACCACGCGGCGCCCTACCTCGCGGTGACCGGTTACCTGCGGTTCACCCCGGCCCCGCAGCCCACCCCCGAGGCGGTGGCCGCCGCCGCCGACCTGGCCGACCTCTTCGAACCCGCCGAGCCGCACGCCTGGCTGGTGGACCTGATCGAGCGGACCGGCGGCCTCACCGGCAACCCGTCTCGCCCCTTCAGCCTGCACGTGGGCGGCGCCACCTCGGTCAACGCCGCGCTGCTCGCCCAGGCCGGTCCGATGGACACCGACCTCGTCCTCGGCCAGGACACCGAGATGGGCTACCGGCTCGCCCAGGCGGGCGCGGTCTTCGTGCCCGAGCCGCTGGCCCGCGCCTTCCACCTGGGGCCCACCATGCGGATGCGGGACAAGGCGCCGATCGACCGGGTCAGCCACGCCTTCGTGGCCGACCGGATCCCGGCCTACCGCTGGCTCCGGTCCCACCCGGCCAGGCAGTGGAAGGTGCCCTACCTGGAGGTGGTCGTCGAATCCGCGTGCGACCCCGGCGAGAGCGGTCCCGGATACGAGGAGGTCCGCGCGACCGTGGACGCCGTGCTCGCCGGTACCGTGCCCGACGTCGTGGTCACCGTCCCCGGCCCGTGGGACCGCCTCCGGGCCGACGACCGCGCGCCGCTGGCCAACCCGGACCTGGCCGCGGTGCTGATCCGAGGTCACTACGCCCACGAGCCCCGGGTGCGGCTCACCCTCGCCTCGCCTCCACCGGCCGTGCCCGCCGTGCCGTACCCGGCTGACGACGGAGGGGGCCCGGAGCCCTGGGCCGGGGTGCCCTACCGGCTCCGGCTGCCCCCGGGGTGGGTCCCGGACGAGGACAGTCTCGCGCGCCTGCTTGATCTGGCCGGGGAAGAGGGGTACGGCCTGGTGTCGGTGCTGCTGGCCGAGGGGCCGGGCACGACGATCGTCGCGGCCAGGCTGGAGCGCACCGCGGCGTTCGCCCGCGCCGCGATCGTGCGCGCGGAGGGGGAGCGCCTCGACGACGCCGTCGAGGACACCTTCGGGACGGTCTGGGTGGACGGGGAGACCTACGGGTTCCTGCCCGAGGCCCGGCCGTTCACCGGCCGCCGCAGCGCCTACCGGGCCAGGGCCGAGGCGGCCCGTCTCGCCGGGGAGGCCGCACGGCTCACCGGGGAGGTCGAGCGGCTCCGCGGCCAGGTGACCAGGTGGCGCGAGGAGGCGGGCCGCTGGCGTAAGAGCGCGGTCGAGTTGCGCCGCGAGGTCGGCGGCCTGCGCAAGGAACTGGCCGCCGCCAGAAAGGTCGTCCAGTACGGCCTGCTCTCCTCCGTCAAACGGGTGATCACCCGCCGCCGGTAGACGAGAACCCCGGGCGAGTGCCGAGGGCGGTTCCGGCGCATTCCTGATGCCGGGAAGGTTCCAGCGGAATGGATCAGCCCGGCGGCGTGGGCCATGGCGCCAAGCCGCCGACGCCGGACATCGGTTCGGCGGTGTGGCGGGCGAGGCGTCGCAGGTTGGCCTCCGCTTCGCGGATGGACGTGTTCACCACCTCTGTCCGGGCTCGGCCGTCGTACGGGAGACCACGTTGGAGGGATCGCCCAGCCACACGCGCTGCTGCCCGCCGGCGGTGACGGTGAGCCCGAACTCCTCATGTCCCGGACGCCCGCGCTCGACCCACCACCGGTGAGCGGCCTCGACCTCGTCCCACAGACGACGCGGCCCGCCCTGGTAGACCCGTGAGTCCGAAGGGTCGTCCTCATCGAAGTACACCGCCGCCCAGGACAGGTCCCCCAGGCCGAACAGCTTGACCGGTGATCAGGCGTCCAAGTCGCTGGGCTGGAACCCCTCCAAGCTCAGTCGCTATGAAACAGCTACCAGACGAGTTCAGCCGAAGGATCTACAGGTACTTCTCGATCTCTACGCGGTCCCTGGCGACAAGCGGCAAATCCTCCTTGACCTGGCGAGGAACGCGCGGTTCAAGGGGTGGTGGGACGCCTACGGCGACACCCTCCCCACAGAACTCGCCGCGTACATCGCGTTGGAGGCCGAAGCCGCGTCGATCAGAGGGTTCTCGGCTCAGATCATTCCGGGGCTGCTTCAGACGGAGGAGTACGCTCGTTCCGTTATTCACGCCGGTTTGATGGATCTTGCGCCTCGGGGAGAGATCGAACGTCGAGTGGAAGCACGCAAGACCCGCCAGCGGCTTCTCGCGCGAGAGCCCGGACCTCTCGACTACTCGGTCATCATGAGCGAAGCGGCCTTGCGTAACAGGGTCGGCTCTCCTGAGGACATGCGCGCTCAGTGTCATCATCTGGTGGATCTGGCCCAGCTTCCCAATCTGACCATCCAAATTCTCCCTTTCGCCTCCGGAGCTCATCCCGCGATGGCGGGAACCTTCTCGATTCTCAGTTTTCCGGCGCGCTACGACGAGGACGTGGTCTACATCGAGACCCTGACCAGTAACCTCTGGGTAGAGGACGAAAGGGACGTACACTGCTATACACGTGTGTTAGATCATCTTCGTGCGATTGCGTATGGGGTCGATGAATCCATCTCTTTCATCGCGACGGTGGCTGAGCAGCTTTGATCATCGATCCGCTGGAGGGAGCTGCGAGATGACTGTTCCTGAGCAAGCCGTGTGGCGGACCAGCAGCTTGAGTGCTAACGGTGCGGACTGTGTGCAAGTGGCTGTCATCAATGCCTCTGGCACTTCAGGCCATGAGGCGGAGAATCCCCTGTTCCTGGTGCGCGACTCCAAGAACGTTGACGGAGGGGTCCTGACTTTTACACCCGGCGCGTGGCGTGCTTTCGTCGGCGGCATTAAGAGTGGCGACCTCGACACCTTGACCTGAGACAGGGGCAGGGAACGTCCAGGTTCCTGACCGGGGCTTCGCAGACTTGGTGCCCGGTGCCTGTGATGAGTTTCCCCCGGGCGTGTGAAGCGTGGTGTCCTGCTTCGGCTGGTGCTTCACCGTGCGGATTCGACCCCTGAATCGATGACGGCCTGGGGGTAACCGCGCCGATACCGGTGGTAGAAGTCGGCCACTTCACCGCGGAAGCCCGGATCCATGGCCACAGCCTGCCCGCAGGGATCCTCACCGTGACAGCGCTTCAGCTCACAGCGTCAGACCGGAGAAAACCATCGGTCCATCCGTACACGGTGTCCAACCTGCCGTCGGTCTTCAGCCGGGGGCGTCCTATCGGGGGCGGATCGCCGCTCGGAGTCGGCCGAGCCAGGACCTCCGCTTGGCGGGGGATGACGGGGCGGGTTCTCCGATGGAGGTGGGGGGTGCGGGCGTGGCCGTGGGGGGGAGTGGCGGGGCGGGCGGGGGAGTGGGGTGGGCCGGCCAGAACTGGGTTCGGTCGCCGTGCCGTACGCCGTGGGTGGCCTTGATCGAGGTGACGACGTCGTCGGCGCCCAGCAGCCTCGCCCGGCCCAGCGCCTCGGTCCGCTCCAGGGTCGCCGTGCCGTCGTCGCCGAGGTCGATCACCAGCAGGCCGGACCGGTCGTCCTGGATGGCGGAGATCATCCGTTCCAGGGAGTCGCGTCCCAGCGGGACCGAGATCGGGCCCGTGTAGCGGAACGGGGTCGGCGCGGGGGTGGGGGCGACCTCGTCGGCCAGCCGTACCCGCTCGTCGTGGGCGAAGTACTCGCGCAGCAGGCGCAGTTCGAAGAACGGGTCGTCGAGCACCGGGCGGCGCCCCGCGGGCAGCTGTGACCAGGGGGCGACCAGAGTGACCCGTACGTCGTCGATCGACCCGTCGAGGGCGGCGCCGACCGCCCCGCGCACCCGTTCCCCGCCGCTCTCACCCTCCCCGACGCGCAGGACCACCTCCACGTACGGCACCAGCCACCGCCGCCCCCGGTCCTTGCGCAGGTCACGGCGGAGCGGCACCCGGTGGGCGAAGTAGGGGGCGACCGCGCTGACCGCCCGCCGCCGGTCGCGGCGCTGCGCGGGAAGGCCCAGATGCACGGCCCTGGCCGCCGGCTCGGGGACGAAGACCGCGCCGTGCGTGGCGAGCCGGTAGGCGAGCTCGGTGTCCTCGCCCCTGAGCACCTCGGGATCGACTCCGCCCACGGCGTGGAAGGTCTCGCGCCGCATCGACACCGTCGGCCCCGTGCACACGTGGTAGGGGTTGCGGCTGGTCCGCAGGCCGTTGGTGCGGATGATCGTCTGCTCGGTGGAACTGGCCAGCGCCTTCGACAGGTCGAAGACGGTCTCCAGAGAGTCTCCGCGCACGTGGTCGTGTAGCTCGGCGGGGGAGAGCGCCGGGTCCTCGACGAACATCTTCGCGCCGATGGCGACGAGATAGTCGGTCAGGTGGTGCCAGCGGGCCAGCGCCTCGATGTGCTCGCGCCAGAGAACCATGTCCGCGTCCAGGCGCTGGATGATGTGCCCCTCGGCCAGCGCGGTCCCGGTGTTGAGCGCGTGCGCGATGCCCCAGCCTCCGGGGGCCGCGGGAGCGATCCGGGTGCCCGGCGGGACGATCTCCGGCAGGCGCAGAGGCGGGTCGCTGCCGTCGTCGACCACGATCACCTCCATGAGGTGACCGGGGTAGGTCTGCGCGGCCAGGGCGGCGAGCGTCAGGTCGAGCCGGCGCTGGCCGCCGTGCGCGGGGATGACCACGCTGACCGAGAGCGCCGGGGTCCACTCGCCGAGTGGGGGCGGCCTCAGGCAGGAGTAGTCGTTGTGCCGGATCGGGGGCCGGTCGATCGCCGCTCCGCCCGTCATGATGTGGTGCTCCTCGTCTGCGTTCCCGCTTCTCGGGCCGCGTTGACTTTACCCGGATTTCCTTAGGGTTTCCTGGGCGGGGGACGCGGGACTTCCTGGATGGATGACGCCTGAGGTGTCCATTTGGTGGACAACGGATCCCGGGGCCGGGGGCGTTGCCCGTAGACTCGTTACCCAACAGCGCAGGTAGGGCGCGCGTGGTGGCCACGCGCGGGAGGAGCAATCATGACCAGGGCGTGGCGTGGCCTGATCGAGGAGTACCGTGACCGACTTCCGGTTACCACGGCGACGCCCGTCGTCACGCTGCTGGAGGGCGGCACGCCGCTCGTCCCGGCGCACCGGATCTCGGCGCTGACCGGCTGCGAGGTCTACCTCAAGGTCGAGGGCGCGAACCCGACCGGCAGCTTCAAGGACCGTGGCATGACCATGGCCATCAGCAAGGCCGTCGAAGACGGCGCGAAGGCCGTCATCTGCGCCTCCACCGGCAACACCAGCGCCTCCGCCGCCGCCTACGCCGTCCGCGCCGGCCTGACCTGCGCGGTGCTGGTGCCCCGGGGCAAGATCGCGATGGGCAAGCTGGCCCAGGCGCTGGTCCACGGGGCCAGGCTGCTCCAGGTGGAGGGCTCCTTCGACGACTGCCTGGAGATGACCAGGAAGCTGTCGGAGAACTACCCGATCGCACTGGTCAACTCGGTGAACCCGTTCCGGCTCCAGGGTCAGAAGACCGCCGCCTTCGAGATCGTGGACGCGCTCGGCGACGCGCCCGACATCCACTGCATCCCGGTCGGCAACGCCGGCAACATCTCGGCCTACTGGATGGGCTACACCGAGTACGCCGAGGACGGCGTCGCGGCGCGGACCCCCCGCATGTTCGGCTTCCAGGCCAGCGGCGCCGCGCCGATCGTCAACGGCGCGCCGGTGACCCACCCGCACACGATCGCCACCGCGATCCGGATCGGCAACCCCGCGTCCTGGAAGCTCGCCGAGGCCGCCCGCGACGAGTCCGGCGGCGTCATCCAGGCCGTCACCGACCGTCAGATCGCCGCCGCCTACAAGCTGCTGGCCCAGGAGGAGGGCGTGTTCGTCGAGCTCGCCTCCGCGGCCAGCGTGGCCGGCCTGCTCCAGGCCCACGACCAGGGACTTGTCGCCCCGGGAGGGCGCATCGTCTGCACGGTGACCGGCAACGGCCTCAAGGACCCGGACTGGGCCATCTCCGGCGCGCCCACCCCGGTGACGATCCCGATCGACGCCCACGCGGCGGCCGTCGCCCTGGAACTCGCCTGACACCGTCTTCCCGACGCCCCTCCCCCTGTGAGGCCCACAGGGGGGCGGCGAGCCCGGCCGAGACCCATCGCCGTTCCCCCTCGCGAGGCCCGAGAGCGGGCGGTGGGTGAACGTGGCCGGGCATGACCCTCATCTCCGCCGGCCGCGCCCTTCACCCGCCCACGACCTCACCGATGAGGTCCCTACGCGTTCTTCGGCCCGGCCGCCTGGCACGCGCCGCCGCTGCCCCGGGCGTCACACGATTACCCCGGACACCACACGATCTGGAACCCGCGCCGGAGAAGGACATCACCGTCCGCGCGGGGTCATAGCCACCCACACAGCACGCAGTTTGGATCCATCTAATGTCCGAAAGTCACGAGGGGCCGGCTCGTTCCACGGCTGAAGCCGGTGGGCCGCGCCCAGGAGCTCCGATCAGGGTCACCGTCCGGGTCCCGGCGACGTCGGCCAACCTCGGCCCGGGGTTCGACAGCCTGGGGCTGGCCCTCGGCCTCTACGACGAGGTCGAGGCGTCTCTGTACGGCGAGGCCGAGGACTCTCCGGCCGAGCCCGGCGACGGCCCCCGGCCCGGGAGCGTCGACATCGGGGTCGAGGGAGAGGGGGCGGGCGAGCTCGGCGACGGCGAGGGGCACCTCGTTGTCAAGACGATGCGCGCCACCTTCGACCGGATGGGGGTCCCGCAGCCGCGTGGCATCCGGCTGCGCTGCCGTAACCGGATCCCGCACGCGCGGGGGCTCGGCTCCTCCTCCGCGGCGATCTGCGCGGGCATCCTCGCCGCGCGGGCGCTGGCCGGCACGCCGTACGAGGCCGTCCCCCACCGGGGCGCCTCCGCCGACGCCCACCCCGGTACGGTACCCGCCTTCACCGACGACGACGTCTTCGCCCTGGCCACCGAGATCGAGGGGCACCCCGACAACGTGGCCCCGTGCCTCGCGGGCGGGCTGACCGTCACATGGACGGACCACTCGAACGTACCGCATATGGTGAGACTGGTTCCACACGCCGATATTCGGCCCGTGGCCATCATTCCCCGGCACCGGTTGTCCACCGAGATCGCCAGGGGACTGCTCCCCGAGGACGTGCCGCACGCCGACGCGTCCGCGAACGCCGGGAGGGCGGCGCTGCTCGTGGCGGCACTGACCACCAGGCCCGAGCGGGAGCTGCTGCTGGCCGCCACCGAAGATCGGTTGCATCAGGATTACCGCGCGCCTGCGATGCCGCAGACCGCGGATCTGGTACAACGTCTGCGCGGGATCGGCGTCCCTACGGTTGTCTCGGGAGCGGGTCCCACCATTCTTGCGTTTTCCACAGGGGATACGCAGGATTTGATCGCACCGGAAGTGGGTACTGATTGGCTCATCCAGCCACTGGATGTCGAAACCCGCGGTGCCTGTGTTGTCCCTCCCGGGACACGCTGATACCTCTTCGACCTTCAGGGAATAGCTGTGTGCGCTGGTGATGTTAGGCTGGTAGCCGCACCAGGTGCCCCCTTGTTGGGTGCGTGCTTGTCAGCCACGCATCGCTGTACCATGCCCGATCCCGTGGGGCATGAGCGCCGCAGTGGCCTCCCCGAATCCGTCGCCTCCGAATGCTCCACATTCGGTTGGGGCAACGAGAGACGGCGTTTGAGGGGACATGCGCGTTCGATCTACTTCGACATCTGGTTGCCGGTAGCAATCCGGGGGGTGTCCTCCAAGCCCCACCGTCGGCGAATCTCGATGGTGACGGCATGGATACGCCCTTCTCCGACAGTGGCGGCGGTCCGTAAGGACCGTCGAGGATCGCAACGTGCAACCCGACCCGGTCTGTCCCACCGGGTCGATCGCACCACCGGGACGATTGGCTGATCATGGCCACGCCCGACCCCTGGGAAGGACCCATTAGTGAGCGACACCACCGAACTCCTCTCCGACGCCACCGGCGCATCGCCGGAGGCCGGCGACACCCCCACCCGCCCCGCGGCCAAGCCGCGCCGTCGCTCCGGCACCGGCCTGTCCGCGATGGTGCTGCCCGAGCTGCAGGCCATGGCGTCTGGTCTTGGCATCAGCGGGACCGGGCGGATGCGCAAGAGCCAACTCATCGCAGCCATCCAGGAGAAGCAGGGCGTAACCGCCGAGAGCGCCCCGGCTCCCGTCGCTGCCAAGGAAACCCCGGCAGCCCCGGCGCCGACCCCTCAGGCCGAGCCGGTCGCCGAGCGCCCGGCCCGTAGCCGGAGGGAACGTTCCCGCTCGGTCGCCGCCGTGGAGCCCGTGGCCGAGCAGGCCGCTCCCGCTCCCGTGGCCGAACCCGTCGCCGCCGCCGCTCCCGTCGTGGAGCAGCAGGCCGAGGCGGGCCAGACCGAGGGGCGTCCCGAGCGTGGCGAGAGCCGCCGTGAGCGTGGCGAACGCCGTGGCCGCAACGGCGACCGGGGCGAGCGCGGCGAGCGCGTCAACGACCGGCGTGAGCGGGGCGAGCGCGGCGACAGCCGTACCGACCAGCGCGCCGCCGACGCGGGCCAGAGCCGCGGCGAGCGGAGCAACGACCGTGACCGGAGCGACCGCGGCGAGCGGGTGAACGACCGCGGTGAGCGTAACGACCGCGGCGGTGAGCGCAACGACCGTGACCGCGGCGGCGATCGCGGTGACCGCACCGGTGACCGCGGTGACCGCACCGGTGACCGTGGCGGCGACCGTGGTCCGCAGAGCCGTGGCGACCAGCACGGTGTGGGCGACGACGACGACCGTCGCGGCCGGCGCGGGCGGTTCCGGGAGCGGAATCGGCGCGGCCGGGACCGTTTCGACAGCAACGAGCCCGTGGTCGGCGACGACGACGTCCTGATTCCGATCGCCGGCATCCTGGACATCCTCGACAACTACGCGTTCGTGCGGACCAGCGGTTATCTTCCGGGCTCCAACGACGTCTACGTCTCACTGGCCCAGATCCGCCGCAACGGCCTGCGTAAGGGCGATGTCGTCACCGGCGCCGTCCGTCAGCCCCGCGACGGCGAGCGCCGCGAGAAGTTCAACGCGCTCGTCCGCCTCGACACGGTCAACGGCATGGATCCGGAGCAGGCGCGTCAGCGGCCCGACTTCAACAAGCTCGTCCCGCTGTATCCGCAGGAGCGGCTCCGTCTGGAGACCGAGCCGAACATCCTGACCACCCGGATCATCGACCTGGTCGCGCCGATCGGCAAGGGGCAGCGTGGCCTCATCGTCTCGCCGCCCAAGGCCGGCAAGACGATGGTGCTCCAGTCGATCGCCAACGCGATCACCCGGAACAACCCCGAGTGCCACCTGATGGTCGTCCTGGTCGACGAGCGTCCGGAAGAGGTCACCGACATGCAGCGGTCGGTGAAGGGCGAGGTCATCCACTCGACCTTCGACCGCCCCGCCGAGGACCACACCACGGTCGCCGAGCTCGCCATCGAGCGTGCCAAGCGTCTGGTGGAGCTGGGTCACGACGTCGTCGTGCTGCTCGACTCCATCACCCGCCTGGGCCGGGCCTACAACCTGGCGGCCCCGGCCTCCGGCCGTATCCTGTCCGGTGGTGTCGACTCCACGGCGCTCTACCCGCCGAAGCGCTTCTTCGGCGCCGCCCGCAACATCGAGAACGGCGGCTCGCTGACGATCCTCGCCACGGCGCTGGTCGAGACCGGCTCCAAGATGGACGAGGTCATCTTCGAGGAGTTCAAGGGCACCGGAAACCTGGAGCTCAAGCTCAACCGCCAGCTCGCGGACAAGCGGATCTTCCCCGCGGTGGACGTCGACGCGTCCGGCACCCGCAAGGAAGAGATCCTCATGTCGAAGGACGAGCTGCAGATCACCTGGAAGCTGCGGCGGGTGCTGCACGCCCTGGACATGCAGCAGGCTCTGGAGCTGCTCCTGGAGAAGATGAGGGAGACCAAGTCCAACGCGGAGTTCCTCCTCCAGGTTCAGAAGACCACGGTCAGCTCCGAGCGCGACTGACGGTTTTCGTGGTACGGCTCACGCCCCGGCCCTCACGGCCGGGGCGTTCGCCGTCTCTGAACCTCATCTCCTGATGTTCATCCCTGGGCGTTCATCTCCGGCCGCCCGTTTCCGGACGCCTGCTCCGGCCGGTACCCGACGCGGTGAGACACCGGGAGCCGGCCGCCCCTGGGACCCATCCCCGGATATCGCCTCCGGACGCCGGCTCCGGGGTCCCGCGGGGCCCCGGCCTTCGGGATATCCACACCCTCAGGACGCCTGCCCGCCCCATTCCGCCGCGCCCGGCGTTCCGGCACACTTGAACGGGGCGGGGCCCCGGGCATGACCGCGATCACGGTGTGTGGAGGCGGGGAGCGGGTGACGGCTGAGACGGGGGTGGGCGCGTCCGCGACGCGGACGCCGCTGCGCCTCCGCGTGCCGCTGGGACCGAACGGGCCGCTGGGGATGCTCGTCGATCCGATGACCTGGCGTGCCGTGCCGTACCTGCTGTTCAGCATGTTCTACGGCATCGTCTGCTTCACCGTGCCGGTGTTCGCGCTCCCGCTCGCGCTGACCCTGGTCGCCCTCTGGATCGGGCTGCCGCTGCTCGCGCTGACCATGCTCGCCTGGCGCGGCGCGGCGATGGCCGAACGGCGGCTGCTCCGGCTGGCCTTCGGCACGGTGATCCCCGACCCATACCGGCCGTCTTCGGGCGGCAACCCGCTCCTGCGCTGGAAGGACATGTTCGTCGATCCGGCGACCTGGAAGGACCTGCTGTACCTGCTGCTGTTGCTGCCGGTCGGGATCGGGGAGTTCGTCGTCTCGGCCGTCCTGTGGTGCCTCGCGCTCGGCCTGATCCTCATGCCGCTGCTCGTGCTGTTCGGCTGGGGGCCGATCTCGATCGTCGACGGACTGCTGATCGACACCGTCCCCGGGGCGCTGCTCTGCGTCCCGGCCGGGCTGGGGGTCCTCTCCGTCGCGCTGTACGCGACCAGGGGAATGGCGTGGCTGCACGCGCTGCTCGCCGTCGGGCTGCTGAGCCCGGGTAAGAGGGACCTGCTGGCCGCCAGGGCGGCTCACCTGCGGGCCAGCCGGGCGCGCGGGGTCGACGCGGCCGAGGCCGAGCGGCGCAGGATCGAACGCGACCTGCACGACGGCGCGCAGCAGCGGCTGCTCTCCGTCGCCATGGACCTGGGCCGGGCCCAGGTGCGGATGGAGAGCGACCCCCAGGGCGCCAGGGAGCTCATAGCCCAGGCCCACGCCGGCACCAAGGCCGCCATCGCCGAACTGCGCGACCTCGCGCGGGGCATCCACCCGGCGATCCTCACCGACCGGGGGCTGGACGCGGCGCTCTCCTCGCTCGCCTCCCGGGCGCCCGTGCGGGTGAACCTGTCGGTGGAGGTCTCCCACCGTCCTCCGGCCGCGGTGGAGAGCATCGCCTACTTCATCGTGGCCGAGTCCCTGACCAACGTGGCCAAGCACTCCGAGGCCACGGAGGCGTCCGTCCGGGTCAGCCGTGAGGGGCGGCGGGTGGTCGTGGAGATCTACGACAACGGCGTCGGGGCCGCGGTGCCGGGTGCCGGAGGCGGCCTGGCGGGCCTGGCGGACCGGGCCGCCACCATCGACGGCGTACTGAGCGTGGACAGCCCGCCCGGCGGCCCCACCCTGATCCGCGCCGAACTGCCCTGCGAGTGGTGAACACTTGACCGTATGCGGGTGGTGATCGCGGAAGACTCGGTGCTGTTGCGCGAGGGACTGGTCAGGCTTCTGGCCGACGGCGGGATCGAGACCGTCGCGGTGACCGGAGACGGTCCCGGGCTGGTGGCCTCGGTGGCCGAGCACGATCCGGACCTGGCCGTCGTGGACGTGCGGATGCCGCCGTCCCACACCGACGAGGGGCTGCGCGCGGCGCTGGAGGCCAGGTCGCTCCGGCCGGGGCTGCCGATCCTGGTGCTGTCGCAGTATGTCGAGGAGCGCTACGCCACCGAACTGCTCGGCGGGGGTGCGACGGCGGTCGGCTACCTGCTCAAGGAACGCGTCGCCGACGTGTCGGAGTTTCTCGACGCCGTGCGCCGGGTCGCCTCCGGAGGGACGGTCATCGACCCGGAGGTGATAGGCCAGCTGCTCAACCGCTATCGGCGGGACGATCCGCTGGGCTCCCTGACGGCCAGGGAGCGCGAGGTCCTCGCCCTGATGGCCGAAGGCCGCTCCAACACGGCGATAGCCGCCCGCATGGTCGTCACCGAGGGCGCGATCGAGAAGCACATCTCCAGCATCTTCGCCAAGCTCGGCCTCGGACCCGCCCCCGACGACCACCGCCGGGTGCTGGCCGTACTGACCTATCTGGGGCGGTGAGCGGGCGCGACCGGGAGGAGCTGGCGAACGTCTGAGGAGAGGAGAACGCCCGGGGCCGATGGCACCGGGCGTTCCCGACCTCGCGTTCCGCTGACGTTCCGCGCTCCGTCGTCTGTACGGCTTGCGCCCGGGGTTGGGGACGCGAGTCGTACAGCGTGGGGCCGTGCGCGGGGGCGTGACGCGCTGTCGCGTTCTCCAGGTTGTCCGGTTACCGGTTGCCCCGGTGGCCGGACTCCGGCTGTGCGACGGGCGCGACGCCGCCTATGTCAGGTCGTTCAGCGGACGTCCACGAACTCGACGCCGGACTTGGAACCGTAGGTCTTACCGGTGCCCGGGAGCACGGCACGCCAGTAGGCGTCGAACTTCGGCCTGACCACCTTGCCGAACCTGCCGCTGCCGTTCGCCTTCGCGAAGGAGACGAACTTCCAGCCGGAGGCGCCCCTCTTCTTGCAGTAGAGCTCGACCATCTTGCCGGAGTAGGCCGAGCCGCCCCGGTAGGCGGTGCCGAACAGGCGGATCGACTTACCCTTTTTGATCTTGTTCGCGGTTACGTCGAACGAGACCTTCGACGCGCGCTTCCTGGACGTGGACTTACCGGCCCTGACGGTGAAGGTGTCGGCCTTCTCGTACTTGGCGCTCTCCTTGCCGCGTCCCGCGGTCAGCTCCAGCGTCCAGTAGCCGGTGGAGAAGTCCCTGTCGAACCAGGTGGTGCTGTACCAGGAGTTGGCGGAGTTGCCCTTCTCCAGCTGCAGGTCGACGGAGTCGGTGGCGTCGTTGCTGAAGAGGCGGGCGGAGACGGAGGAGGCGCCGATGATGCCGGCCTTGACGACCACCTTGGTGTCCTCGTTGCGGGTGATCACAACCGGGTCGGTCACCGAGGCGCCGAGATACTTGACCTGCGGGTCGACGTCGACGTCCTTACAGGTCGCGCTGTCGGCGCCCACCCGGCTGATCTTCAGACGGAGTTGCCATTTTCCGTCCTTGTCCTTGGCGGTGATGGTGAAGTCGCCCTTGAGGGAGGCGGTCTGCGGAACATCGGCGACCCTGTGTTCGGCGTCCGTCGTCTCGGGCTGCTTCGGCAGGGCGAGCTCGGTGGCCGCGATGACGGTTCCGTCGGCGCGAGTGATCTCGGCGGTCACCTTGGTCACCGAGCGGGCGACCTGCTTGGTGTTTCCCTCCACGGGCCAGACGCCGTTCGCGTCCTTGTCCTTGAAGGGCTTCTTGAGAGTGGCCTCGAAGCCGACGGTGTTGTCAGCCTTCAGTGGCACGAAGGTGTCGCCCACCTTGACGTCGGAGATGTCGGTGGTGACGGCGTCACAGGCCGCTGCGGTGGCTGTGAAGGGGGTGGACTGGGTGGCGAAGGCTGAGGCCGTACCGCTGGCGAAGACGGCGGCCCCCGTTGCGGCTGCCATGAGCAACCGCGTTCCGTTCCTCATCATTGGTCCCCTTACTCGGGTAAAGATAACGGTAAATATTACGGTTTGGGCACCGGAGCCTAGTGGGGCTGGTGTGACTCGTCTACACATGCAGGTCATCAGTTCGGGGAATGGTCCGTGGCCTGGGGTGGTTGGAGCATCTGGCACACTGGTAGCCGAACCGCAGCGGTTCCGGCTCCCGCCCGCGCGCACCCACGGTGTGCACAGCGCGCAAGCCTCACCGGCGAGAGACAGTGGCGACCCGGCGACCGCGCCTTGGAGAGGAACTAGAGGACATGAAGCCCGACATTCACCCGGAGTACGTCACCACCGCGGTGACCTGCACCTGCGGTAACACCTTCACCACCCGTAGCACCGCCAAGAACGGCACGATTCACGCCGACGTGTGCTCGGCCTGCCACCCGTTCTACACGGGCAAGCAGAAGATCCTGGACACCGGTGGCCGGGTGGCGCGCTTCGAGAAGCGCTTCGGCAAGAAGCCCGCGGGTCAGTAGCTCACATCCGGACGCCGGCTCGGAACCACCCCTCCGCTTCTCCGAAGGGGTGCGCCTGGGTCGGCGTTCCTGGTGATTAGGCAGGTTTCGCACGGACTTCAAGGGAGGACGCACGGTGAATCTCGACGAGCTGCTCAGTGAGTATGCCGAGCTGGAACTCAAGCTCGCCGATCCCGCCGTGCACGCCAACCAGGGCCAGGCGCGTACGTTCGGCAGGCGCTACGCCGAGCTGACCCCGATCGTCAACACCTATCGGGAGCTTGAGGGCGTCCAGAGCGACCTGGGCACCGCCCGGGAGCTGGCGCCGGAGGACGAGTCGTTCGCCCAGGAGGCCAAGGAGCTGGAGGCCCGCGTCCCCGAGCTGGAGCACAGGCTCAGGCATCTGCTGATCCCGCGTGATCCCAACGATGACAAGGACATCATCATGGAGATCAAGGCGGGCGAGGGCGGTGAGGAGTCGGCGCTGTTCGCCGGTGACCTGCTGAGAATGTATCTCCGGTATGCCGAGCGGGTCGGCTGGAAGACCGAGATGATCGACGCCACCCCCTCCGACCTGGGCGGCTACAAGGATGTCACGGTCGCGATGAAGGCCAGGGGCGACGACGGCGTCTGGTCGAGGCTGAAGTTCGAGGGCGGCGTGCACCGGGTGCAGCGTGTGCCGGTGACCGAGTCGCAGGGGCGCATCCACACCAGCGCGGCCGGTGTCCTGGTCTACCCGGAGGCCGAGGAGGTCGACGTGCAGATCGACCCCAACGACCTCCGCATCGACGTCTACCGGTCCAGCGGCCCCGGAGGCCAGAGCGTCAACACCACCGACTCGGCCGTGCGGATCACGCACGTTCCGACCGGTGTGGTGGCCTCCTGTCAGAACGAGAAGAGCCAGCTGCAGAACAAGGAGTCGGCCATGCGGATCCTCCGCGCCCGCCTCCAGGCCATCGCCGAGGAGGAGGCCAACGCCGCGGCCATGGCCGAGCGCAAGTCCCAGATCCGGACCGTGGACCGCTCCGAGCGCATCCGCACCTACAACTTCCCCGAGAACCGCATCTCCGACCACCGGGTCGGCTTCAAGGCGTACAACCTTGACCAGGTTCTGGACGGCGACCTCACGGCCGTCATCCAGGCCCTCCTCGACGCCGAGATGGCGGAGAAGCTCGCGGACCACTCATAGAACGCGCCCATGACCTTTCTGCTGGACGAGATCGCCCTCGCCACCGCCCGGCTCGCCGAGGCAGGTGTGCCGTCGCCGCGCACGGACGCCGAGGAGATCGCCGCTTTTGTCCATGGGGTGCGCCGCAGTGAGCTGCACACCGTCGCGGACGCGGAATTCGACGCGCTGTTCTGGGAGGGCATCGCCCGGCGCGAGGCCCGTGAGCCGCTCCAGCACATCACCGGCCGCGCGTACTTCCGCTACCTGTCCCTGGAGGTCGGTCCGGGCGTGTTCATCCCGCGCCCGGAGACCGAGGTCGTGGCGGGGTGGGCCATCGAGCGGTTGCGGGAGATGGACGTCGCCTCGCCGGTGGTCGTGGATCTCGGCACCGGCTCCGGCGCCATCGCGCTCTCCATCGCCCAGGAGGTCGCGCTGGCCACCGTGCACGCCGTGGAGGTCGACCCCGACGCCTACCGCTGGGCCAAGCGCAACATCCTGGAGCACGGGCAGGACCGGGTCCACCTGCATCCGGAGGATCTGGCCGACGCCCTGCACGAGCTCGACGGGCAGGTGGACCTCGTCGTCTCCAACCCGCCCTACATCCCGCCCGGCGCCGTGCCCCGCGACCCCGAGGTGCGCGAGTACGATCCGCGCCGCGCGCTGTACGGCTCGGGCAGCGACGGCCTCGACGAGGTCAGGGCCGTGGAGCGGACCGCCAGGCGGCTGCTCCGTCCCGGAGGGTTCGTGGCCGTGGAGCACGCCGACGAGCAGGGAACCCCGGTCTATCTGATCTTCCCCGAGGAGAACGGCTGGCGCGACGTCCGCAGCCGTCAGGACCTCACCCGCAGGGATCGCTTCGTCACCGCCCGTTTCGGTCAAGAATAGGTCAGGAATAGGATGGCATGCCGTGAGCCGACGTTATGACTGCGCAGACGCCGAACAGCGAGCCGCCGGTATCGCTGACGCCGCGACGGCCGTGCCGAGGGGCGAGCTCGTGGTGCTCCCGACCGACACCGTCTACGGCGTGGGTGTGGACGCGTTCACGCCGGCCGCCGTCACGGCGCTGCTGGAGGCCAAGGGGCGCGGTCGCGACATGCCCGTGCCCGTGCTGGTCGGCACCGTACGGGCCGCCACCGCCCTGGTGGAGAACCTCGGCCCGTACGGCCAGGACCTCGTCGACGCCTTCTGGCCCGGCCCGCTCACACTGATCTGCCGCGCCAACCGGTCGCTGTCGTGGGACCTGGGGGACGCCAAGGGCACCGTCGCCCTCCGGATGCCGCTGCACGCGGTCGCCCTCGAACTGCTCAAGGAGACCGGCCCGCTGGCCGTGTCCAGCGCCAACCGCTCCGGCGCCCCCGCGGCCACCACGGCCGCCGAGGCCGAGGAGCAGCTGGGCGACTCGGTGGCGGTCTATCTCGACGGCGGCCCGTGCGCCGACAACGTCCCGTCCACGATCCTCGACCTGACCACCGCCGTGCCCCGGCTGCTGCGCCAGGGCGCCGTCTCGGTGGGCAGGCTGCGCGGTGTGGTGGGTTACATCGCCACCGACGGTGGATCCGAGTCCGAAGAGTGATCATGGACCCGAGCGTTCCCGCCCTCCTCATCAAGGTCGGGCACTATCCGCTTCATCACGGCGCCGTCGGCGCCGTGCGGACACTGGGACGGCTCGGGGTTCCCGTCCACGTCATCGCCGAGGGGCGCCTCACCTCCGCCGCGCTCTCCCGGCACCGGTCCGGCCGGACCGTCTGGCCGACCACCGGGGCCGAACCGGCCGAGCAGCTCGTGCGGGGGCTGCGGGAGATCGCCTCGTCGCTCCCCGGGCGGGCGGTGGCGGTGGCGACGGACGACGAGGCGGCGATCCTGCTCGCCGAGCACGCCGACGCCCTGTCGGAACATCTGATCCTGCCGCCGGTCCCGTCTGACCTGCCGCGGCTGCTGGCCAGCAAGCACGAGATGTTCCGGCTCTGCCGGCGCTACGACATACCGGCGCCGGAGTCGCGGCTGGTCACCTCGCACGACCAGATCGACGAGATCGTCCGTGAGTTCGTCTTCCCCGTCGTGGTCAAGAACTCCGAGCCGTGGGTCCGGCTGGCCGCGCCGGCGGTCAACCGCTCCACCGTGGTGGGCACGCCGGAGGAGCTGCGCGAGCTGGCCGCGGGGTGGCCCGCCGCGCCGTACGCGCTGGTCCAGGAGTATCTCCCTCGGCCGGAGTCGACGGACTGGATCGCCCACGTCTGCTGCGACGGGCAGGGGGACGTCGTGGCCGCCTTCACCGGGGTGAAGGTGCGCTCGTGGCCGCCGCACGTCGGGGTGACGACGTACGCCTACTCGGTGGACAATCCGGAGCTGGCCGCCCTGACCGCCCGGCTCTGCAAGGAGAGCGGCTACTCCGGCATCGCCGACCTGGACTGGCGGCTGGACCACCGTGACGGCAGATACAAGCTGCTCGACTTCAACCCCCGGGTGGGGGCCCAGTTCCGGCTTTTTGAGACCGAGGCCGGGATCGACGTGGTCCGGGCCCACTACCTCACGCTCACCGGGCAGGCGGTCCCGCCGGGGAGGCAGGTCGAGGGGCGGAGGATCATCGTGGAGAACCTGGACGTCCCGGCCCGGATCGCCTACCGGCGCGAGGCGGTGCGGGAGTACCGGATCCCGGAGGGGGGAAAGCGGGAGTTCGCCTGGCTCGCCGCCGACGACCCCCTGCCCGGACTGGTCACCGCCGTCCGCAGCGCCCGCCCGATGATGCGGCGCGTGGTCACCCGGATCTTCGGCGGGAGGTCTCAGCGCGGGTGAACAGTGGGAATGATTGTCCTTTATGTGACTTTTGATCCCTAAGTAAACCTGATTGACCTATCATTCGTCTCTTCTACGTGTTTGTACGTTGAGAGGCGAGAGTGGAATGGGTCTGCGGTCGGGTGCTCCGCCCGGGACGCGGGAGGCGGCCGGCCAGGTCCGGGGGGCCGTCCGCGGACTGATCCGGCGGCACGCCTTCTTCGCCGCGGCGCTCACGGCCGGGACGGCGGTCCGCGCCGTCATCACGGTGACCCAGCTCCCCGTGCTGGCCAAGAACGACAGCTACGCCTACATCGCCCTGGCCCTGCGGCCCCAGCCGCACGTGGTGCGGCCCAGCGGCTACCCGCTGTTCCTCTGGTCGCTCAAGCCGTTCCACAGTTTCACGCTGGTGGTCGCGGTACAGCACCTGCTGGCCCTCGCCGCGATCGCCGGCGTCTACGCGCTCCTCAGGCGGCGCACCTCGCTCCCCGGCTGGGCGGCCACGTCGGCGGTCCTTCCGGAGCTCTTCGGCGCGTGGCAGCTCAAGATGGAGAGCGCCGTCATGAGCGAGGCGCTCTTCATCCCGCTGATCGTCGGCGCCGTCGTGGTGACGCTCTGGTGGCGCCGGCCTCCCGTCCGGGCCGCCGCGGTCACGGGACTGCTCCTGGCGATCGCCACCCTGGTCCGCGCGACCGGGCTGCCGCTGGTCCTGCTGACCGCGGGGTTCCTGGTCGCGCGGCGGGCGGGGTGGCGCCCGGTCGCCGCCTTCGCGGCCGCGGCGGCCGTCCCCCTGGCCGGTTACGGGCTGTGGTTCCAGGCGTGGCACGGCACGGTCGCGCTCACCCGGAGCAACGGGATCTTCCTCTACGGGAGGGTGATGGCCTTCGCGGACTGCGCGGAGATGGACCCTCCGGCCGCCGAGCGGCCCCTCTGCACGGAGACACCACCCGGCGCCCGCCCCAAGTCGGACACCTACATCTGGTATCCGGGCACCCCCCTGCAGGACATGGGCGGTGACGTCTTCAGCGCCGAGGTCAACCGCCTGGCGTCGAGTTTCGCCTGGCGGGCGATCCGTGAGCAGCCCCTCGACTTCGCCGGGACGGTCGTCAGGGACACCGGCGCCTTCGTCGCCGGACCCTGGCTCCGGATGCCGCCGCTCGCCGAAGAGCTGGGATACGGCTCGGGGGCCAACGCGACCTATGTGCCGGGGGGCGATCCGGTGCGGGACGTCCTGGCCTATGAGCGGGGGGATCTCCTGGTCGCCACGGCCCTCGGGCACGCGGCGCCGACGCCGCCGGCGCCGAGGGCGGCGGGCCTGCTGGAGGCCGAGGGGAACGCGACCGGCCTGCTGCTGGGCGTGCTGCTCGTGGTCGGCGCGGCCGGCGCGGTCGCAGGAGGGCGGGGTGAGGTCGCCTTTCCGTGGATCCTCGCGGTGACCCTGCTGCTGATACCGGCGGCGACCTCGGTGTTCGATCGGCGCTACGCCCTGCCGGCCGTTCCACTGGCGCTGCTGGCCGTGGCTCTCCTCTGGGGACGGGGTGGGGGTCGTGGGCGGCGGGGTGCCCCATATGCTAGGAGGGAAACGTCACATATAGTGTGACTTTTGGTGTTTTTGGTGGTCAAGTAAACCTGAGGTGGAGATTATGCGTCCTTCTTGTGCTTGTCCGGCAAGAAGGTGAGATCGTATGAGTACGACGTCGACTGAGCGCAACACGGCCCACCTGTCCGCGTTGCTCCCCTTACCCCCCGCTCCCCGGCGCGGGCGGAGACGGTCGATCACGCGCGTGCTCGTCGCCGGTGACCTCGGTTGTGCCCTGCTGGCCTACCAGGTGGTGCTCGGAGCGAGGTGGTGGTGGGGCGGCTACGTCCCCTGGTTCGAGATGGTGTTCTCGGCGGGCCTGGTGCTCGCCTGGCCGGTCGCGATGTCCTTCGTGGGCGCCTACCGGGGACGGGTCCAGGCCGGTGGTCTGGAGGAGGTCCGGCTGGTGTTCAACGGCGGCCTCGGCCTGGCCGCGGTCGTCGCGATCGGCGCCTACGTCACCAAACTCATGATCGCTAGAAGCATCGTCATGGCCATGCTGCCCCTGGCCATCCTGCTCACCCTCACCTTCCGCCGCTGTCTGCGCGGCTGGCTGCGGCGTAAGGACCCGAGCGGGGAGGCCGCCCACGGCGTCGTGGCCGTCGGGCACCGGGCGTCGGTGCTCGACCTGGTGATGGAGCTGCGTTCCCAGCCCCGGTACGGCATGCGCGTGGTCGCGGCCTGCCTGCCCGGAGGGGCGGCGGCCGGGCAGCTCCCCGACGTCGACGGGGTGCCGATCCTCGGCGACCTCACCGATGTCGCCGACGTGGTGGCCAGGACGTCGGCCGACGCCGTGGCCGTACTGGCCTGTCCCGAGCTGGACGGCGCCGCGCTGCGCAGGCTGGCCTGGAGCCTGGAGATCACCGACACCGACCTGTTCGTCGCCCCCTCGCTGATGGACGTCGCCGGGCCGCGCATCAGCGTCCGCCCGGTCGCCGGGATGACGTTGCTGCACGTCGACCACCCCTCCTTCGGAGGGATCAACCAGGTGGTGAAGAACGTCTTCGACCGGGTCATGGCCGCGGTGGTCCTGGCCGTCCTCGCGATCCCGATGCTGGTGATCTTCGTCGCGGTCCGGGCCACGAGCGAGGGGCCGGCGCTGTTCCGGCACACCCGGGTGGGTCTGGGCGGCAGGGAGTTCCAGGTCCTGAAGTTCCGGACCATGGTGAACGGCGCGGATCGGCCGGCCGCCGGTGCCGGCTCCGAGGGGGCGCCGGTCAAGCAGCGGGAGGACCCGCGTATCACCAGGGTGGGAACGTTCCTACGCCGCTCCTCCCTCGACGAGCTCCCGCAGCTCGTCAACGTGCTCCGCGGTGAGATGTCGCTCGTCGGACCACGCCCGCTGGTGCCCGAGGAGTTCGCCATGTACGGCGCCGACATCCACCGGAGGCTGGTCGTCCGCCCGGGGATGACGGGCCTGTGGCAGGTCAGCGGCCGTTCCGACCTCTCCTGGGAGGAGCGGATGCGGATGGACCTCCGCTACGTCGAGAACTGGTCCCTCGCCCTGGACCTGCAACTGCTCTGGAAGACTTGGGGGGCGGTTGCGCGGGCCAGGGGAGCCTACTGATCCGGGCTGGTCCTCAGCGGACCTGGTCGACCGCGTTGCCGCCGTCGTTCTCCCTGACGTAGTCGTCGACGCGGTCGTCCTGGATCGCCCGGCTGAGGTCCCGGACCCTCGGCATGTCCAGATAGACCACGCTCTGCGGACCCTGCATGCCGGTGCCCTTCACCGACATGGTGACGTAGTCGAGCGTGTCGAGACCGGCCAGTTCGAACACCCGCGATCTGAGGATCCCGGGGGTGACCCCGGAGTCGACGCTGATCGTCTTGGTCAGGGAGCGCAGCAGGTCGTTGACCTTCACCGGGTTGGCGAGGGTCTCGGCGCTGAGCACCTTGTCGGCGATGGAGTTGAGCAGCGCCTGCTGGCGCTTGATCCGGTCGAGGTCCCCGCCGGGGAGGTTGACCCGCTGCCGGACGAACTGCAGGGCCTTCTCGCCGTCGAGGTGCTGGCGGCCGGCCTGCCAGGTGACGCCGCTGAGCGGGTCCCGCACGGTCTGCGCCACCTCGACGTCGACCCCGCCGATCGCGTCGGTGGCCGCGGAGAACCCCTGGAAGTCGATCGCCGCGTAGTGGTCGATCCGGACGCCGGTGAGCTTCTCCACCGTTTTGATCAGCAGGGCCGGGCCGCCCCAGGAGAAGGCGGCGTTGATCTTGGCCTTGCCCCTGCCGGGGACGGAGACCCACGAGTCCCTGGGGATCGAGATCACGCAGACCCGGTTCCGGCTCTCGGAGAGGTGGACCAGCATGATCGTGTCGGTGCGCTGCTGACCGGGCCGCCAGAGCCGGGCCGCCGCGTCCTTGCCGGTGGTCGTCCCCGTGGAGCGGGTGTCGGTCCCCACCAGCAGCCAGTTCTCTCCCACCCCCGCCTCGGGCGGGGGCCGATCGGCCTCCAGGGTGGGCAGGGCGTCGGGGATGCGGACGATGTCGCCGTCGAGACTGCTCTGGAAGGCGTAGAGCGTTCCAGCCGTGCAGGCGCCCATCAACACCCCGGCGGTTCCGGTGATCAGCAGGAGGCGGAGGGCGCGATGCATGGGGAATGCCCCTATCGAGTCAGACATACCAAAAAAGTTGCTATGCAACCTGCGATACCTTATGTCGCGCTGGCACTGATTGACACTGCCGGCTCTCGCACTTGCACGTGTCACGGAGGTCATGGTGGGGCTTGACGCCGTGAAACGACCCGCACCCGGCGGCGCCCGCCCCGGACGGCCGACGAGGGTGCTCCACGTGACCGAGTGCTGGGGCAGCGGGGTCGCCAGCGCCGTGCACGCCTACATCAAGGCCACACCCGGCCACGACCACTGGCTGCTGATGGCGCACGACGCGGCCGATCCGCTGCTGGACGCCGAAAGCCTGCTCAGCGGCCGGAGAGTCTTCGCCGACGGGCACATGGCCCGGATCCGCGACGTGGCCGCCGCCTACCGGGAGACCCGCCCCGACATCGTGCACGCCCACTCCTCCTACGCGGGCCTCTACGTCCGCTCCTGCCCGTCGATCCCGAGCCGGCGCATCGTCTACACCCCGCACTGCTACGCGTTCGAGCGGACCGACATCAGCCGTCCCGTCCGGTACGGCTTCCGCCTGGCCGAGGCGCTGCTCGCCCGGCGCACCGGCGTCGTGGCCGCGGTGAGCCCGAGGGAGGCCGATCTCGCGGTCCGGCTCCGCGGCGGCCAGCGGGTGGTCTACGTCCCCAACGTCGTCCCCGAGATCCCGGACGTCGTCTCCCAGGTCCCGGCCGTCGCCCCCGGGATCCCCGCGGCGGACGGCCGGGAACGTTCCGGACTCACGGCGATCTCGGTCGGCCGCATCTGCGCGCAGAAGGACCCCGCCTTCCTCGCCGAGGCCGCCCGCGCGGCCGATCCGTCCACCAGGTGGATCTGGGCCGGCGACGGAGACCCGGCCCTGCGCCGGACCCTGGAGGACGCCGGGGTCGTCGTGACGGGCTGGCTCGCCCGCCAGGAGGTGCTGGCCCTGCTCGGCACCGCCGACGTCTACGTGCACACCGCGAGCTGGGAGGGCGCCCCGGTCTCCGTGCTGGAGGCGGTGGGGGCCGGGCTGCCCGTGGTGGCGCGGGACATCCCCGCGCTGCGCAGCCTGGGCGTGCCCGGCCTGGTGGCGACACCCGCCGAGTGCGCGCTGGCCGTACAGGCGCTCCAGGACGACCTGCTCCGCCACGGCGCGGGGCGGCGCCTGGCCGACGCGCTGGCCGGGCACACCCCCCGGCACCAGGCCGCCGGGCTCGCCCACGCCTACGCGCTCGCCCTGGGGACGTCATGAGGATCGCGGTGAGCGGTAAGGTCCTCCGCCGCAACGTGGGCGGCAACACCTCCTACACGCAGACGCTCTACACCTCGCTGGCCCGGTTCGGGATCGAGTACGAGGCCCTCGTCCCCATGGGCGACGGGCTCGGCGGGGGCGCCAGGCAGCTCGCCTACGCCGTCGCGGACGGCCTGCTCTGGCCGGCCCGTCCCGGCCGTGCCGACCTGCTGCACTTCCCGGCCGACACCGGGGCGCTGATCGGCTCCCGGGTGCCGATCGCGGCCACGGTGCACGGCGTCGAGGACGCGCCGGTCCCCGGGCTGGCCCGCGCGCTCTGGAAGCGCACCTGGCTGGCCAGGGTCGGCAGGCTCACCAGGGTCGCCGACGCGGTGATCACCGTCTCGCACCACTCGGCGGGCGAGATCAGCCGGGTCTTCGGCCTCCCCGCCGCGCGGCTCCACGTGATCCCGCACGGGCTGGACGCGGGCCGCTTCCACCCCCTGGGCGACGGCGACGGCGCCCTCCTCGCGCCGCTGGGACTGCCCGACCGGTTCGTGCTCTACCTCGGCAACCTCGACCCGCGTAAGAACGTCACCGCCCTGACCGAGGCGACCGCGCGCCTGAGAGTCCCCCTGGTGGTCGCCGGAGGCGGATTCATCGGCTCGGGGCAGGTCGAGCGGGTGCTGGCCGAGGCGCCGCACGCCCGCTACCTCGGCCAGGTGCCGCACGAACTCGTGGCACCCCTGATGAGGGCGGCCACGGTGTTCGCCTTCCCCTCGGGGCACGAGGGCTTCGGAATGCCGGTGCTTGAGGCCATGGCCTGCGGCACCCCGGTGGTGACCTCCGACCGGGCGGCGCTGCCCGAGGTGGCCGGCGACGCCGCCGTGCTCGTCTCCGACCTCGACGCGCGAGGCATCGCGGCGGCGCTGGAGGGCATTCTGTCCGACGACTCCGCCGCCGCGGAGTTACGGGCCAGGGGGATCGGCCGGGCCGCGCTCTTCTCCTGGGAGACCTCGGCGCGCCGCCACGCCGAGGTCTTCACCTCCCTGGCCGAAGGCGGGGGCGCCACGGCATGAGCACCGTACGGCTGCCGCTGCGCGAGGGGGCATGGTGGCTCCACCCCGCCTGGACCGCGATGCTCGCCACCGTGCCCGGACTGCTGGCGGCCGGGCTGATCGGGGACGACAGCTTCCGCGAGTGGTGGCGGACGCCGAAGATCTTCGACGACGGCAAGGCGCTCACCGTCACGGCGTTCATCGGCGTCTTCGTCGTGGGCTGCATGCTGCCGTCGCTGGCCAGGACGGTGCGGGCCGGCGACATACCGGTCAACCCCGGCCAGCGCCGGCTCCTGCTCCTGGCGGGCCGCGCCGCCGCCGTGCTCACCGTGATGGGCTACGCGGCCTGGATGGCCTCGGCGGTGTCGAGCGGACTCAGCCTCGCCGACCTGACGAAGGTCTTCGCCCTCAGCCCCGGCTCGGCCGACGCGATCAAGTCCGACCTCGCCACCATCGGCGGGGTGACGACGCTGACCCAGCTGGGCCCGCTGGCCATGGTCTGCCTCCTGCTGGACCGCAGACTCGGCGGCGGGCGGCACACCGCGATGTTCGCGCTGCTCGCCGGGCTGACGGTGGCGCGGGTCGTGCTCAACTCCGAGCGGCTCGCCCTGATGGAGATCATGCTGCCGATCCTCGCCGTGGTCTCGACGCTCCGGCCGGGCGACGGGCGGCGCCACTACCGCTGGCTCTGGGCCGGGCTGCCGCTGCTCGCCCCCTTCGCGCTGGTCACGCTCTTCGGCACGTTCGAATACGTGCGCAGCTGGTCCCACTACTCCTCGATCGTGCACATCGACTACCCCGAGTTCGTGCTGCGCCGGCTGACCGGCTACTACGCCACGGCCTACAACAACTCCGCCATCGTGGTCGACCACATCGGCCCCGGCCTCGCCTGGCCGTACTACACCGTGGGGTTCCTGTGGAACTTCCCCGGCGTGTCCGCGCTGCTGACCCCGGAGTCCGTGCTGGGCTTCGACCCCGCCCGGGTCTGGCCCGGCCTGCTGTGGCGGCTCGGCAACCCCGAGTACAACAACACCGGCGGCATGCTCGCGCCCCTCGCCGACTACGGGCTCGCCGGCGGCCTGCTCTTCTGGGCGGCGGCGGGGCTGGCCGTCGGCGTCTGCTACCGCTGGATGCGCTCGGGCGAGCTGCGCGGCCTGGTCCTCTACCCGTTGCTGTACGTGGGCCTGGTCGACCTGGTCAGATACTTCTACTGGGGTGAGGGCCGGGCCTTCCCCACCCTCGCCGGCGCGATGTTCCTGGCCCTGCTCGTGCACCGGCGGCGAGATCCCGGGATGAAGACGTGACCGCGGCGCGACGGGGGATGTGGACCCTCGCCGACCATGTGATCTGCAGCGGAAGCAACTTCGCCCTCATGATTCTCGTGGCGGGCAACGTCTCGGTCGTCACCCTGGGGGAGTTCGCCCTCCTCTACGGGTTCTACGTGGTGGTCGTGGAACTGTCGCGGGCCGCGGTCAGCGAGCCGCTCCTGGTCCGGCGGCCCGAGGGGGACGCCGCGGTGCGCCGGGCGCTGGCGGACAGCTCCGGTTCCGCGGCCGTGTTCGGCGCCGTCGCCGGAGTGGTGCTGCTGGCCGTGTCCCCCCTGCTGATCGGCTCGCACTGGCGGTCGGCCGTGGTACTCGCCCTGCTGCTGCCCGCCCTGCTGGTCTGGGACGCGATCCGGCTGGCGTTCATCGCGATCGGCCGGCAGCGCCGTACGGTGCTGGTCGACATCGTGGGCGGGGTGGTACAGGTCTCGGCGGCGTTCGCCGCGCTGCACATGAGCGCGGGGCTGAGCTGGCTGGTGGCGGGCTGGGGGTTCGGCGGCCTGGTCGCCGCGGTGCTCGCGGTGGGCCAGGCGGGGACGCTGCCCCGGCTCACCGCGCCGCGCCGCTGGCTGCGCGAGTACGGCAAGCTGGTCCGGCCGTACTTCGTGGAGACGGGGGCGCTCTCCCTGGCGGGCTACGCCGTGCTGATCGTCCTCGGGCACATCGCGGGCCCGGCGGCCGTGGGCGCGTGGCGGGCGGCGCTGACGCTGTTCGGCCCGGCGAACGTGGTGATGGCGGCCGGCCGGGTCGTGGTGGTCAGCGAGCTCTCCCGGCTCAGGTCCGCGGCACCGGGCCGGATGCTCCGGTCCGCGGCCACCGCCGGGCTGCTGTGCGGGGCCGTGGGCGCCCTGGCGGGCACCGTCGCGGCCCTTCTGCCGGACTCGGTCGGCCAGGCCCTCCTGGGCGAGTCCTGGGCGGACGTGGGGCCGCTCGTCCTCGCCTTCACCGCCCTGCTGGTCATCGAGGGACTCGGCCTGGGGCCCTACGGCGTGCTCCGCGCCATGGAACGGGTCCGCATGCTGTTCGTCCTGCGGGTGGCCGTGGCCGGAGGGCGCGTGCTGGCGGTCAGCGTGGGGGCGGCGCTGGCCGGCGCGACGGGCGCGGCCACGGCCAGCTCACTGGTCGAGGCCACCGGGTTCCTGAGCGCCCTGATCCTGCTCACCGTCGTCTTCGCCGCCGTGCCTCCACGCACGCCGCCGGTAACACCCCGTCAGTCGAGAGAGCACCTGTGAACGCCAGAGATCTGATCGCCGGAGTCCGTAGAAACCTGTTGCTCGTGATCCTGCTCGCCGTCGTCGGCACCGGCGCCGGACTCGGGATCGGCCTGCTGCAGGCGGAGGAGTACAAGACCACGACCACCCTGTTCGTCTCCGTCGCCCAGGGCAGCCAGTCCAGCATCGACCAGAGATACCAGGGCACCCTGTTCACCCAGGAGAGGGTGCGCTCCTACGCCGCGCTCGTCACCACCCCGACGGTGACCAGGCCGGTGATCAGGGATCTCGGGCTGCCGCTGAAGCCCGAGGAACTGGCCGCGAGGCTTGAGGTGGACGTGCCGGTCGACACCGTCCTGCTCAACATCACCGCCCGGTACGGCGACGGGGCGACCGTGGCGAAGATAGCCAACGCGGTGACCGCGCGACTCGTCGCGGTGGTCGCGGAGCTGGAGACGCCGGACCGGACCCAGATCTCCGCGATCCGCGTGAAGGTGGTCAGGGACGCGGCGGTGCCGGAGCGGCCGAGCAGCCCCCGGATCGTCCTCGACGTCGTGCTGGGGCTCGCGCTCGGGCTCGTCGGAGGGGTCGGCCTCGGCGCCCTGCGCGAGGCGCTCGACACCCGGATCCACAGCGCGGCCGACCTGATGCGATTGAGCGACCAGCCCGTCCTGGCCATGGTGCCCAAGGACGCCGGCGCGCAGGCCACCCCCCTCGTCGGCGACCGGTTCGGCCCGCGCGCCGAGGCGTACCGCAAGCTGCGCACCGCCCTGCGCTTCGCCGGGGTCGACCGTCCGGCGAAGACGTTCCTGATCACCAGCCCGCTCATGGGCGACGGGAAGTCGACGACCGCGGTCAACCTGGCCGGGGCGCTGGCGGCCGAGGGCGCCCAGGTGATCCTGGTGGAGGTCGACCTGCGCCGCCCGGCGCTCGCCGGGATGCTCGGGCTCGTCGGCGAGGCGGGGCTGACCAGCGTGCTCACCGGGAGGGCGGAGCTGTCCGAGGTCGCCCAGTCGACGTCGGGGCCGCACCGGATCACCGTGCTCACCAGCGGACCGCTGCCGCCCAACCCCAGCGAGCTGCTGGGCACCCAGCGCATGCGGGACCTGCTGGACCGGCTGTCGCAGGGCTTCGACTACGTCATCCTGGACGCCCCGCCCCTGCTGCCCGTCACCGACGCGGCCGTGCTCGTGCCCGAGGTCGACGGGACCATCGTCGTGACGCGGGCGAAGAAGACCAGGCGCGAGGAACTGCGCGAGGCGCTGACCATCCTGGAGACGGCCAGGGGGCGCGTCATCGGCCTGGTCTTCAACTGCGGGAAGGCGCCCGCTGCCGACCGGTACGGCCCCTACGTGCGAGACGGGGCACAACCCCAGCCCCAGCTCCAGATGCACGACGTCGTCCAGGACCGGGCCCTGCCCGCCGCCGGGCGGAGGTCGAAGAGGGGGAGCACGCCGGTCAGCGGGGACCGAGCAACTCCCCCAGCACGCGGCTGAGCGAGCCGCCGATCACCCTGGCGCACCTGTCGTACTCCTCCGGCGGCTCGCCGTACGGATCGGCGATCTCGACCGGATGGTGGCGGCCCGGGGCGCCCCGGCGTCTCGCCACGGCCCGGACCACGGCGTGCGCCCGCCCGACGGTGTCGGACCGGTGGCGGACCTTCCGCCCCTCCGCGAGGTGGGCGAACTCGCGGAGGGTGAAGGTCTTGTGCATCGCGGTCGGCTCCATCGTCACCGCCGAGCCCCGATGCCCGGTCTCCATCGTGAGGATGAGATCCGAGTCGTTGACGAGGGCGCTGTCCAGCGGTCGCGCGTGATGCGCCGAGCCGTCCAGGCCGAGGTTCTTCAGAGTGGCGAGCGCGTACGGCGCCATGGGGTGGCCCACCCAGGCGTGGGTGCCCGCGCTCGCCACCAGGACCGGACAGGCGGAGGACCGCAGCATCGCCGTGGCGATCATTTCCGCCATCGGAGAGCGGACGATGTTCGCCGTACAGACGATCAGAATCCGGAAGTCCTCTCTCACCTCGTCTATTTTAGCCGCGAGGTGAGAGATCAAGACCGAAGCGATCCTTGAGGATGCCCCGGATGTTGGGGTAGGTCTTGTTCATCTGGTGGGCGAGCACCCGGCCCCGCAGACCCGCGGGCCCGGTCTCGTCGAAGGGCTCGATGCGCGGCATCGCGAACAGGCCCGCGTGCTCGGTGTGCCAGAGGGCGCAGGCGTAGCCGAAACCCGCCTCGGTGACCGCCTCCACCTCGCGGGCGCCGTGCTGCCCGTACGGGTAGCAGAACCCGTCGACCACCTCGCCCGTCAGGTCCTCCAGCATCGCCCTGCTCGTCGTGAACTCCTCGGACAGCCGCCGGTCGCCGTCCACCGACGGCAGCCTGGGGTGGGTGAGCGAGTGCGAGCCGATCTCCATGCCCGCGGCGACCACCTCGCGGAGCTGCCCGGGCGTCATCACGTCCCTGGGGACCCCCGGGTCCCACGAGCTGTTCTTCCCCACGTGGCCCGCGACGACGAACACCGTGGCGGTGAAGCCGTACTCCAGCAGGGCGGGCACGACGGTCGTGGCGAAGTCGGTGTAGCCGTCGTCGAAGGTGAGTCCCACCAGGCCGGCGGCCTCGCCCCTCGCCTCGGCGGCGCGGAGCTCGCGCATCGTGACGCCGCGCAGACCCCGGTCACGTAACCAGCGCATGTGGCGGTGGAAACTGGCCGGCGAGACCGTGATCCGGAGTGGGTCACGGTCGAATTCCGCCACAGAGTGGTAGACCCACACCATCGGTGACTTGTTCCTGCGAATCATTATGGAAGGCTCCAATCGCATCTTGCTGCGCTGGCCTACCATATCGACGTGAATCCCACTCCACGGGTCGCTCTGGTCGTCACGACGATCGGCCGGCCCGAGACCCTCGACCGCCTGCTCCGTTCGGTGCTTGAGCAGAGTTCGCCGGTCACCGAGATGATGGTCGTCGACCAGAGCGGCGGAACCGGGACGGCTGAGGTCGTCGAGCGCTGGCGGGACCGCCTGCCCATCCGCCGGGTGACCACGCCGCGCGGCCTGTCCGCCGGGCGCAACGCCGGGGTGGCGGCGCTCGGCGACTACGACATCGTGGGCTTTCCCGACGACGACACGTGGTACGCCCCCGGCACCCTCGCCCGGGTGCGCGAGGCGATCGGCGAGCGCGGGGTGGTCTCCGGCATGCTGCTCGACGCGGCCGGGCGACCGGCCCAGCTGGCCTTCGGCTCCGAGCCCGCGGTCCTCGACAGCACCACCGTGTGGTCCCAGGCCATCGAGGCGACGTGCTTCTACACCTCGTCCTTCATGCGCGCGGTGGGAGACTTCGACGAGGGGCTCGGGGCGGGCTGCCCGACACCGTGGCAGTCCGGGGAGGGGACCGACCTGCTCCTGCGCGGGCTGCGGAGCGGCTGGTCGATCGCCTACGACCCGAGGATCACCGTCTACGAGGACAACCCCTCCGTTCCCGCGGCGGGCACCAGGGAGTCCCGGCTCAGGGCCCGCCACGTGGCGCGGGGGACCGGCCGGGTGTACCGCAGGCACTACGGCCGGCGAGACCGGCTCAGGACGCTGGCCAGACCGCTCGGCGGCGCGCTGCTGAGTGTCGTCCGGGCACGCTGGGCGGAGGCCGGCTGGCATCTGCAGCGGCTGGTCGGCCGGCTGGAGGGCATCACCGGGATCCTGCTCCCGGCCCGCCGCCACATCTACTCCAGGACCTGATCACCTCCTTCTCCGGAACGGTCCCGCGGGGTTTCCCCGGAACGGTCCCGTGGGGACGACCCCGGGGACGGCCGTGACGGTTGCGGTCTCACCGGCTCGGACATGGACGCCGGCGGCCGGTGTCAATGATCCATATCGTCTGAATCATCGTCGTGACGCGCGGCTGTCCCACCGGTACCGTGAGGTGGCCGACACATCCGGGAGACGTCCATGGGCAAGTTAGACGGAATGGACCCCAAGCTGGTCCGTGATCTGCTGTCCGAGGTGCGACAGGCGGCGGAGCAGATGAGGACCGCCGAGGGCCGGGTCGCCCGGCTGATGAGCGCGGCGGGCCTGTCCTCGCAGTCCACCCACCGGCCGTCCCAGGTCGCCGACGCGTGCGAGGAGATGGTCCGCGACGTCTCCGCCCGGGTGGAGCTCCTGGAGAGGAAGGTCAAGCAGGAGGGCGCGTCCCAGCCGGGGCCCAAGATCGGGGAGCCGAAGGCCGAGACGCCCAAGGTCGCCGACGCGCGGGGCGAGGCCCCCCAGGCCGAGGAGACCAAGGACAAGGACGCCAAGGCGGAGACGCCCAAGGTGGCGGACGCGCGGGGCGAGGCGTCGAAGCCGGAGACGTCGCACGACTCCGGGGCCAGGCCGGACACGCCGAAGGCCGAGGATCTCAAACCCGCCGTCCGGCCGGAGGGCGGCGGTCAGCACGACGGCGGTCAGCAGGGCGGGGGGCAGTCGGCGGGCAACGCCCCGGAAGACGGCCGGAAGCCCCACTCCCCGCCGGACACGAAGCCCGACACCGGATCCGACCCGAAGCCCGACTCCAAGCCGGAGAACGGCTCCAAGGGGGAGGAGACGTCTCCCCGGGACGGTCACTCCGGCTCCGACGGGTCGAAGGACCGGGGCGCCGACTCCGGGGGCTCGGGGAAGGACACCGACGCCAAGGGGCACTCCTCCGCCAAGGTCGACGCCGACCCCAAGGGGGACGCCGGCTCCAAGGGCGACGAGCGCTCGCCCAGGGACGGTCACTCCGGCTCCGACGGGTCGAAGGACCGGGGCGCCGACTCCGGGGGGCCGGGGAAGGACACCGACGCCAAGGGGCACTCCTCCGCCAAGGTCGACGCCGACCTCAAGGACACCGACCTCAAGGGGGACACCGGCTCCAAGGGCGACGAGACGTCTCCCCGGGGCGACGGCAAGATCGAGATCCTGGACACCTTCCGGAAGGACCACCCCGACGACATCGACCAGACAGGCGGGTCGCGCCCGCAGGTCGTGGAGGTGCACGGGGTGAAGATGCTGCAGATCCCGCTCGACTCGCCCAGCGCGGCCGAGGTCGGCGAGTTGCTGAAGCACGTCGAGGATCTCCCGCTGCTGGACGACCCCTCGGTCGTGACCTCGGCCGACCTCCTGACCGACGGGGGCTCCGGCGTCGACGGCGCGGGGTCCGACCGGCCGGGCCAGGTCGAGCCCAACGAGGCGCTGAAGTCGGTCAAGCCCGCCTTCCCGGTGCCCGACACCGCCGAACCCGCCCTCGACCAGGGCGGCCGGCCGCCGGGTACGGGCGGCGAGACCGTATCCCCGCTCGTCGGCACCCCCTTCGACGACACCGGCACCCACTCGGGCGGCACCCACTCGGCGGGGACGCATTCCACGGGGACGCACTCGGGTGGCGCCCATTCGACGGGAACGCACTCGACCGGTGGCACGCACGTCACCGGCGGCACGGCCGAGGGGGTGCTCGCCCAGTGGGCGGAGGACGGTGACGCCGGTTCGGCTCAGGCGGGCCCGGTGAGTCCCGACGCGTCCGCGACGTTCGCCGACAGCGGGTACCGGGCCGGACCGCCGTACACGCCGGATGGTCCGGACGTACTGCTCCGTGCGGGGGAGACGGGAGACGAGGGCGTGTGGTCCACCGCGGACGCCGGTTCCGGCGACGCGGCGGACGACGTGGATTCGGGAGATTCGCCGCGGTCGGCCCCGCCATCCGGTGGCGGCCGATCCGGTGGGACGGAGTGAGGAGCCTGTGATGTTCGTGGATCCGCCTGCCCCGCAGCCGTTGCGGCCGGGGGAGACCCCTCCGGCGTCGGCGGCACCCGGCCCGCTCTCCGCCGACGCGGTCACCTCGTGGGAGTTCAACCCCGAGTACCAGCGCCTGGTGATGATGTGGCGGCAGGTGCTTCCCGCGCTGGACACGCTGACCGCCACCCTCGACAAGGCCTACCGGCTGGCCAGGAGCAGAGACGTCTGGGACGCTCCGGTCTCGGGACGCTATGTGGAGGACATGACCGAGTGGCGTACCCGCCTCGGCCTCTACCGCCAGGCAGTCCTCACCTCGATCAGCGACCAGGCGGCCGACACCCCCCGATGGGTGCCGGTCAACGCGGGGGCTCCGCACGCGTTCTCCTGAGAAAGACCTTTTCCGATGAGACGCTCCTCATCTGAGAAACGCCCAATTGACGTGGGAAAATGAGGCATCCGGGCATACAGTGAGGTGAGTCGTCATCCCCGGGATGTGAGTCATGGGTGCTGAGCCGTACTACGGGCCCGACTTCGGCCTCCTGCAGCAGCGGGATCCGGAGGTCGCGCAGGTCCTGGTGGACGAGCTCGATCGGCTCCGTGACGGCGTCCAGCTCATCGCGAGCGAGAACTTCGCCTCGCCCGCCGTGCTCGCCGCGCTCGGATCGACGCTCACCAACAAGTACGCCGAGGGATATCCCGGCAGGCGCTACTACGCCGGCTGCGAGGTCGTCGACCGGGCCGAGAACCTCGCCGTCGACAGGGCCAGGCGGCTGTTCGGCGCGGAGCACGTCAACGTGCAGCCCCATTCCGGCGCCTCGGCCAACCTGGCCGCCTACGCCGCGCTGCTCCAGCCGGGCGACACCGTGCTGGCCATGGCGCTCTCCCACGGTGGCCACCTCACCCACGGCTCCAAGGTCAACTTCTCCGGCCGGTGGTTCGACGTCGTCGCGTACGGCGTGCGCAGGGACACCGAGCTGATCGACTACGACGAGGTCCGGGAGCTGGCGCTCCGCCACCAGCCCAAAATGATCATCTGTGGTGCCACCGCCTACCCCCGGAAGATCGACTTCCTCGCCTTCCGGGGAATCGCCGACGAGGTGGGCGCCTGGCTGCTCGCCGACATCGCGCACACCATCGGGCTGATGGCCGGGGGTGCCCTGCCGTCCGCCGTGCCGTACGCCGACGTGGCCACCTTCACCACGCACAAGGCGCTGCGCGGTCCGAGAGGCGGCGGCGTCATGTGCACGGCGGAGCTGGCGGCCAGGATCGACCGGGCGGTCTTCCCGTTCGTCCAGGGCGGGCCGCTCATGCACGCGGTGGCGGCCAAGGCGGTGGCGTTCGGCGAGGCCCTCCGGCCGGAGTTCGCCGGGTACGCGCACCGGGTGGTGGCCAACGCCCAGGTGCTGGCCGACGCGCTGGCCGCGGAGGGTATGCGACCCGTCTCCGGGGGTACGGACAGTCATCTGGCCCTGATCGACCTGCGGGACACCGGGGTCTCCGGCGCGGTGGCCGAGCAGCGGTGCGCCGCCGCCGGGATCACGCTCAACCGCAACGCGATCCCCTACGACCCCGAGCCGCCCACGGTGACGTCGGGGATCCGGGTCGGCACCCCCTGCGTCACGACCCAGGGGATGGGGGGTGAGGAGATGAAGGAGGTGGCCTCCATGATCGCGCGAGTCATCCGCAACCCCGACACAGTGGGAGAAACCAGGGAGCGGGTGCGGGAGCTGGCGCGGGATCATCAGGCATATCCCAGGGAAGTATGAGGCGTTCTGTGTTGTTTTTCGGTCACAGTTGGCCGACCTATCAGCGAAACTAGGTCCGTGCGCGAATACCTACTCATGGCACTGGTCGCGGCAGCGGTGACCTACCTTCTGGTCCCGCTGGTCCGCGTTTTCGCCATCCGCATCGGCGCGATGCCGGAGGTCCGTGACAGGGACGTGCACACGATCCCGACGCCCCGGCTCGGCGGCCTGGCCATGTACGGCGGGCTGGTGGCCGGTCTGCTGGTGGCCGGTCGCCTGCCGTACGCCGGGGGCAAGCTGGCCGAGGGCGGTTTCGCCGACGGGAACACCGTGATCGCGCTGATCGCGGCGGGGGGCCTGATCACGCTGACCGGCTTCCTGGACGACTGGCTGGGGATGAGCGCCCTGGTCAAGCTGGCCGGGCAGATCGGCGCCGCCGCCATCATGGTGGCCTACGGCGTCAGCCTGCCCTGGTTGCCCCTGCCCACCGCGCTGGGCGGGCCGGTCATCCTCGACTCCACGATCGGCCCGCTGATAACGATCCTGGTCGTGGTCGTGATGATCAACGCGGTGAACTTCGTCGACGGGCTGGACGGGCTGGCGGCCGGGATCGTCGGCATCGCCGCCATGGCCACCTGGACCTACTCCGTCGTCCTCTCCAAGGACTACGGCAACACCAGCATCAACATCACGGCGGCGATCGCCTCGGTGCTCATCGGTGTGTGCCTCGGCTTCCTGCCGCACAACTTCCATCCGGCGAAGATCTTCATGGGCGACACCGGGGCGATGCTGATCGGCCTGGTCCTGGCCTCCACGATGATCACCATCACCCCGCTGGACTCGACCACCATCAACCGCTTCCCCGTGGTGCTCCCGCTGCTGGTGCCGGTCGCCATCCTGGTGCTGCCGCTGCTCGACCTGGTCATGGCGGTGGTCCGGCGCACCTCCAACGGCCTGTCGCCGTTCGCGCCCGACCGGGGCCACCTGCACCACCGGCTGCTGGACATCGGCCACTCGCACCGGCGGAGCGTCCTGATCATGTACGCCTGGACGTTCCTGTTCGCCTTCGCGGTCGTGGCGATGGCCGCCGAGGGCGTCCCGCTCGTGCTGTTCCCGCTGACCGTGCTGCTGGCGGTCGGCGTGCTGGTGGTCATGGCGCTGCCGCACTGGCGCACCCGTCGAGGCGGTGGCGGGGGAGCGCATGCCGCGGGGCGTCACAGCCGTTCCGAGCGGGAGCCCGCCAGGCGGATCCCCCCGCTGCCGTCGCAGGCCCCCGGCCCCCGGCGCTCCGCGGCCGACGACGACACCGCGGTGCTGTCCGCGCTGCCCGATCTGTCACTCACCGCTCCCGGCCAGGGGTTCTCGAAGCCTGAGACGCTCGACTGACCGCCTTCCGGAAATATCTTGATCGTTTACTTGAAACGGCAGGTAAAGGTGCTCTTCCAAGAGCTTGTGATAGCTTTCACTAGCAGCGACCCGGTCACACGGGCCCTGTAAGGTAGCAATCGCTCGCTTGATAAAAGTTACTTGGAGTGTCGATGCAGGCCGACGACGTGCGCCTCCTGAAAGGGGCCGCGATACCCACCCTCCTGGTGGGGGTGGTCGCGGTCGTTGTCGCCGCCCTCCTGGCCGCCGGCGAGGGGGCCCTGGGCGCGGCGATTGGAACGGTCGTCGTCTGCGTGTTCTTCACCGTCGGCCTCGTCGTGGTCTCCTTCGCCGGCCGCATCTCACCGGTGGTGATGATGACGGCCGCCGTGCTTTCCTACGCGGTGAAGGTCCTCATCCTCATGGGTCTGCTCAAGGCGTTCAAGGACGTCACCGTGTTCGAGCCGAAGGCGTTCGGCGGGGCCGCCGTCGTCGCCGTCGTCGCCTGGACGGTCGGTGAGATGCGAGGCTTCATGAAGCTCAAACTCCTCTACGCCGACCCCGGCGGCGAGTCCCCCGGGCCCGGGTGAACGGCGATGGGGCGTAAGATCCTCGCGGGGCCTACCCAGCCCGATATGACTAGTCCTGATGGTGGCTGCTATCGTCATGCCCGCGATGAGCGAGAAGAAAATCCGACCCGAGGACGACGCCCGCGACTTCGCCGGCGCCGCTTGGTCGATCCCCAGCTATCTCCTCTCCGGGATGGCTCTCTACGGCGGTGCCGGGTGGTTGCTGTCAAAGTGGACCGGCGTGGTCATCTTCATGCCGATCGGGTTGATCCTCGGTGTCGCCCTGGCCGTCTATCTGGTCTACCGGAAGCACGGTCGCTAGCCTTCGGCGGCGGTCGCTTCGCCGACGACCATTTCGATTCACTACCACGCTGAAGGGAACGCCGCGTGAGCACGCTGACGCTCCTCGCTTCCGGGGAGGACAAGTTCACGCCTCCGGGACTTGAGCTTTTCGACTCCCCGCCGATCATTCCAGGCGTCGTCTGGTTCACGAAGCCGGTGCTGCTGGCGCTTTTGAGCACGCTCATCGTCGTGGCCTTCTGCTGGTCCGCCTTCGCCAAGCCCAAGCTGGTGCCCCGGGGGGTCCAGAACATCGGCGAGATGGGCTACATGTTCGTCCGCGACCAGGTCGCCCGGCCGTTCCTCGGCAAGGACGCCGACCGGTGGATGGGCCCGCTGCTCAGCATCTTCCTCCTGGTCTGGATCTGGAACCTCATGGGGGTCCTCCCCCTTCTCCAGTTCCCCGTCGCCTCGCACATCGCCTTCCCGATCGTCCTGGCGCTCGGCGTCTACTTCCTCAAGGTCTACCTGGGTATCAAGCACCAGGGGCTGATCGGCTACTTCAAGAACATGATGTTCCCGCCGGGGCTGCCCAAGCCGATCTACCTGCTCCTGGCACCGATCGAGCTCCTCTCCACCATGATCATCGCGCCTTTCACGCACGCGGTGCGGCTGTTCGCCAACATGTTCGCCGGCCACATCATCCTGGCGTTCTTCAGCCTGGTCGGCTTCTGGTTCCTCTTCGAGAAGCTCACGCCGCTCGGTGCCCCCATCGGCGTAATCGGTGTCGTGATGACGATCGCCATGACCGGTTTTGAGATGTTCATCCAGTTCCTGCAGGCGTTCCTCTTCGCCATGCTCGCCGCGATGTACATCGGCAACTCGCTCCACCCCAGTCACTGACCCCTCTCGAATATCCAGACCGGTGGAGAGGATTCCACCGGCCGACCAGTAAAGGAAAAGACAATGAGCGTCCTCGCTGAGGTCACCGGTTCCATCGGTTCCATCGGCTACGGCATCGCCACGCTCGGCCCCGGCATCGGCGTCGGCATCATCTTCGGCCAGGGCGTCCAGGCCATCGCCCGCCAGCCCGAGGCCTACGGCCTCATCCGCCAGAACATGCTGCTGGGCTTCGTCCTCACCGAGGCGCTGGCCCTGATCGGCCTTGTCGCGCCGTTCATGTTCGGCATGTAAGACGCAGGAAAACCACTGACGGAAGGCTGCATCAATGATTCAGGCAGCTTCACTCCTGGCGGCGGCGGAGGGAACAAACCCTCTCCTTCCGCACCTCTACGAGCTCGTCGTCGGCGTCTTCGCGTTCCTCGTCGTCCTCGTCGTCGTCGGTAAGATCCTTACTCCGCGTATCCAGAAGACCCTGGCCGAGCGGACCGAGGCCATCGAGGGCGGGATCCAGAAGGCGCAGGACGCCCAGGTCGAGGCTCAGGCGCTGCTCAAGCAGTACAAGGACCAGCTCGCCGAGGCTCGTCACGAGGCGTCGCGCCTGCGTGAGGAGGCGCGCGAGCAGGGTGCGCAGATCAAGGCCGAGCTCCGCGAGGCGGCCCAGGCGGACGCGAGCCGTCTCATCAAGGCGGCGCACGAGCAGATCGAGGCCGACCGCAGGCAGGCGTTCGCCCAGCTCAGCAACGAGATCGGCCGGATCTCGGTTGAGCTCGCCGGCCGCATCGTCGGCGAGTCCCTCGAAGACGAGGTGCGCCAGCGCCGCACCGTCGACCGGTTCCTGGAGGAGCTTGAGTCCACCAACGCGGCGGTTCGCTGATGGTGGAGCGAGCCAGACTCAGCGAGCGCCGCCGTCCGCGAGAGACGGACGGGCCGCGTAGCGAGCGAGAAGTGGTGAGCGACCGATGAGAGGCCTGAGCAGGGCTTCGCTTGCCGAGGTCGAGGAGCGTTTCCACGCCGTGGCGGGAAGCGCCGACCTCGGCTCGCTGGCCGACGAGCTTTTCGCGCTCGCCGACCTGTTCGACCGCGAGCACGGGCTCCGCCGCTACCTGTCCGACCCCGCCCGCCCGGCGGCCCAGAAGGCGCAGGCCGTGCGGGTCCTCCTGGACGGCAAGGTCAGCGACGCCGCTCTGGAGACGGTCGTCCAGGCCGTCTCCGTGAAGTGGTCGCGTGCCGGTGACCTCGTCGACGCCCTTGAGCGTTTCGGCGTCACCGCCGCCTCGGCCGAGGCCGAGGCGCAGGGCAGGCTCGACGACGTCGAAGACGAGCTGTTCCGGTTCGGGCGCATCGTCGCCTCGGACCTCCCCCTGCACCGGGCCCTGTCCGATCCGGCCGTGACCGAGCAGGCCAAGCGGGAGCTGCTCGGCTCCCTGCTCGCCGGCAAGGTCGTGCCCGCCACTCTCCGCCTGGTGACACAGGTTGTGGTGCATCCGCGAGGACGTAGCCTGGACAGAGGGCTGGACGAGTTCGGCAGCCTGGTCGCCGCACAGAGGCAGCGCCTCGTCGCGGTGGTACGCAGCGCCGTCGAGCTCTCCGAGGAGCAGAGGCGACGTATCGCCACGTGGCTGAGCACCTCCTACGGCCGAGACGTTCATGTGAACGTCGAGGTGGATCCGCGAGTGCTCGGAGGGTTCTCGGTCCAGATCGGGGACGATCTCATCGACACCACCGTCGCGGGACGAATCGAAGAAGTCCGCCGCCGGTTGGCCGGCTAGGCGAATAGGGAGACTGAAGAGAGATGGCGGAGCTTACGATCCGGCCGGACGAGATCCGGGACGCGCTTGAGCGCTTCGTCCAGGCGTACGAGCCGGAAGGCGCCGCGCGCGAGGAGATCGGGACCGTCGTCGACTGCGGCGACGGTATCGCCCATGTCTCCGGCCTTCCCTCGGCGATGGCGAACGAGCTGCTTGAGTTCGAGGACGGCACGCGTGGCCTGGCACTGAACCTGGACGTCCGGGAGATCGGTGTCGTTGTTCTGGGCGATTTCAGCAAGATCGAGGAGGGCCAGTCGGTCCGCCGGACGGGCGAGGTCCTGTCCGTGCCGGTCGGTGACGCCTTCCTCGGCCGAGTGGTCGACCCGTTGGGTGTTCCGATGGACGGCAAGGGTGCCATCGAGTCCGAAGGGCGGCGCGCCCTGGAGCTCCAGGCCCCGTCCGTGGTCCAGCGTCAGCCGGTGAAGGAGCCGCTGCAGACCGGCCTCAAGGCGGTCGACGCCATGACGCCGATCGGCCGAGGCCAGCGCCAGCTGATCATCGGTGACCGTGGCACCGGCAAGACCGCCATCGCCGTGGACACCATCCTCAACCAGCGGGAGAACTGGCTCTCCGGCGACCCCGAGAAGCAGGTGCGCTGCGTCTACGTCGCGGTCGGGCAGAAGGGCTCCACGATCGCCCAGGTCAAGGGCCGCCTTGAGGAGGCGGGCGCGATGGAGTACACCACCATCGTCGCCGCCCCGGCCTCCGACCCGGCCGGTTACAAGTATCTGGCGCCCTACACCGGCTCGGCCATCGGCCAGCACTGGATGTACCAGGGCAAGCATGTCCTCATCGTCTTCGACGACCTGACCAAGCAGGCCGACGCCTACCGTGCGGTCTCGCTGCTGCTGCGCCGCCCGCCAGGCCGCGAGGCGTTCCCCGGCGACGTCTTCTACTTGCACTCCCGGCTGCTGGAGCGTTGCGCGAAGCTGTCGAAGGAGATGGGCTCGGGCTCGATGACCGGTCTCCCGATCATCGAGACGAAGGGCAACGACGTCTCGGCGTTCATCCCGACCAACGTCATCTCCATCACCGACGGTCAGTGCTTCCTGGAGACCGACCTGTTCAACTCGGGCGTGCGCCCGGCGATCAACGTCGGTGTCTCCGTCTCCCGAGTCGGTGGTTCGGCGCAGATCAAGGCGATGAAGAAGGTCGCGGGAACGCTCCGCCTGTCGCTGTCGCAGTTCCGTGACCTGGAGGCCTTCGCCTCCTTCGCCTCCGACCTGGACGCGGCATCCCGCGCCCAGCTGGAGCGGGGCCAGCGCCTGGTCGAGCTGCTCAAGCAGCCCCAGTACACCCCGTTCCCGGTCGAGAAGCAGGTCGTCTCGGTCTGGGCCGGCACCACCGGCGAGCTCGACGACGTCCCGGTCGAGGACATCCGCCGCTTCGAGACGGACTTCCTGGACTACCTGGCGCGTGACCGCAAGGGCATCTTCGACAGCATCCGCGAGACCAGGGATCTGACGGACGACACGGTGACGTCGCTCAAGGACGCCATCACCGAGTTCAAGAAGACCTTCGAGACCTCTTCGGGTGAACTGCTGGTCAACGAGGAGCCGATCGCGGCGCTCGACGCGGCCGAGGTCGGCCAGGAAAAGATCACCAGGCACGTCCGTACGGCTGAGAAGAAGTAGCCGATGGGTGCCCAGCTAAGACTGCTGCGGCGGCGGATCAAGTCGGTCAGGTCCACGGCGAAGATCACGCGAGCCCAGGAGCTCATCGCCTCGTCGCGCATCGTCAAGGCGCAGCAGCGGATGCAGGCGGCCGTGCCGTACGAGCGGGAGATCACTCGTGCGGTCACGGGCGTCGTCAGCAACACCGACAGCGTCGACCACCCGCTGACCGTGGCGAAGGAGCGGCCCGCCAAGGCGGCCGTGCTCATCGTCACCAGCGACCGCGGCTTCTGCGGCGGCTTCAACGCGAACGTCCTGCGTGAGGCCGAGGCTCTCAGCACCCTGCTGAAGGGCAGGGGGGTCGCTCCGATCCCCTTCGTGGTGGGCCGCAAGGGCATCACCTGGCACACCTTCCGCGGTCGCGAGATGGGCGGGCGGTGGGACGGGTTCTCCGACAACCCCTCCTACCCCGACGCCAAGAGGATCGCGGACACGCTGATCGAGGCGTTCTCGGAGGAGAACGGGGTGGACGAGATCCACATCGTCTCGACCGGGTTCGTGTCGATGCTCACCCAGGAGGTGGCGATCAAGCGCATTCTGCCTCTGGTGGTCGAGGAGACCTCCGAGAAGCCGGACGTGCCGCTGCCGTACTTCGAGTTCGAGCCCACCTCGGCTGACGTGCTCGACTCGCTGCTGCCGCGCTACGTGGAGTCGCGCATCTTCAGCGCGCTGCTCCAGTCGGCGGCCTCCGAGCACGCCTCGCGTCGCCGGGCCATGAAGTCGGCGACCGACAACGCCAACGAACTCATCCGCATGTTCACCATGCAGATGAACCAGGCTCGCCAGGCCGAGATCACCCAGGAAATCAGCGAGATTGTCGGTGGCGCGAACGCGCTGGCTGACGCCGCAGCGGGGAAAGAGTGAAATGACTGCACAGACTGTTGAGACCGGCGTGGGCCGCGTCGCGCGGGTCACCGGTCCCGTCGTCGACGTGGAGTTCCCCGTCGAGGCGATGCCCGAGATCTACAACGCGCTCAAGGTCGACGTCGCCCTCGGTGGCGAGACGAAGACCCTCACGCTGGAAGTCGCCCAGCACCTGGGCGACAACCTGGTACGTGCCATCTCCATGCAGCCCACCGACGGCCTGACCCGTGGTGCGGCGGTGGCCGACACCGGCGCCGCCATCTCCGTGCCGGTCGGCGACGTCGTCAAGGGCCACGTGTGGAGCACCCTCGGCGAGTCGCTGGACGTGCCGACCGCCTCGCTCCAGATCAACGAGCGCTGGGGCATCCACCGCCCGTCGCCCTCCTTCGACACCCTTGAGTCGCGCACCGAGATGCTGCCCACCGGCATCAAGGTCATCGACCTGCTCACCCCGTACGTGAAGGGTGGGAAGATCGGTCTGTTCGGCGGCGCCGGTGTCGGCAAGACCGTTCTGATCCAGGAGATGATCCGCCGGGTCGCGCTGAAGTTCTCGGGCACCTCGGTGTTCGCGGGTGTCGGCGAGCGTACCCGTGAGGGTAACGACCTCTGGCTGGAGATGGACGAGGCCGGCGTCCTCAAGGACACCGCGCTCGTCTTCGGCCAGATGGACGAGCCCCCGGGCACCCGTCTGCGCGTGGCGCTCTCCGCCCTCACCATGGCGGAGTACTTCCGTGACGTGCAGAAACAGGACGTGCTTCTGTTCATCGACAACATCTTCCGGTTCACCCAGGCCGGTTCCGAGGTCTCCACCCTGCTCGGCCGTATGCCGTCCGCGGTGGGTTACCAGCCGACCCTGGCCGACGAGATGGGTGTCCTCCAGGAGCGCATCACCTCCACCCGCGGTCACTCGATCACCTCGATGCAGGCGATCTACGTCCCCGCGGACGACATCACCGACCCGGCCCCGCACAACGCGTTCGCGCACCTCGACGCGCAGACCGTTCTGTCCCGGCCGATCTCGGAGAAGGGCATCTACCCCGCGGTGGACCCGCTCGACTCCACCTCGCGGATCCTCGACCCGCTCATCCTGGGCGAGGAGCACTACCGCGTGGCCCAGGAGACCAAGCGGATCCTGCAGAAGTACAAGGAACTGCAGGACATCATCGCGATCCTCGGTATCGACGAGCTCTCCGAAGAGGACAGGGTCACCGTCAACCGGGCCCGCCGTATCGAGCGCTTCCTCTCCCACCCGATGTACGCCGCCGAGGCGTTCACCGGCCAGCCGGGTGAGTTCGTGCCGCTGGACGAGACCATCGCCTCGTTCAAGGGCCTCTGCGCCGGTGACTACGACCACCTGCCCGAGCAGGCGTTCTTCATGGTCGGTGGCATCGAGCAGGCCGTCGCCAAGGCCAAGGAACTCGCCCGATAGTCGCCTTCGGCACCGGTGCGGCCCGCCGTACCGGTGCCTGGTTCGAAAGGAACGTCAGAGAAAGTGGCGAAGCTGCGAGTAGGCGTCGTCTCGCCGGAGCGAGAGATCTGGTCCGGCGAGGCCGACATGGTGATTGCCAAGACCGTCGATGGCGAGATCGGTATCATGCCTAGACACGCGCCGGTGCTCGGCGTCCTCGTCGAGGGCGGTGTGCTGACGGTCAAGCGCGGTGACGGCCAGTCCGATCTCGTCGCGGCGGTCCACGGGGGGTTCCTCTCGGTAGCCGACAACGAGGTGTCGATTCTCGCCGAACTGGCCGAGCTCGGCTCCGAGGTGGACGTCGCCGCGGCGAAGGACGCCCTCCAGCGCGCGCAGGCCTCGATCGAGGCCGACCAGGAGGACGCCGACGCCGCCGTCGAAGCCAAGCGCGCCAGGGCCAGGCTGCGCGCGGCCGGCGAAGAAGTGGGATAAATTCTGCTTCTGAGCGTTACGGTTGGTGAGGGCGGAGACATGGTGGTACTGGATGTGCTCATCGTGGTGACGCTGCTTGTCGCCCTCCTCGCCTCGCGTGTGCTGATTCTGACCCGCTCCCGGGGGTCGGTGCTCTGTTGCCTGCGCCCGATGTCCGGAGAGCGCGGCTGGCGGGTGGGGGTGGCCCGCTACGCCGACGGGCAGCTCAACTGGATGCCGCTGATAGGTCTGCTGCCAAGGCCGCGCCACGTGATCGTGAGGCGCGGCCTTGTCGTTTCCGGGCGCCGCAAGGTCGGGTCCGGTGAGTTCTACGGGTTCATCGAGGGTGTGACGGCGCTGGAGTGCCGGAACGGGGAGAGCGCCTTCGAGCTCGCCATGGGCTACCGCGCGCTGACCGGCTTCGTCTCCTGGCTGGAGTCCGCCCCGCCCAGCGCCTATCTCGACGTCGCCTGACCCTCCCTCCGTCTTTGCTGCCGGTATCGAACGGTCTTTCCCTCCCGGCCGCCCAGGCGTGCCGTCCGGGCCACGGCCCGCTCCTCCGTTACCGTGGATCTTCCGTTGACTACTCCGGGTAGCCGTCCGCCGGTGTCCGGCGCGTTCGCGCGTCGCGTGCCGCCGTCCGGGCTGCTCGTCATGTCACGAGCGCGGACCGCGCTCAACAGGAGGAAGACCATGACTGTTACGTTGACCCGCGGCAGGCGACCGGCCCGGCTGGCGACCGCCGTCCTCGCCCTCTCCGCCTGCTCCGTCCTGACCGCCCCGGGGGCCCAGGCGGCGTCCGGGCCGATCCTGCCGATCAGCAACGGCGGGTTCGAGACACCGGTGATCACCGGGCAGGCGTACTACGACACGGGCACCGGCATCGGGGCGTGGAACGTCACGGCGGGGTCCGTCGACCTGATCGGCCCCGGCGGCCCGTGGTCGCCTGCCAGGGGGAGACAGTCCCTCGACCTGTCGGGCAACAGGCCCGGCACGATCGAGCAGACCTTCGCCACCACGGTCGGCCGCTGCTACACCGTCAGCTTCGCCCTGGCCGGAAACACCTATGGCCTCCCGGTCGTGAAGACGGGCTACGCCAAGGTGACGCAGGGGACTCTCACCACCCAGAAGGACTTCACCTTCGACACCACCGGCAAGACCCCGCAGAACATGGGCTACGTCCGGGAGAGGTTCACCTTCTGCGCCCGTGACACCCGGGCCACCCTGAGCCTGGTCTCCACCACCGACGGGGTGTACGGCCCGGCCGTCGATGACGTGGTCGTCATCCCGAGGCCCCGCTGCATCGGGATCGGCCTGGACCTCGGCGTCGGGGGCGAGACCTCCAGGGAGGACTGACCTCCGCCCCCTCGACAAGGTGATCCCCGCCCTCGGCCCCGCCTCGCCCCCGATCCCCGGGGTCCCGGTGACCCACCACTGGGACCCCGGCCCCGTCTACGGCTTTCGCGCTCGCCGGCTCAGGGTTTGACGCATCTTCTCCAGTTTCTGGTGGAGGCGTAGCAGGCTTGTCATGAACCGCGTCTCATATTGCCATGGGCTGATTGTGAACTTTGTTCTGCTCTGAGTCCTTTGTGGGGTTTCCGGTCTCGGTCGAGTTCGATGCGCAAACGAGATCATCATTTCCCGTTCAGGGCTTTGAGCTGGATGGATGTTGGTCGGCGGCAATCGCGTTCGTGGGCTTGGGGACGTGTTTTTTAGAAAGCGGCGACGTTGCCGAAGGGTTGACTTCATCGCGTTTCCGGTGTTTCGGCCTGAGCTGAATTACGCCATCCGATGGAGATAAAGAGGTGCGTGGCCGCCGTGCCGACGGATGCCGCCGGTCGGTGGGGGCCGGGTCAGCGGGTGCCGCCGGGCTTCCAGAGGATCTCGTCGCCGTGGGCGGCGATCCGGCAGAGGATGAACATCAGGTCGCTCAGCCGGTTGAGGTACCTCGCGGTCAGCGGGTTGACGTCCTGGTGCGCCTCCAGGGCCGCCCAGACGGTCCGTTCCGCCCGCCGGACCACCGTCCTGGCCACGTGGAGCTGTGCGACGGCCGGGGGGCCGCCCGGCAGGATGAAGCTGCGGAGCGGCTTGAGCCGCTCGTTGAACTCGTCGCAGCACGCCTCCAGCCACTCGACATAGGAGGGCTCGACGCGTAGCGGCGGGAACTCGGGGTTCTCCACGACCGGGGTGCACAGGTCGGCGCCCACGTCGAACAGTTCGTTCTGGATCCGGACGAGGACCTCGGCGACGTCCTCGTCGAGGGAACCCATGGCCAGGGCCACGCCGATCGCCGCGTTGGCCTCCTCCACGTCGGCGTAGGCCGCCAGCCGGGAGTCGGTCTTGCCGGTGCGGCTCATGTCACCGAGCGCGGTCGTGCCGTCGTCGCCGGTGCGTGTGTAGATCTTGGAGAGGACCACCGGCTTGTCTCTGTCAGCTCGCGTCATAAAGCTCAGCGTATCTGTCAAGGAAATACGTCCTATTAGTCAGATAGTGGACAATATGATTTGCCGATGGTTTCTGGTTTCTACCTGCGATTCCCCCACATCTCCCGGGATACGCTGACGTTCGTCGCCGACGACGACGTCTGGGCCGCTCCCCTCGACGGAGACCGCGCCTGGCGCCTCTCCTCGGACCGGGCGCCCGCCGCACATCCCCGTCTCTCCGCCGACGCGACGAAGGTCGCCTGGACGAGTGTCCGTGACGGCCACGCCGAGGTGTATCTGGCCGACCTGGCGTCCGGATCGGCCGAGCGGCTGACCTACTGGGGCGATCCGAGGACCCGTACGCGCGGCTGGACGCCGGACGGCAGGGTCCTCACGACCAGCGCGACCGGCCAGCCGTTCGTCTCCCGGACCTGGGCCTACGCGGTCGCCGACGGCCGGGCCGAGCGGTTGCCCTACGGGCCGGTGGCCGACCTGTCGGTCACCGAGGACGCGGTGGCGCTGCTCACCGCCTCCCTCGCCCGCGACCCCGCGACCTGGAAGCGCTACCGAGGGGGTACGGCGGGGCGTCTCTGGATACGGCGGGCGGCCGGTGATCTCCCCGAGAACTTCACCCGGCTCCTGACGGACGTGGACGGCCACTTCGCCAGCCCGATGCTCGTCGGCGGGCGCCTGGTCTTCCTCTCCGACCACGAGGGCGTCGGCAACCTCTACTCCTGCGCGCTGGACGGCACCGGGCTGCGCCGGCACACCGACCACGACGTCTTCTACGCCCGGCACGCCACCACCGACGGTGTCCGCGTCGTCTACCAGAACGCCGGTGACCTCTACCTGCTGGACAACCTGGACGCCGAGGCGCGCAAGCTCGGCGTCCGGCTCGGCTCCCCGCTGAGGGGGCGGCAGCCGTACCGGGTCAACGCGGCGTGGCGGCTGCACGACCTGGCCGTGGACGCCACCGGGCGGGCCAGCGCGGTGGAGGTCCAGGGAACGGTGCACTGGATCACCCATCAGGACGGTCCGGCGCGGCAGCTCAGCACGGGTCTGGCGGCGGGGAGGCCGCGCCTGCTGGGGACCGAGCAGGTGGTGTGGGTCTTCGACGACGGGGAGCGCCAGGGGCTGGAGATCGGTCCGGCCAGCGGCGGGGAGAGCCGCAGGATCGCCGCGGGAAGGCTGGGAGAGGTCGGAGACCTGGCGGTGGCGCCCGACGCCGGCACGATCGCGGTGGCGGCCAGGGACGGCCGGCTGCTCCTGGTGGACGTGGCGTCCGGCGAGGTCACCGAGCTGGCCGTCGCCAACGGCGAGATCAACGGCCTGGCCTGGTCGTCCGACTCCGCCTGGCTGGCCTGGTCGCATCCGGACGCCACGCCGCTGCGCAGGATCCGGCTGGCCAGGCTGGTGGACCGGGTCGTCACCGATGTCACCGACGGCCGGTTCGTGGACGTCTCGCCCGCGTTCGCCGGAGAGTATCTGGCGTTCCTGTCGCGCCGCGGCTTCGACCCGGTCTATGACGCCCACTCCTTCGACATGTCCTTCCCGTTCGGCTACCGCCCCTACCTGGTGCCGCTGGCGGCGGCCACCCCGTCACCGTTCGCGCCCAGCCCCGAGGGCCGGGCCGTCGCCGAGCCCGACGACGACAAGAAGAAGGGGAGGTGCGACGCGATCACCGTCGATCTGGACGGCATCGACGCCCGGGTCGTGCAGGTGCCGGTGCCCGAGGGGCGCTACTCGTCGCTCAGCGCGGTCAAGGGCGGTTTCGTCTGGCTGCGTGAGCCGCTGACCGGGGAGCTGGGCGAGGACCGGGAGCGGGTGGGGAGCGACGCCCCCAAGCCCGCCCTGGACCACTACGACCTCGTCAGGCGCAAGCACGAGGAGGTGGTCGACAAGCTCGACGGGTACTGGGTGAGCGGGGACGGCAGCCAGCTCGTGGTCTCCGACAAGGGAACGCTCACGGTCCGTCCCGTCGGCGGCAAGAACGGCGACGACGTGACCGTCGACCTCTCCAGGATCCGGGTCACCGCCGACCCCCGGGCCATCCGGAGACACGCCTACACCGAGGCGGGCCGCCGGATCCGGGCGGACTTCTGGGTGGCCGACATGGCGGACGTCGAGTGGGACGCCGTGCTGGAGGAGTACCGGCCGCTGGTGGAGCGCGTCTCCACCGCCGACGACTTCGCGGACCTGCTCTGGGAGGTCCTCGGGGAGCTGGGCAGCTCGCACGCCTACGTCTACCCCGGGCCCTGGGGGCACCCGGCCTCCGAGCCGGTCGGCCTGCTCGGCGCCGACCTGTCCCGCAACGACGACGGCCGCTGGCAGGTGGACCGGGTGCTGCCCGGCGAGACCTCGGACGTGCACGCCCGCTCGCCGCTGGCCGTACCCGGTGTGGGGATCAATCCGGGTGAGGTGCTGCTCGCCGTGGACGGCCGCCCCGTGCCGCCGGAGGGCCCCGCCGCGCTGCTGGTCGGCGCGGCGGACAAGCCGGTGGAGCTGACCCTGGGCGGTGGGCGGCGGGTCGTCGTCACGCCGCTCCGCGACGACCGGCGCCTGCGCTACCAGGACTGGGTCGCCGGGCGCCGGGCGCACGTCCGCGAGCTCGGGGGCGGCCGGGTCGGCTACCTGCACATCCCGGACATGGTCGCCGAGGGCTGGGCGCAGTTCCATCGGGACCTTCGCAGGGAGATGACCTTCGAGGCCCTGGTGGTGGACGTCAGGGGCAACCGGGGCGGGCACATCTCCGAGCTCGTCATCGAGAAGCTGATCCGCCGGGTCATCGCCTGGGACCTGCCCAGGGGCCTGAACCCGATGACCTACCCCGAAGACGCCCCGCGTGGCCCGCTGGTCGCGGTCACCGACCAGAACGCCGGATCCGACGGCGACATCGTCACCGCCGCCTTCAAGATCCACAAGCTGGGGCCGGTGGTGGGCACCCGGACCTGGGGCGGGGTCATCGGCACCGAGGACGAGCATCGTCTGGTCGACGGGACGTACATCACCGTGCCCAGATACTCCTTCTGGTTCGAGGGGCTCGGCTGGGGCGTGGAGAACTACGGTGTCGAGCCCGACGTGGAGGTGGACATCACCCCCGGCGACTGGGCCGGTGGGCGGGATCCGCAGATCGAGGAGGCGGTACGGCTGGCGCTGGCCGCCCTGGAGAGGCGGCCGGCCGCGACCCCGCCCGACCCCGCGGACCGTCCCTCCCGCCGCCGTCCGGTGCTGCCGCCCCGCCGGTAGGTGACATTTGTCAGGCCCTCGACCTGAGATATCCGTATCTGTCCGGTGATATCGACGACTACCTGCCAGAACGCGGGAAGACCACGATTATCGCCATGAGAACACGACAGCGGGCGGATGCGGCGTCTGCCGGAGCCGCCGACCTCGACAACGTCATCGAGGTCGGCGGGCTCCGGCAGAGGTACGGCGGCTTCGAGGCCGTGCGCGGTATCTCCTTCACCGTTCCCAGGGGCGAGATCTTCGCCCTGCTCGGCACGAACGGTGCGGGCAAGACGACCACCATGGAGGTGCTGGAGGGCTTCAGGGCCGCCACCGACGGCACGGTCAGGGTGCTCGGCCTCGACCCGGTCGCGAACCACCGCGAGCTGCGGCCCCGCGTGGGGATCATGCTGCAGGAGGGCGGTTTCCTCGGCGACCTCACCGCGGCCGAGACCGTGGACCTGTGGAGGGGGCTGAGCGAGGACGCCGGGCGCCCGGTCACCCTGTCCGGCGCCGAATCGCCCGGGAGGCTCACCCTCACCGGACGGGTAAGGGGCGTGGATCACAGGACCATGGGGGCGCTGGAACTGGTCGGCCTGGAGAACAAGGCCAGGACCAGGGTCCGGCAGCTCTCCGGGGGCCAGAGACGCAGGCTCGATCTCGCCCTCGCGGTGCTGTCGGCGCCCGAGATGCTCTTCCTGGACGAGCCGACCACCGGGATGGACCCCGAGGCCCGCCAGGCCACCTGGAGGGTGATCGAGGAGCTGCGGGCCGGCGGCACCACCGTGCTGCTCACCACGCACTACCTGGAGGAGGCCGAGCGCCTCGCCGGCCGGCTGGCCATCATGCACGAGGGCCGGATCCACATCTTCGGCACGGTCGAGGAGGTGGTGGCCGGCTCGGGCGACCTCGTCTCCTTCCGGCTGCACGGCACGGCCAGGTCCTTCGGCGACCTTCCCCTCCTGGACGGTGCCGCCCCGGTGCTGACCTACGCCGACGGCGGCACCGAGGTCGCCTACACCCTCACGGGGGAACGGGCCGAGGCCCGCGCGCACGCCGCGCTCCGGCCGCTGCTGGCCTGGGCGGACGAGTACGGCGAGACTCTGGAGCGGCTGGCCGTACGCCGGGGGACTCTGGAGGACGTCTTCATGCGTGTGGTCGGGGAGGCGCGATGAGCGGGCACGGATCGAGGACGGGGCGCGGAGCGATCCGCCGGGGACGGGTGGCCGCGCGGCGGCCGGGGAGCGGTGAGTGACCATGAGGACCGATGCGCTGCACGCCGTACGGCTGGCGAGGCTCGATCTGACCCTGGTGGCGAGGAACACCACGGTGCTGTTCAACGTGCTGCTGCTGCCCCTGCTGATGGCCTGGCTGTTCACCCAGACCCAGGGGGACACGAGCATCGAGGGCGTGCCCGCGCGGCTTTTCGCGCTGACCGGGGTGCCCGGCCTGATGCTGGGGTTCGCGGTCTTCATCCACCTGGTCAACTCCTTCACCGCCCGGCGTGAGGAACTGGTGCTCAAGCGGCTGCGCGGGGGACAGCCGTCGGCGGCGGCGGTTCTCGGCGGCAGCGCGCTCGGCGCGCTCGCGCTCTTCCTGGGCAAGGTGGCGCTGCTGGTGGTCTGGATCCGCGGCTCCGAGGGGGTATCGCCGGCCAACGTGCCGCTGCTGATGGTCGCCGCCGTCCTGGGCGTCGCGCTGTTCGCCCTTCTCGCCGCGGCCTTCTCCGGGATCACGCCCAACGCCGAGCTGGCCCAGATCACGGTGCTCCCGGTGATCCTGATCATGATGATCGGCGCGCCGGTGGCCTTCCCGGCCGACACGCTGCCCGGCCCGCTGGGCGTGGTCTCCGGCCTGCTCCCGGTGACCCCGGTCGTGACGATCATGCGTACCGCCTTCCTGGGCGGTGACCATTTCTCCGGCGGTGGCGGCGAGGCGCTGACCGGGGTGGGGCAGTGGACGGCGGCGCTGCCCTCGATCGGAATCCTGCTGGCCTGGATCGCGGTGGCGGCCCTACTGGCCAGATGGCTGTTCCGGTGGGAGCCCCGGCGCGGATAACGTCGATGGCGAAATGCTGACATCCATGTTTCCCCGGCGCGGAAAACGGTCGAACGTCGAGCGGCTGCGCCGCTCGACCGTCTGCTCCCTGAGCTTGGGACTGCTCCTGGCCTGGTTCGGCCCCCTGTCGGGGACCCTGGGACCAGCGGGACGGCCGTCGGTCGTCCCGCTGGTCCTCGGCGTGCTGGGCCTGGCGGTTTTCGGCGTCCTGTACCTGAGGATGGTCAGGGCGGCCGTGGCCGGGACCGGGGCGAACCGCGAGATCGTCGCCTCGGGCGCGCTCACGGTGGTCCTGCTGCTGAGCCAGGACGGCCAACTCTGGTCCTGGGGACTCCTGGCCCCGGCCTGGGCGTCGGGCGTGGTGCTGCTGGTGGGCCGCTACCCCTCGATCGCCGCCTGCGCCGGTGCCGCGGCCACGGGCCTGCTTCTGGTGCCGGCCGGCGCCGGAGGGCCGTTCCCCGTCCACCCGGGGGAGGACCCCGGTCCCGCGATCGTCGGCTATCTGCTGACGGCCGCGTTCCTGCCGTGGGCGAACCGGTTCCAGCTCTGGTTCTGGCAGGTGGTCAGGGCCGCCGAGGACGGCAAGGAGGCCCGGGCCCAGCTGGCCGTCACCGAGGAGCGGCTGCGGTTCTCCCGCGACCTGCACGACCTGGTCGGGCACAGCCTCTCCGCGATCGCGGTCAAGAGCGAGGTGGCCGTCAAGCTGGCGGGGGTCGACGCCGGGCGGGCCGTCGCCGAGATGGACGAGGTGCGCGGGCTGGCGAGGGAGGCGCTGAAGGAGATCCGCACGGCGGTGCGCGGCTACCGCGCGGTCGACCTCGGCGCGGAGCTGCGCAGCATGGCCGCGGTGCTGGAGGCGGGGGGCGTCCACTGCGCGCTGGAGACGCCTCGGGAGCGGATCCCCGAGGAGACGGCCACCCTGCTGGCCTGGGTGGTCCGCGAGGGCACCACCAACGTGCTCAGGCACAGCTCGGCGACCCGGTGCCGGATCGCGATCGCGATCCGGCACGGCGCGGCCGTGCTGGAGATGACCAACGACGGCGTGGCGGGCGCGGGCGGCCACGGTGGCACCGGACTGGCCGGGCTCTCCGAGCGGCTGTCGGCCATGGGAGGCGTCGTCACCGCCGGTGCGGGCGGTGCCGGGCGGTTCAGGTTGCGGGCGACGATCCCGCTGGAGGGAGTGCGATGATCCGGGTGCTGCTGGCCGACGACGAGCATCTGGTCCGGGGGGCGATCGCCACGCTGCTGGGCCTGGAGCCGGACATCGAGGTGGTGGCCCAGGTGGCCAGGGGGGACCTGGTGGCGGCGGCCGTATGGGACCACCGCCCCGACGTGGTCGTGCTGGACATCGAGATGCCGGGGCTGGACGGGCTGAGCGTGGCGGAGACGCTGTCCGGGACACTGTCGGCGATGCCGTCCCGGGCACCCGCCGGCACGCCCTCCGCGGCGGCCTCCGGGCCGGTCTGCGGGATGTCTCCCGCGGTGCCCTCCGGCCCGCCGCCGGATCCCGCGCTGCTGATGCTGACCAGTTTCGGGCGCCCCGGTTATCTGCGGCGCGCCCTCGCGGCGGGGGTGCGCGGCTTCATCCCGAAGGACGCGTCCTCCGACGAGCTGGCGGCGGCGGTCCGCAGGGTCCACTCCGGCGGTCGCCACCTCGATCCGGAGATGGCGGCCTCGGCGATGATGGCGGGGGAGAGCCCGCTCACCGAGCGTGAGCGCGACTCCCTCTCCCTGGCCTCGCGAGGCGCGTCGGTCGGTGAGATCGCGGCGGCGTTGCACCTCACCGAGGGCACCGTGCGCAACTACCTGTCCGGCGCCATCACCAAGCTGGGGGCGGCCAACCGGATCACCGCGATCCGGTTGGCCCAGGAAAAAGGTTGGCTGTGAACGGCATTTTTTCCTCAGGGCAGGGCAAGGGAATCCCATGGTGATCCCGCGGTGGCGGGAGGCGTGAGTCCAGGAGGCCCCTGGAGACCTCGGCTTCCCGCCCGCCGCGGCAGCCTGTGATCGCGGTCTGTGATCGGCGGCCATGGTGACGCACCGTGGCCATTGTCCGGTCGCGTCCGTGCCGAGGTCCGACGGGAGGGGGAGGAATGCGCGTCATCGGTAGACCTGGAGCCCAGGTGGTCGTCATCGGCAGCCGTCTCGACGTCGGCACCGTCGCCGGGGTGCGCCCGAGGCTGCACGGCGCGGTCGACTCCGGCAGGGGTGATCTGATCGTTGACCTCTCCGGCCTGGAGATGATCGACGCCACCGGCCTGGGGGTGCTGGTGGGCACGCATCGCCGAGCGCTGAACGCGGGACGCCGTCTCATCCTGCGGGCGGTGCCGCCCCGGGTCATGCGGGTGCTGGCGGTGACCCGGCTCAACCGGGTGCTCATCGTCGAGCTTCCCATGGCCGCGGTGGCCTGACCGTGGGGCCCGCCCGAGGCCGCGGCGGTCTGAGTGCGGTCGCGACCCTCCCCGCCCCGGGCCGCCACCTCCGCCCGCCGGCGGGCGGCGGAGCGGCGCGGAGACGGTCACGTGGTGAACGAGCGGTAGAAGATGTGGGTGGCGGTGCTGATCAGGCTGTCGACCGGGGGCGGATCGTCGGCCAGCACCCACTCGATGAGCAGTTCCTGGATCGCGCCGATCATGCCCAGCGCGAGCAGCCGCCGGTCGGCCTCGGCCACCCTTGGCAGATCGAAGACGTTGGTCTCGATGATCTGGGTGAAGGCCTGTACCGCCTGCTGCCGTGACAGGGTGAGGCAATCTCCCGCCCGCCGTACCTCCAGGTGCATGATCCGGGCCCGGCGCCTGTCCTCGGTGACATAGGTGATGTAACCGGCTATGCCCGCCTCGGCCCTGCCCAGCGGGGTGTCGGGGGCCTGCGCTATGGACTTGGCCACCGCTGTCAGCGTCTCCTGCACGCACCTTTCGTGCAGTGCCTGCATCAGCTCGTTGCGCCCGGAGAAGCACTCGTAGAACGCGCGATTGGAGATGCGGGCCGCGGTACAGAGCTTCTCGATCGTGGTCTCCGGGAAACCGGGATCCGAGTAGAGCATGTACGCCGCGGAGATCAGACGCTCCCTGCGTTCCGCCAACCGTTCCTCCGCTGACATTCCTCGGTATGATCGGCCATTCATGTCAAGCACCCCACTTCGGTGTGGGGTTGACAAATTCACGCTTTATCACTTCCACCTCATGATTCTGGCCCCCAGAATCCACCATTATGGGTGCAAGATCCTTTTTGCGGAAGGGTAAGTATGCTATTGCCTGCGTCATCCGTGCAAGAAGGTTGGTAGCCTGACCAGTCAGTCAAGTTCCTCGCGGGTGTGGCATGCCGGTGAAAACGATTCGCGCGGTGGATCGCCGTCGCCGGACGGCGGATCCCGCCCGCCGGAAGAGGGCTCTACGGCCCGGGGGTGGTGGCGTGATGCGGCCGGAGGTCGTGATCCCGCCGAGGGCGCCCTGCTCGGCGCCGCTGACCTCGTGGATCCTCCGGCCCGATGCGCCCCGGGGCGGCCTCCGCCCCGCCGGGCCCGCCGGCCGGCCCTCGGATGTGCGGCCGGATGTGCGGCGACTCCCTGATTCGCCGACGCGCCTTCTTGGTTAATAGAAGAACATTCTCGTGTAATAGAAGAATATTCTCGTCAGATCGTCGTGTTAACGGCGCGGATCCGGTCAGGGAACGCCGCGAGCGCGTCGATCCGGATGGCGGGTGTACAACGGGTATACGCGCCGTGTCCGGATCACCGTGCCGGACGATCCCCCGGCGGATCAACGCCGTTTGAAAATCCGCGAGGGTGGCGGCCCGAGCGTTCTCGCCGTGTGGAGCCGAACCGAGGGTGCCGCCACGGGTGGGCGGATGAATTTCTCCACCGGATTTCGAAATCGGCCCGTCCACTCCGGATGTCCTGCTTTGTCGGTGGACCCCCGGATATCCTGCCCCGTCTCGGCGACGGCTCCCGGCAGGTCCCCGTTCGACAGAGCGGTCATCGCCGTGCCGGACAGCTCGACGAGACGCACCCGCCTCGGGCCGGTCTCCGGGCCGGTGGGGGACGGTGCTCGACCATCGGTTCCGCATGTCACGGTGCGTATGGCGGTGGACCGCCCGGAGGACGTCCGGCGTTTTCCGGCAGGGGCGTTCTCCCGGAGGGGCGACGACGCCGAAACGGCGTCAGAACGTCAGAACAGGGTGTCGTTGCGCTCGATGCCGCGCAGTTCGTCGTAGTCCAGGGTCACGCAGCGGATGCCGCGATCCTCGGCCAGCGTCCTGGCCTGCGGCGCGATGGCCTGTGCGGCCAGGATGCCGCTGACCGGGGCGAGCAGTGAATCGCGGTTCATCAGCTCCAGATAGCGGGTCAGCTGCTCCACGGCGTCGATGCCCGCGCGGCGTTTGAGCTCCACGGCCACGGTCGCGCCGGTGTGGTCGCGGCAGAGGATGTCCACCGGGCCGATCGCCGTCATGTACTCGCGGCGGACCAGCGTCCAGCCCGCGCCCAGCGTGGTGATGTGCTCGGCCAGCAGCTCCTGCAGGTGGGCCTCGACGCCGTCCTTGATGAGGCCGGGATCCACGCCCAGCTCATGACTGGAGTCGTGGACGATCTCCTCCATGGTGAGGACGAGCTTCTCACCGGTCTTGCCGTGGGTGACCGTCCAGGTGCCCTCCTCCTCGCGGAGCCTGCAGGGCGGGTTCATCCAGTTCAACGGTTTGAAAGCCCGGTCGTCGGCATGTATCGAGACCGAACTGTCCGCCTTGATGAGGATGAGCCGGGGCGCCATCGGAAGATGAGCGGTGAGCTTTCCCACGTAATCCACGCTGCATCGCGCGATGACCAGCCGCATGGCACAAGACTAGTCCCAGCTCTCCGGTCCCCGGCCCGGAATCGGGCGGGGACCGCACGGCGGGGCCTTATGGCGGGGGCCGCGTATCGGGCCTGGGCCGTACGCCGCCGCGCCCACCTCCTGTGACCTGCCCCGCCCGCCGGTCGCCCACCGCGGTTTTGGGGTGGGACGGGCCCCTCTGGGAGACTGGGCGGCATGACGCGCAGCTTTGAAACGGTGGGGGTTGTCGGGCTCGGCACGATGGGCGCCGGGATCGCCGAGGTGTTCGCCCGCGCGGGGCTTACGGTGATCGGCGTGGAGGCCGACCCCGCCGCGCTGGAGCGTGGCCGCGGCCATCTGGAGGGGTCCACCGGCAGGGCCCTGGCGAAGGGCAGGCTGAGCGAGGCCGAACGCGCGGAGACCCTGGGCAGGGTGACCCTCACCACCTCGCTGGAGGACCTCGCCGACGCCGATCTGGTGATCGAGGCGATCCCCGAGGTCATGGACTTCAAGCGTGCGCTCTTCACCGATCTGGACCGGATCTGCAAGCCGTCCGCGGTGCTCGCGACCAACACCTCCTCGCTCTCGGTCACCGAGATCGCGGCCACCGTCACCCGCCCCGGCCAGGTCGTCGGCATGCACTTCTTCAACCCCGCCCCGGTCATGAGGCTGGTCGAGGTGGTCCACACGGTGATCACCGAGGACGGCCTGGCCGAGGAGGTGGCGGCACTCGCCAGGAGGCTCGGCAAGACGCCGGTGAGCGTCGGCGACCGCGCGGGGTTCGTGGTCAACCGGCTGCTGCTGACCTACCTCAACCACGCCGCGGTCCTGCTGGAGAACGGCCTGGCCACCCGGGACGGTATCGACGCCGCGATGAGACTGGGCGTCGGGCTGCCGATGGGCCCCTTCGCCCTGCTGGACCTGATCGGCCTGGACACCTCCTACGAGATCATGTGTGTGCTGTTCCGGGAGACCCGTGACCGCCGCCACGCCCCCGCGCCGATCCTGCGCGAGCTGGTCACCGCGGGGCTCCTCGGCCGCAAGGTGGGCTGCGGCTTCTACGACGGCGAGGAGCCGGGGCCCTCGCACGCGGTGGGCAAGCCGTCGGTGAGCTCGGTGGCGGTGCTGGGGGAGGGCGCCGAGGAGTTCGCCACCAGGCTCTCCGCGGCCGGGTTCAAGGCGGAGCTCGCCGACGACGCCGACGTGGTCGTCGCGCTGTCGCACACCCCGGTGATCGAGCTGGCCGCGCAGCTTCCGCACCCTGGTCGCCTGGTCGGCCTGCACCTGGTCGGGGAGAAGGTCGCCGAGGTCGCCTCCACCGTGCTCACCTCGCCCGACGCCACCCGCGCGGTGGAAGGGCTGGTCCGGATCATCGGCCGTACCCCGGTGCTCTGCAGGGACCGGGCCGAGTTCGTGGTGGACGCGCTCCTCTACCCGTATCTGAACGACGCCGTGCGGATGTACGACTCCGGCTACGCCGGGATGGACGACATCGACGCGGCGATGAGGCTCGGCTGCGGTTATCCGGCGGGGCCGTTCGAGACGCTCGACGAGCTGGGCCTGGAGACCGTCCGCGACGGGCTGCGCGCCCTCTACGCCGAGTATCGCGACCCGTCCCTCGCCCCCGCCCCCCTGCTCGACCAGCTTGTCGCGGCCGGGGTGCGGAGCATCCGCGACCTGCCATGAGCCCCCGCAGAGCACGCCGGATGGAGCCCTTCGACCGGGGCGGCGGCCGGGGCTCCTCCCGCCCCGTCGGCCGGTCCGTGCCCGGCGTCGACCAGGTGGAGGAGTGGCCGGACGGTGACTGGCACGTGCGCGGGGTCACCGGCGCCGCCGTGGACAGGGTCTACCGGTGCCCCGGCTGCGACCAGGAGATCAGGGGCGTGCCGCACCTGGTGAGCTGGCCGGCCTGGTCGGGCGGGGAGAACGAGCGCAGGCACTGGCACACCGCGTGCTGGCGCAACCGGGTCAGGCGCGGCCCGGGCCGGACCAGATACTGAGCCAGGCCCCCGGGGAGCGCATCGTGCGCCTCCGGGCCGTGCATATTGAGGAGACACATGGAGATCAGGGCCTCTACGGTGCTGCCCGCGCGCAGGGAGCCGATCGAGCTGCACACCGGTGACGGGCTGACGCTCGTCGGCGAGCTGGCCCTTCCGGCGGATCGGCCCCCGGTGGCCACGCTGGTCTGCCTGCACCCGCTGCCCACGCACGGCGGCATGATGGACAGCCACCTCTACCGCAAGGCCGCCAACCGGCTGCCCGCGCTGGCCGACCTGGCCGTGCTGCGGTTCAACACGCGCGGCACCTCCTCGGCGCGGGGCACCTCCGAGGGCGACTTCGGCGGCGGTGACGACGAGCGCCTCGACGTGGCCGCCGCACTGGAGTACGCCGACTTCCACGATCTGCCCCGGGCCTGGCTGCTCGGCTGGTCCTTCGGCACCGAGCTGGTGCTCAAGTGGGGGCGCGACCCGCTCGTCACGGGCGCCGTCCTGCTCTCCCCGCCGCTGCACCGGGCGGGCGACGCCGACCTCGACGCGTGGGCGGCGTTCGGCCGGCCGCTGGTCGCGTTGGTCCCCGAGTTCGACGACTACCTTCGGCCGCAGGAGGCCCGTGCGCGTTTCGCCCGGGTGCCCCAGGCCGAGGTCATGGGGGTGGAGGGCGCCAAGCACCTGTGGGTCGGCGAGCCGTACGTGCGGATCGTCCTCAACGAGATCGTCCGGTTGGTGAACCCGGAAGCCTACCCCCTCCCCACCGGGGTCCTCGACTCCTGAGGCCCGTTTCCGCGGCGTCCAACCCTTTGCGCATCGAAGAGGGCCGGATCGCGGGGCCGGCGCTACCGTGGGCCGCGTGCACCTGTACACACGATCGGCGGGTGAAGGACTTCCGGTCGTTCTCCTTCATGCCTTCCCCCTGTCATCGGCCATGTGGCTGGCCCAGCGCGAGGGGCTGGCCGCGGTCTGCAAGGTCATCACCCCCGATCTGCGTGGCTTCGGCGGCTCGCCGCTCGGCGACGAGGAGCCCTCGCTCGACGTGATGGCCGACGACGTCGTACGGCTCCTCGACCGCCAGGAGATCGACCGGGCCGTCGTCGGCGGCCAGTCGATGGGCGGATACGTGACGATGGCCCTCTGCCGCCGTCATCCCGACCGCCTGCTGGGGGTGATCCTCGCCGACACCAAGGCCGACGCCGACGCCGAGCAGGCCAGGGCGGATCGCGAGCGCGTCGCCACGGCCGCGCTCGACGGCGGTCTCCGGGCACTGGTGGGCGAGATGCTCCCGACGATGATCGGGGCGACCAGCATGCGGGACAGGGCGATGGTGGTCGGCCGGGTGCGCGGGCTGATCCAGTCGGCCCCGCCGCAGGCGGTGGCCTGGGCTCAGCGGGCCATGGCGGGCCGCCCCGACTCCTTCGCCACCCTGCGCGAGCTCACGGTGCCGGCGCTGGTGATCGTGGGGGAGGAGGACCGGATCTCCCCGCCCGGCGACGCCGAGGCGATGGCCGAGGCCGTGCCGGACGGCAGGCTGACCGTGATCGAGCAGGCGGGGCACCTGAGCGCGATCGAGCGGCCCGAGGCGTTCAACCGCGCGGTGGCCGGCTTCACAGCCGAGCTTGCCGGGGGATCACCACCTCGCGGATGAGCAGTGCGATCGCCGCGGCCACCGGGATGGCCAGCAGCGCTCCCACGATGCCCAGCAGCGCGCCGCCGAAGAGCGCGGCGATCACGGTGACCGCCGGCGCCACGTCCACCGAGCGCTTCATGACGCGAGGGTAGATCAGGTAGTTCTCGACCTGCTGGTAGATCACGAAGAAGATCGCGCAGGCGATGCCGAGCGTCCCCGACTGCAGTAGCGCCACCACGCTCACCAGCACCGCGCCGATCGTCGCCCCGACGAGCGGGATCAGGTCGGTGACCGCCACCACCAGGGCGAGGGCCAGCGCGTACTGGACGTCCAGAACGGCGAGGAACACCCAGGTGATCACACCCGCGATCACCGAGATCAGCAGGTTCCCGGCCACGTAGCCGCCGATGCCGTCGAGAATCTCGTCGCCGAGCGCTCTGGAGCGTTCCCGCCGGCTGTTCGGCACGAGCCTGAAGAGGTAGTCCTTGATCGAGGGCAGCGAGCCGAGAAAGTACAGCGTCAGCACCAGCAGCGTGACACCGGAGAAGAAGGCGTTGAACACCACGGCCCCCGCGCCGACCAGACCTCCCGCGACGGTCTGGGCCAGGCCGCCGCTGGTGATGTAGTCGCCGACCCTGGTGAGGATCTGGTAGTCGCTGTCCAGTTCCCTGAGGGTCGGGTTGGTGAGCAGCTCCTGGACGTAGCCGGGGACGGCGCCGACGAAGGACGCGATCTCGCGGCTCACCGGCGGGACGATCGCCAGCCCGAAGAGCACGAAGAAAAGAATCACCGCGCCGAAGACGATCGAGATCGCCCCGCGGCGGGGCATCCGGCGCCGCTGCAACGCCTCGACGGCCGGGTTGAGCCCCACGGCGAGGAACATGGCCACCACGACCAGCACGATCACGCTGCGCGAGGTGACCAGGGCCTGAGCCAGCGTCCAGGCGGTCAGCAGCCCCATCCCGGCGGTCAGGCCGATCAGGAACGGGTTCCTGGCCAGTGGCTTGCCCGGCTTGCCGTACGGCGCGACGGTCTCGCCGGGGCTCTCCGGTCTGAGGTGAGGTTCCGGGGCGGGCGTGCCGGTGACGACGGCTGCCTGGGGTGTTTCGGGCACGACTTGCTCCTGGCGGTGGGGGGTGCGCAGAGCCGCGTGGCACGGCGGGGAGACGGAAAGAAGAGCCCGGCGACCCCGTCAAGGTCGCCAGGCTCTCCCGTAGCCGTCGACAACGCCTCGGAAAGCCTCGAAAAAGAGGTGTTACTCCTGCCACCATTCGGCGTCGTCGTCCTTGGACGGCGCCTTGGCCGCTCCGGCCGGGACCGGCTTCTCAATGCCGTTGGAGGCGGGGATGGCCGGCTTGGGCGGAGCGGCGGTGATCGCCGGCTCGGGGTCCGGGGCCGGGAGCGGCGCACCGCCGAGCAGCTGGCGCAGCTGCGCGAGGTGGCTGGTGATGCTGTCACGCTGGCGGGTCAGCTCGTCGACCTGGCGCTGGGCGACCGAGCGACTCCGCTCGGCCTCGGACTTGGCCTCGGAGACGATCGACTCGGCGCTCGACTTCGCGTCGGCCACCAGCTGGTCGGCGTTCTTGCGCGCGTTGGCGAGCAGCTGCTTGGCGTGGGTGTCGGCCTCGCGGCGGGTCTGCTCGGCCTGCTGGGTGGCCTTGGTGGCGCGCTGCTCGGCGGTGGCCGCACGCTGCTCGGCCTCGGAGACCAGCTTCTGCGTGTTGGCCTGCGCGGTGGCGTGGCGCTCGGCCTCCTGGCGCTCGGCCTCCTCGCGGCGAGAGGCGAGCTGGATCTCGAACTCGGCCTCGTCCTGGGCGCGCTTGGCCTCGGACTCCTCCAGAACCCGCTGTGCCTGGGCGCGCATCTCGTCGGCCTGGCGCTTGGCGGTGGTGAGGATCTCGTCGCGCTCGCGCTTGGTCGAGGCGCGCAGCTGGGCGACCTCGCGCTCGGTGGTGGTGCGCAGCTTGGCGATCTCGCGCTCGGCGTCGGCGCGCTTCTCGGCCACCTCGTGGTCGGCGGTGGCCCGCAGCTTGGCGACCTCGCGCTCGGTGGTGGCGGTCAGCTCGTCCGACTCGCGGCGGGCGGTCGAGCGGATCTCCTCGGCGTCACGCTCCGCGGTGGTGCGCATGTCGTCGGCCTCGCGGGTGGCGAGGGCGCGCTTCTCGGCCGCCTCGTTCTCGGCGGCGGCACGCAGGTCCGCCGCCTCGACCTTGGAGGCGGCCTTGATCTCGTTCGCCTCGGCCCTGGCGGCCTGGACCAGTTCGGTGGCCTGTTCCTCGGCGAGACGGAGTAGTTGCTCGATCCGGGCCCCTAGGCCGGAATAGGTCGGACGCTCCTGCTCCTGCAGCTGACGCTGGGAGTCGGACAGATCCCGCTGCAAGCTTTGGAGCTGCTCCCGGGCCTGGCGCAGTTCGTTGTCGATCTGCTTGAGATGGTCGTGGACCTGGTGCCGGTCATAGCCACGGAGCACCACGTCGAATTCCCGAGCGGGAGCGTCTTCAAAGAAATTGTTGAGCTGGGCGTCGATGTCGGACTGCATGGAGGCTCGATCCTGGGTTGTCGAGACGGCTACACGGGCCGGACGGGGGATTTCGGACATCCGAGGCGGGAGCCGTGGCGGGATCCACGTCCGGTGGTAGGCCAGCGTACTCTGGTGTTGCCGCGTTGTCGGTCCCCTCCGGCTTTCTGCGTGACTTGTTACGTATGAACGTTTCTTATGTTTGACATGGGACCTCTTTAGCGATCCGGGGCCTGTACCAACTCGGTCAGCATTCCCCCCACGTCCTTGGGGTGCAGGAATGCGATGGAGGACCCCATCGTGCCGTGCCGCGGCGCCTCGTCGAGCAACCTGATCCCCTTGCCGCCGATCTCCCGCATCGCCTCCGCCACATCCGGAACACCGAATGCCACATGATGCACGCCCTCCCCGCGCTTGGCCAGGAATTTGCCGACCGGCGTGTCGGGGCCGAGCGGTTCGAGGAGCTGGATGTAGGACCCTCCGCCGTTTCCGTCCGCTATGTGGAGCATGGCCTCCTTGACGCCCTGCTCCTCGTTCACCTCACGCGCCACCACCGTGAGCTCGAAGACCTGTGCGAAGAGCGCGATCCTCTCCTCCAGGTTGTGGCATGCGATTCCCACATGATCGATCCGCATGAACATATGGCCGTCCTCCATGGCGATCCGTCGGGCACTCATGGGTATGGTGGCAAAGTCGTCCCACGCCGCGTCAGGGAGGCCCCTGTTATGTCTGGTTCCGTCATCGTCGCAGGGGCTCGCACCCCCATAGGGCGGCTGCTCGGTTCGCTGTCCGGCCTGTCGGCCACCGAGCTCGGCGGTATCGCCATCAAGGCCGCGCTGGAGCGCTCAGGCGTCGCTCCCGAGGCGGTGCAGTATGTGATCATGGGGCAGGTGCTTCAGGCCGGATCGGGTCAGATCCCCTCCCGGCAGGCGGCCGTCAAGGCCGGCATCCCGATGACCGTGCCGTCACTGACCATCAACAAGGTCTGCCTGTCCGGGCTGGACGCCATCGCCCTGGCCGACCAGCTCATCCGGGCCGGCGAGTTCGACGTCGTGGTCGCGGGCGGCATGGAGTCCATGTCGAACGCCCCGCACCTGCTGCCCGGCCTGCGCAGGGGAGTGAAGTACGGCGACGCCGGCATCGTGGACTCGATGGCCCTGGACGGTCTCACCGACGCCTACGACCAGGTCTCCATGGGCGAGTCCACCGAGCGCCACAACGCGCGCCTCGGCCTGACCCGCGCCGAACAGGACGCCTTCTCCGCCCGCTCCCACGAGCTCGCCGCCGCCGCGACCAAGAACGGCCTGTTCGACGACGAGATCGTTCCGGTGCCGATCCCGCAGCGCAAGGGGGATCCGGTGATCTTCGCGGCCGACGAGGGAGTGCGGCCCGACACCACGGTGGAGACCCTGGCGCGGCTGCGGCCCGCGTTCAGCAAGGACGGCACGATCACCGCGGGGTCCGCCTCGCAGATCTCCGACGGCGCCTGCGCGGTGGTCGTGATGTCCAGGGCCAGGGCCGAGGAGCTGGGCGTCGAATGGCTGGCGGAGATCGGCGCGCATGGCAACGTGGCGGGGCCGGACAACTCGCTCCAGTCCCAGCCCGCCAACGCCGTCAAGCAGGCCCTCGGCAAGCAGAGGCTCTCGGTCGGCGACCTCGACCTTCTGGAGATCAACGAGGCCTTCGCCCAGGTTGTCCTCCAGTCGGCCAAGGAACTCGGCGTCCCGCTCGACAAGGTCAACGTCAACGGCGGCGGCATCGCCGTCGGTCACCCGATCGGCGCCTCCGGCGCCCGCATCGTGCTGGCCCTCGCCCACGAGCTCAGGCGCCGGGGCGGCGGGCTCGGCGCCGCCGGCCTGTGCGGTGGCGGCGGTCAGGGCGACGCCCTGATCATCCGCGTTCCAGCGGTGTGACCGTGGACGGCGCCGGCCAGGGCGCGCGGGAGGGGCGGTCCGCCGGTGGGGAGGTCGCCGACCTGGTCGCGCGGGCGCGGGCCGGACAGCCCCGTGCGGTGGCCAGGTTGATCTCCCTGGTGGAGAACGGCTCGCCCCTGCTCAGGCGGATCATGGCCGAGCTCTGCGCCGGCCGCCCGGGGCAGGCCCGGATCATCGGGCTCACCGGTTCCCCGGGCGTGGGCAAGTCCACCTCCACCGGCATGCTTGTCCAGGCGTTCCGCAAGCGGGGGCTGAAGGTCGGCGTGCTCGCCGTGGACCCGTCCTCGCCGTTCACCGGCGGGGCGCTGCTCGGCGACCGGGTGCGGATGCAGGACCACGCCACCGATCCGGAGGTGTTCATCCGGTCGATGGCCAGCCGCGGCCACCTGGGGGGCCTGTCCTGGGCGACCCCCCAGGCGGTGCGTGTCCTGGAGGCCGCCGGGTGCGAGGTCATCCTGGTCGAGACCGTCGGGGTCGGCCAGGCCGAGGTGGACATCGCCTCGCTGGCGGACACCACCGTCGTGCTGCTCGCCCCGGGCATGGGCGACGGCGTCCAGGCGGCCAAGGCGGGCATCCTGGAGATCGCGGACGTGTTCGTGGTCAACAAGGCCGATCGCGACGGCGCCCAGGCCGCGGTCCGCGAGCTCCGCAACATGATCGCCCTGGTTCGGCGGGAGTGGAAGCCGCCGATCGTGCCAACCGTCGCCTACCGGGGTGAGGGGGCCGAAGACGTGGTCGACGCCCTCGACGCCCACCTGGCCTACCTGGAGGGGTCCGGTGAGCTCGGCCGCCGCCGCCACGCCAGGGCGCGGGACGAGATCGAGGCGATCGCGCTGACCGCTCTCCGCTCCCGCTTCGCCCACCTGCACGGCGACCGGCGGCTCGACGCCCTGGCCGACCGCGTGCTGGAGGGCGGTTTCGACCCCTACCGGGCCGCCGACGAGCTGCTGGCGGCCACCCGGTGACCGTCCGGCTCAGGGCTGGTCGGCGAACGTGACGGTCACCTTGTCGAAGCCGAGGCCGCTCAACATGCCCTGGAGCATGGCCTTGGTGTTCTGGTCGGCCCGGTTGAGCAGGTCGCTCGCCTGCGCCGCTTCGGCGATCTTCTTCTCCGCCAGCACGTAGAGCTCCCGCTGGTCGCCGGGGGATGAGGAGAGGAAGTCCTCGACCCGGTCGAGGAGACCGCGCTGCTGGGCGTAGACGTAGGAGCGCCCGTTGTTGAGGTTGGGCTTCTCCAGCCGGGCGCGGGGCAGCCGTACCGTGACCTCCTCGCGGTCGGGCGAGACGGTCAGCGCACCCGCGGCGAGGCCGCCGAAGTCGACGTAGGCGTCCACCCCGCCCGCGCCGACGAAGAGGGTCCGGCTGCCCTTGACGGCGTCCGGCAGGAAGGCGGCGTCCTTCTCCAGGTCCACGATGACCTGGAAGTTGCCGGTGGCCGCCTCGAAACGGCTGAGGTTGTGGATGGACTCCAGCAGCACGGGCCCGCTGCGGTCGATCGCGGTCTCGCCGAACGGGTCCAGCCACGACCAGGCCAGGCGGGCGCCCACCACGAGGAGGATCAGGACGACGAGGAGCCCGGCGAGCAGGCGCCGGCCTCGACGGCGAGGCGCCGGCGCCGCCTCGGGCGGCGCTTCCAGAGGGGCTTTCACAGCGGTCTCCTTCCCTCGGGGGCCGCGTTCTCACGTCGAGAGTATGCCGATCTTGTCAGCCTCGCCGAGATGCCTTCCCGTGCCGTTTTCCGCCCCGCTCTCCGCCCCGCTCTCCGCCGGGCATCCGTTTTCTGACGGAGGGCGCGTCCGAGGCCGCGGAGGGGACGGTGCCGGGCACCGGAAGGGACGGGACCGCCTGCGGGTAGGTCCGCGGGGATGGTGGCGCCACCTGCGGATAGGAGGGTGCCACCCGCGGACGGGCCGGTGCCGTCCCCGGGCCCGGCCACGCCGGACCGCCCCCGGGACCCTGGCCGGTGAGCCCTTCCTGGTCCGGCCGGCCCGCCTGCCACGCCTGATCCGCAGCCTCCTGACCTGTCTGCCCGGTGTGAACCGCCTGCCCGCCGAAGTAATCGCTCTGTAGCCGGCAGTCCACGAAGTCGGCGTAGTGCGCCCGGAGCCACTCGCGCCGCTGGGTCTCGGTGAGGCCGGAGAACCACGCGGCGGCGTACTGGTGCTCGGGGAGCGGCCCTCCGGGCAGCGGCTTGCCGCGCAGCCACGCGGACACGATGTCACGGTAGCCGCCGGCCGGGGTGCCGTCGCACTCCTGGGCCAGGCCCTCGACGAACTCGTCGGCCGCCTCGTCGGCGAACCCCCTGGACAGGTCGTCCACGTGGATCGGGATCGCGCCCGACGGGAGGGTGAGGTCGTCGCTGCGGGGGTGCTGTTCCAGCCGGGAGAACTCGCCGGGCGTCCCGGCCAGCCGGGATGCGATCTTGACGAACGCGGAGCCCAGCTCGGGCAGCCCGGTGCGCATCCCCGGATGCACACAGACCGTGATCGGCCACTCCTGGCAGCTGTAGACGACCCGCTGGGCCGAGATGTTCCGCGGCTCGGTGAGCAGCCGGGCCATCCCGGTCCCGGCGGCCAGTACCGCCAGCAGCGCCCCGGCCAGCACGAGCGCCTGGCGCGTCACGAGCGCGGCCCAGCCGAGCAGCAGCGTGGCGCTGACGCCCAGCAGCCAGAGCGTCTGGTCGGTGAAGGCGGCCGAGCTCAGCCCCTGGAACACGTCGTACGGCTCCCGCGTGGCGGGGGCGAGCCGGTCGGCCCAGGTCGCTCCCTGGGCCAGCCAGGTGAACAGCCCGTAGCAGCCGAGCCCGGCCAGCACCGGGGTGATCGTCCACGGCAGCAGCCAGCCGGTCACCCAGCCGATGGTGACGTACAGCGCCAGACCGGCCACCCCCATCACCAGGCCGCTGGGCAGCAGCCGTCCCACCTGTTCGGTGAGTATGGTCCTGATCACCAGGACCACCACCGTCGCGGTGAAGGAGCCCACGACCATCACCAGGATGGCCAGGGGCGCGCGCACCGCCTGCCACGCGGTCAGCGACCGTCCGCCGATCCCGCGCCGCCTGCGCACCGCCACCCAGGCGGCGAACGCGGCGGCCACCGGCCCGGTGAGCCGCAGCGAGCCGATCACCGCGACGACGATGTTCTCCCACGCGCTTACGCCGGGAATGAGGACGCTCCACGCCGCGACCACACCGAGCACGAGCAGGACGGCAACCGCCACCAACGCGCTCTGCTGGAGTTCCTCGCGTGAAACGCCTCTGTGCTCACGCACCGGTGCGCGTGGCACGAGTCCACGCCGCGTCGGTCGAGCCCGTGTTCCTGTGGCGTCCGAACGCCGTCGAGTTGTCGTTCATCAAGCACCCCCCGTGCTGTGAATGTGCGGTAGCCGGTCCCCTCGGCAACCGGTCCGGTCCGCATCCCCCGCAGCCCGGACTGAGCGCACGCGACCACTTGGCCACGCCCTCACCATTCGATGTGGGAACCATAACCGAGCGTGACGTTTGGCGCCCGGCTTCTTGGTGAAGCCGTCAATTCGGTGACTCTAGGTATACCGGCGAACCGGGACGAGGCCGCGCTACCGTAGCCCTGTGGCTACAGGTCAGCTGAATTTGCCGTTTGACCCCATCGAGCGCGCCGCGGAGACGTGGAGCGTTCACTTCGGGCAGTCCTCGGCCATGGCCGCCGTCACGTCGATCATGAGAGCGCACCAGATCCTGCTCTCGCAACTGGACACGCTACTTAAACCGTATGACTTGACCTTCGCTCGATACGAGGCCCTGGTCCTGCTCGTCTTCAGCAGGACGGGGGCGTTGCCGCTGTCCAGGATCGGCGAGCGCCTGATGGTGCACCCCACGAGTGTGACGAACACCGTGGACCGGCTGGAGCGCGCCGGGCTGGTCCGCCGCCGGCGCAACCCCCGCGACGGCCGGGGGGTGCTGGCGGAGATCACCGACCAGGGCCGGAGGACCGTGGCCGAGGCCACCGACGATCTCATGGGTGCCGGATTCGCCATGACCATGTACGGCGAGGCGGAGCTGGAGCAGATGTTCGGCCTGCTCAGGACCCTCCGGGTGGCGGCGGGGGACTTCGAGGACTGATCACCCCACAGGGTGCGTCCCGGATATCCTGGCCAAAAATTAGTAGGACGTCCTAGTATATTTCCAGGGCCGCACGCTTCGCGTGCAGCTGAGCCGTACAAGGGAGATGGCTATGGACGCCGAGGAGATCGAGGCGGGGAGGGCGCGCTGGCAGGCGCGTTTCGACAGGGCCGCCAAGCGTGATTCCGAGTTCCGGACGCTCTCCGGCCTTGACGTGGCGCCGGTCTACGGGCCCGCCGGTGACGATCCGCGCTTCGAACGGATCGGCTGGCCCGGGGAGTTCCCCTTCACCCGGGGCCTGCACCCCACCGGTTACCGGGGCAAGGCGTGGACCATCCGGCAGTTCGCCGGGTTCGGCAACGCCCGGCAGACCAACGAGCGCTACAAGATGATCCTGGGCGCGGGCGGCGGCGGGCTGAGCGTGGCCTTCGACATGCCGACGCTCATGGGCCGCGACTCCGACGACCCGCGCTCGCTGGGCGAGGTCGGCCACTGCGGGGTGGCGATCGACTCCGCGCTGGACATGGACCTGCTCTTCGAGGGCATCCCGCTCGGAGACATCACCACCTCGATGACGATCAGCGGCCCGGCGGTCCCGGTCTTCTGCATGTACGTCGTCGCCGCCGAGCGTCAGGGGGTGCCGGTCGGGAAGCTCAACGGGACGTTGCAGACCGACATCTTCAAGGAGTACATCGCGCAGAAGGAGTGGCTGTTCGCCCCCGAGCCGCACCTGCGGCTGATCGGCGACCTGATGGAGTTCTGCGCCGCCGACGTCCCGGCCTACAAGCCGCTCAGCGTGTCCGGCTACCACATCCGCGAGGCGGGGGCCACGGCCGCGCAGGAGCTGGCGTTCACCCTGGCCGACGGCTTCGGCTACGTGGAGCTCGGCCTCTCACGCGGCCTGGACGTCGACGTCTTCGCCCCCGGGCTGTCCTTCTTCTTCGACGCGCACATCGACTTCTTCGAGGAGATCGCCAAGTTCCGGGCCGCCCGGCGGATCTGGGCCCGGTGGCTGCGCGACGTCTACGGCGCCAGGACCGACAAGGCTCAGTGGCTGCGCTTCCACACCCAGACGGCGGGGGTGTCGCTGACCGCGCAGCAGCCGTACAACAACGTGGTGCGCACCGCGATCGAGGCGCTCGCCGCCGTGCTCGGCGGCACCAACTCGCTGCACACCAACGCGCTGGACGAGGTCCTGGCGCTGCCGTCGGAGAAGGCCGCCGAGATCGCGCTCCGCACCCAGCAGGTGATCATGGAGGAGACCGAGGTCGTCAACGTGGCCGATCCGCTCGGCGGGGCCTGGTACGTGGAGGCCCTGACCGACCGGATCGAGGCCGAGGCCGAGACGATCTTCACGAAGATCCGGGACATGGGCACGGACGGGTCGATGACCTCGGGGATCCTGCGCGGCATCGAGGACGGCTGGTTCATGTCCGAGATCGCCGAGGCCGCCTTCGACTACCAGCGCAAGCTGGAGAAGGGCGAGAAGCGGATCGTCGGGGTGAACTGCCACGTCGCCTCCATCGACGAGCCGCTGGAGATCCTCCGGGTCAGCCACGAGGTCGAGCGTGAGCAGAACCGCGTCCTCGCCGAGCGCCGCGCCGGTCGCGACGGGCGGGCCGTGGACGCCGCGCTGGCCGTGATGGTCCAGGTCGCCAGGGGAGAGGGCAACCTGATCCCGTCCATGCTCGACGCGGTCCGCGCCGAGGCCACCCTCGGCGAGATCTGCGACGCCCTGCGCGATGTGTGGGGCGTCTACACCGAGCCCGCCCGCTTCTAGGATCCGCCTCCGCCGATCTGGGACGCGGAGTCCGCGCAGCCGCCGGGATACGGCAGGATTGGAGTATGAGCCCAGCGGACTTCAATCGAGCAGGATCGCTCTACGGCGCCGTCGATCTCGGCGCGCGTAAGCAGGCGCTAGAGGCACAGGCGCGGCGAGAGGCCACCGCCCAGGAGACCGGCGGCACTCCGGTGCCGGTCATCGACGTCGACGACGCCAACTTCGCGACCGAGGTCGTCGAGCGCTCCATGAACAGCCTCGTGCTGCTGGAACTCACGGTGACCCGTGCCGAGCAGGCGAGGGAGTACAGCCTGCTGCTGGAGAAACTGGCCGCGGAGAACGCGGGCCGGTGGCTCCTGGCCCGGGTGGACGTCGAGGTCAGCCAGCAGATCGCGCAGGCGCTCCGGGTGCAGAACGTGCCCGCCCTGTACGCCATCTTCCAGGGCCAGCCGGTGGCGGTCGTCCCCGGCATCGCCACCGAGGCGCAGCTGCGCGACTGGCTGTCGCAGCTCATGGAGGCACTGGCCCAGTATCTTCCCCCGGCGCCCGAGGGCGCCGAGGCCGAGGCCGAGCCCCAGCCCGAGGAGCCCCCGACCGACCCGGACGTGCTCGCCGCCGAGCAGGCCGTCGACGCGGGTGATCTCGACGGCGCCGTGGCCGCCTACGAGCGGCTGCTGGCCCGTTCCCCGAACAACGAGGACGCCAAGGTGGGCCTGGCCGGGCTCGGCCTGATCCGGCGGACGCAGGACGTCGACCCCGCCGACGTGCGGGGCCGCCTGGCCGACCCCGCCGACATCGACGCCCAGCTCCTGGCCGCCGACTTCGAGATGCTCTCCGGTGACGTGGACACGGCCTTCGACCGGCTCGTCGGGGTGGTGCGGCGGACCTCGGGAGAGGAGCGCGACCGGGCCCGGCTGCACCTGCTGAGCCTCTTCGAGACGCTTCCCGCGGACGACCCGTCCGTCGTCAAGGCCCGCAGGAACCTGGCCGGCGCGCTCTTCTGAACGCCCGGCTCCCCGGGGGCGAGCCCCGAACGTCCAGGCTCCCGAGCCCGAGCGGGACGTTCGGGCCGTCGCCGTCGCCGCCGCCTCAGCCGTCGCGCGGCGGAGCCGATTGTGAGTGTGGCCACAGCTCCAACTCGGCCGTACTCGGTACGGGCACCCGTCAGGTGATGGCACGATGGAGAGATTCAAACCAGGTCGGTTCCAAAGGAGCGGATGACTGTGGCCACCGTGCCTAGTGTGTCCTATTCCATCACTGTGCGCCTTGAGGTGCCCGCAGGTGGCAAGGCCGTCAGCCAGCTCACCCACGCCGTGGAGTCCGTCGGAGGTGTGGTCACCGCGCTCGACGTGACCACCGCCGGGCACGAGACCCTGCGCATCGACGTCACCTGCGCCGCGCGTGACACCGACCACGCCCAGGCGATCGTCGACAAGCTGGACGCCGTAGAGGGCGTCGTCATCCACAAGGTCTCCGACCGCACCTTCCTCATGCATCTCGGCGGCAAGATCGAGATGAGGTCGAAGGTGCCGCTGCGCAACCGCGACGAGCTGTCGATGGCCTACACGCCCGGCGTCGCCAGGGTCTCGATGGCCATCGCCCGCAACCCCGAGGACGCCCGCCGTCTGACCATCAAGCGCAACAGCGTCGCCGTCGTCACCGACGGCTCGGCCGTGCTGGGCCTGGGCAACATCGGCCCGGCCGCCGCGCTGCCCGTCATGGAGGGCAAGGCCGCGCTGTTCAAACGGTTCGCCGACATCGACGCCTGGCCCATCTGCCTGGACACCCAGGACACCGACGAGATCGTGCGGACCGTCCAGGTCATCGCCCCCGGCTTCGGCGGCATCAACTTGGAGGACATCTCGGCGCCGCGCTGCTTCGAGGTGGAGCGGCGGCTGCGCGAGCTGCTGGACATCCCGGTCTTCCACGACGACCAGCACGGCACCGCGATCTGCGTGCTCGCCGCGCTCACCAACGCGCTGCGCGTGGTCGGCAAGGAGCTGGGCGAGGTCCGGATCACCCTCGCGGGTGCCGGCGCCGCGGGCACGGCCGTGCTCCGACTGCTCCTCGCGGCCGGCGCCGGCAAGGTCGTGGTCTGCGACTACCTGGGCGCGGTGCACAGCGGGCGCGGCGACCTGGACGACTCGCTCCGGTGGATTGCCGAGCACACCAACGCCGAGGGATACGCCGGCGACCTGCGCGGGGCCGTCAAGGGCGCCGACGTGTTCATCGGCGTCTCCGCCCCCGGTATCCTCAGCGGGGACGACATCGCCACGATGGCCGAGGACGCGGTGGTCTTCGCGCTGGCCAATCCGGAGCCCGAGGTCTCCCCGGACGACGCCCGCGAGCACGCCGCCGTGGTCGCCACCGGCCGCTCGGACTACCCCAACCAGATCAACAACGTGCTGGCCTTCCCGGGTGTCTTCCGCGGTCTGCTCGACGCCCAGGCCAGTCTGGTCACCCAGGAGATGCTGCTGGCGGCGGCCCGGGCCCTGGCCGCCGTGGTCACCGCCGAGGAGCTCGGCCCGAACTACATCATTCCCAGCGTGTTCCACGCGGACGTGGCGGGTGCCGTCGCGGCGGCCGTGCGCGAGTCCGCGGGGGGCCGGGTGCGCACCGGCATGACCGAGGCGTAGCCGCCGCCCGGAAGGTCAGAGTTTCAGGCCGGGATAGCGGCGGGGGCCGTACGGTGAGCGGTCCGGGTCGATCGGGTCCTCCGGTGCCCGGCGCGGCCAGACGGTGCCGTACCACCAGAGCAGGCCGCCGGCGAGCACCACGGCTCCGGCCCCCGCGATCGTGGACACCAGGCCGGGCTGCCCGGTGACGGGGAGCAGCCCGCCGCCCTCGTCCGGGGAGGGGCCGGGCGGACGGCCGGCTCTGCCTGCGGACGGATTCGGAGAGGACGGCTTCCGGGAGGACGGGTGGGAGGGATGCGGCCCGCCGCGAGGGGGGCGCCGGCCCGCGCTCGCGTGCGAAGATCCCGTCCCCTCGCACCATGACCTGACGGTGTGGTCGGCGGTGTCCTGCCCCTCGACCCGCACCGCGATCCGCGCCGAGTCGCCCGGCGCGACGCGGACCGCCACGACTCGCCTGCCCTTCGGGCCGATCCGGCCCTCGTGGACGACGCGGCCGTCGCGGTGGACGGTGAACCCCGCCTCGTGACCGAGGTCCTCTCCGGCGGAGAGGGCGACCGTGGCCCGGCCCGCCGGGCAGGAGACGGGGGAGACGGCGACGTCCACCCGGGCCGGTGAGCACGTGCCCGCCACGGCCAGGAAGGCGAGGACGAAGAAGAGCGCGGGTGTCATCAGCGTCAGGTGGCCCATCTGTCGCATATATCCCCCGATTGACGATCTTTATCACCTGGAGTGGCTATTTGACTACTTTAAGTAAGATAGCGAAAGGTCCTCAAGGTCGGTAACCGGGGTAGTGCAGCGCGATACGGGCTCCACCCCTCATGATGGAGGCATGGCGGAGGCGATCTACGTCGGTGGGCTCCTGGTGGCGACGCCGCGACTCGACGACCCCAACTTCCGGCGCAGTGTGGTCCTCGTCCTGGAGCATGATCTCGACGGTGGCACGCTGGGCGTGGTGCTCAACCGGCCCAGTGACATCTCGGTGACACAGGTGCTCCCCACCTGGGACAGCATGGTCACCGGTCCGCCCGTGCTCTTCCAGGGCGGCCCGGTGCAGACCGACAGCGCGCTGGCCCTGGCGGTGGTCCCGAGCGGGCAGGAGCCGCTCGGCTGGCGGCGGCTGCACCCGGGCACCTCGGCGGTGTCCAGGCTCGGTACCGTCGACCTCGACGCCCCGCCGGAGATCCTCGCCGGGGAGATCGCCCAGATGCGGATCTTCGCGGGGTACGCCGGATGGTCGGCCGGGCAGCTGGAGGCCGAGATCGGCGAGGGCGCGTGGTACGTCGTGGACTCCGAGCCCGGCGACACCTTCCACAACGATCCCGGGTCGCTCTGGCGCGCGGTGCTCCGCCGTCAGCGGGGCGAGCTCGCCTACGTGGCGACCTGTCCGGACGACCCCTCGATGAACTAGAGGCGGGTCGGGGAGGGGGGCGGCGCGTCCGGAGGAGCGGGGCGGGGGCGATCCCCTCCGGGGCGCGGCGAGCGCCGGATCCGCGAGCACGGCGGCGCGGGCATAAAATCACCAGGGTGAGCACGAAGATTCTCCCTGAGAGCGATGTCCGGCCGGACCTTTCGCACGGCGACGGCGACCACGAGCGGTTCGCCCACTATGTCGAGAAGAACAAGATCATGGAGAGCGCGTTCAGTGGCACCCCGGTGCGCGCGCTCTGCGGAAAGGTCTGGGTGCCGAACCGGGATCCGCAGAAGTTCCCCGTCTGTCCCGAGTGCAAGGAGATCTACGAAGGGCTGCCCAAGGGCGACGACGGCGACAACGGAAAACAGTGACCACCCGCGGGGACAGCCGGTGAGTGTTGTTCATGGGTGATCGCCGCCGATGAGGTTACGGTCGGGATGTCGCCGGGAGGCGAAGGTCGACCAGTGCGTGTGACATCTCGGGGGAGTGCATGGCTCGGCGTGCGATCGCCGTTGTTTCGGCGTGCCTGTTCACAGCGGGCGCCGTTGCCACGGTCCCCGACCCGGGGTCCGCTGTGACCGGATCCTCCGGATGTGTTCGCGCGGCGCGGGCCGTCACCCCGGGACGGGGGCCCGAGCCGTACGCCCCGGATCCGGCAAAGATCGCCGAGATGCTCGCCGACTTCACCCTGCGCCGGTCGGCGGCGCGTCGTGGCCGGTGGGCTCCGATCACCGTCTCCACCTGGGTGCACGTCATCACCGACGGCCCCCTCGGGGCGCAGGACAGCGCGGTCCGGGCCCAGATCGCCGCGCTCAACGCCGCCTACGCGGGCCGGTACGGCGGAGCCGACACCGGCATCAGGTTCCGCCTCGACGGCCTTGTCAGGACCGACAACGCGGCCTGGTTCCGCGATCCGCTCGGCTACGAGAGGTCGATGAAACGGGCCCGCAGGGGCGGCGCGCAGACCCTCAACCTCTACATCGCCCAGCTCGGAGAGCTGGTGCTCGGCTACTCCACCTACCCCTACTGGTACGGGAGCGAGCCCGCGCTCGACGGGGTGGTCATCGACTGGCGGACACTGCCCGGCGGATCGCTGCGCAACTTCGACCGCGGATTCACCGGCGTCCACGAGATCGGTCACTGGCTGGGGCTGCTGCACACCTTCGAGAACGGCTGCGAGCCACCGGGCGACGCGGTCGCCGACACCCCGGCGGAGGCCCAGCCCACCGAGGGGTGCCCGGCACGCAAGGACACCTGCAAGGGCGACGGACCCGACCCGATCCACAACTTCATGGACTACGCGCAGGACCGCTGCATGTGGGAGTTCACCGCCGGTCAGGCGCTCAGGATGCAGGAGATGTGGGCCGCCTACCGGGGTAGGAACACGGACATTACCCTTGATGGGTGACAGTACCGAAGACCCTTGACACTCCATACCAGTCCCCCCGGATCTTCGGCCCCGAGTACCGCGCGGCGTCGCTCGGCATCCTGCTCGTCGTCACGCTGATCGCCTTCGAGGGCATGTCCATCGGCGCGGTGATGCCCGCGGTGTCCAAGGATCTCGACGCGCTCGACCTGTACGGCATGAGCTTCTCGGCCTTCCTCATCGCCGGTCTGCTCGCCAACGTCGTCGCCGGGCTCTGGTCCGACCGGCGCGGCCACGCGTGGCCGTTCCTGCTCGGGGTGGGCCTGTTCGTGGCCGGCATGGTCGTGGCGGGCGCGGCCGGCTCCAAGGAGCTGTTCATCCTGGCGCGTGTCGTGCAGGGGCTCGGCGGCGGCGCGGTGGTCGTGGCGATCTACGTGATGATCGCGCGGGTGTACGCCCCGGCGGCCAGGCCCGCCGCGTTCGCCGCCCTGTCGGCGGCCTGGGTGCTGCCCGCGCTGATCGGGCCCGGCCTCGGCGGGTTCATCGCCGAGACGTTCGGCTGGCGGTGGGTCTTCTTCGGGATCGTGCCGCTGGTGATCCCGGCCCTGGTGATGCTCCTGCCCGCGCTGCGCCCCCGCGGCCCCGCCGGACCGGACGGCCTGCCCGGACCGGGAAGTGGAACGCCGCGGGGAGCCGGGGGACTCTCGGGGGCCGAGCCGGTTTCGGAGGCCGAACCGGCCGGAGGGGAACGGTCCCGGCCGCTGGCGACGACCCTGGCGGCGGTGGCCACCGCGGGCGGTGCCGGGGCGCTGCTGTACGGCGTGGACCGGCTGCACACCGCCCCGGTGTCCGGGGGGATCGCCGCCGCGATCGGACTGGCCGCCCTGGTCGCGGGCCTGCCCAGGCTGCTGCCCCCGAAGGCGCTCGTGTTCGGCCGGGGCCTGCCCACCACGATCATGATGCGCGGCGTGCTCACCGCGGCGTTCTTCGGGGTCAACGCCTTCATTCCGCTCTTCCTGATCAAGGTGAGCGGCTTCTCGGTCGTCGAGGCCGGGGTCGCGCTCACCCTCGGCGCGCTGGGCTGGACGGCCGGCTCCTCCCTGCAGGCCCGCCGCCCCTTCGACCGCCCCCGGCTGGTACGGCTCGGCGGCGTCCTGGTCACCACGGGCATCCTGCTCACCCTGCTCGCGTTCGTGCCGGGACTCACCGGCTGGATCACCGTGCCCGCCTGGGTGATCGCCGGGTTCGGCATGGGCATCGGCATCACGAGCGTCAACATCACCGCGATGCGTCAGTCGCCGGACGCGGAGCAGGGCGCCAACTCCGCGGCACTCCAGGTGGTCGACACGCTGGGCGGCGCGCTCACGATCGGCTTCGGCGGGGTCCTGATCAACGTGATCGGTCACCACGACATCGCCACCGGCTACACCGTGATCGTCGCTCTCATGGCGGCGGTGGGAGTGCTGGGTGTGGTCGTCGCCGGACGCATGCGCGACGTTTCCTGATTCATCGACCTCTTCCGTAACAACGATCACCTATAGCCGGACCGTGCTCGGACGGGCATGGTAGGACGGTAGAACCGTGACCACCGGGAGGAAAGGCGTCGTGGACGAACGACCCCGCCAGGTGTGGCCGCCGGAGAAGCCGGGCCGCGACGGCGACCGGCGGGCGAGGCCCGCAGCGAGACCCTCGGAGGACGAGGCGTCCGAAGGGCCCGACGGATCCGGCGGGCTCCAGGCGCCCACCGGACGATCCGGAAGGAGGGGCCCCCGCAGGGCCGCACCCTACGGCGAGCCCCGCGCCGCACCCCGGGAGGGGCCCCGGGCCGTGTCCCCGGAGGGGCCCCGGGCCGCGTTCCGAGGGGAGAACCTGGCCGCGCCCCACGGGGAGACCTCGGCGACGTCCCATGAGACGTCTGACGGGGGGCCGGGAAGCGGGCGGGCGGGACGACGCTGGGGGCTGCCGTTCGGGAAGCCCAGGGAGGACGGGGAGATATGGCCTGAGGAGTCCGTCTGGGAGGTCCACCGGCCCTGGCCGCTCGACGACTCCTCACCGGACGACCTTCCGCCCTCCGCCCGCTGGTACGGCACGCCCACGGCGCCGCCTCCCCGCCGGGCTCCGGGCCGTCTGAGGCGTCTGACGTTCGGGCTGGTCGCTGCGGTGGTCGGCCTCGGGGCCGGTTTCGCCGTCGCGGTCCTGGTGCCCCGGATCGTCCTGGGGCGGGCCCCGTCCGCGTGGGCGAGCGTCCCCCAGCCCGCCAGGGTGAACGACCTGGGCGCGGGCGTGGGATATCCGCTGCCCGAGGGGTGGCGGGTGGGTACGGCGCCGTCGGTCACCGGGTTCACCTCGGCGGGCGGCGACGGGACGGCGACGGTGATGACCGGCCCTGCCGAGCCGGTGACCGACGTGGCCGGCAGGACGATCGATCTGGCCGACCTGTACGGGCGGCTGCTGCTCCACGGTGACGAGGTCGAGGTGGTGGACGACCGGACGGTCACCGTGGGCGGGCGGAGCGGGCACAGCCGTTCCCTGCGGGCCGAGTACCGGGACGTCGTCAACCGCCCCGCCTATCTCCGGGTGGTCCTCCTCGCCGGCTCGGGGACGCGGCGGCCGGTCGTCGTGGTCGGCATGGCCCAGCCGGACGACCCCCGACTCCGGGCCGTGATCGACCAGGTGATCTCCGGGGTCCGTTAGCGGGGCGCCGGGGCGCCGACCACGGGTGTTCGCCGGGTGGCTCGCCGTTCATCGGCGCCGGTCAGGCCCGTCGCCGCCGCGCGCCGTACCGGATCGGCGACCCCTAACACGCGGAGCCGACCTTGGCGAGGATCTTGGCCGATCGGCATGTCTTGTCGGCGACGCCGATTACTCTGGTGACACTGTGAGCACTTTCGCCGCGTCCCACCTGTCCCCCTCGTATCCGGACCGTGCCGCCTGGGGCACCGCGCCCAAGCTGCGCGCCTGGCAGCAGGAGGCCTTTGACCTGTACTCCCGCGGTGAGCCGCGAGACTTCCTCGCGGTCGCCACGCCGGGTGCGGGCAAGACGACCTTCGCGCTGCGCATCGCCGGAGACCTGCTGTCGCGAGGGATCATCCGGGCTGTGACGATCGTCACACCGACGGAGCATCTCAAGCAGCAGTGGGCGGACGCCGCAGCCCGGGTCGGCATGGCCATCGACCCCGAGTTCAAGAACAGTCAGGGCACGACCTCCCGCGACTACGTCGGAGTGGCCATCACCTACGCCCAGATCGCGATGCACCCGGCGCTGCACCGCGCCAGGACCGAGGCGCGCAAGACCCTGGTCATCTTCGATGAGATCCACCACGCGGGCGACGCCAAGTCCTGGGGCGACGGGGTGCGGGAGGCCTTCGAGCCCGCGACGAGGCGCCTGGCGCTGACCGGCACGCCGTTCAGGTCCGACGTCAACCCGATCCCCTTCGTCACCTACGCCGAGGACGGCGAGGGCATCCGGCGGAGCGTCTCCGACTACTCCTACGGATACGGCCCGGCCCTGGCCGACGGCGTCGTCCGTCCGGTGATCTTCCTGGCCTACGCGGGCGAGATGCGCTGGCGGACCCGCGCGGGCGACGAGATCTCCGCGACCCTGGGCACGCCGCTCACCAAGGACCAGCTCGGCCAGGCGTGGAAGGCCGCGCTCGATCCCAAGGGCGACTGGATCCGGCAGGTGCTTCAGGCGGCCGACCGGCGGCTGACCGAGGTGCGCAGGGGGGTGCCGGACGCGGGCGCCCTGGTCATCGCCACCGACCACGAGACGGCCCGCGCCTACGCCAGGCACATCCGCGCGATCACCGGTGAGGGCGCCACGGTGGTGCTCTCCGACGACCCCGAGGCGTCCAAGAAGATCAAGGGATTCTCCGGGTCCCAGGACCGCTGGCTGGTCGCGGTCCGCATGGTCTCCGAGGGCGTCGACATCCCGCGCCTGGCCGTCGGGGTCTACGCCACGAGCACCTCGACCCCGCTGTTCTTCGCCCAGGCCGTCGGCCGTTTCGTCCGGGCTCGCAAGCGGGGGGAGACGGCCTCGGTCTTCCTGCCCTCGGTGCCCACCCTGATGGGGCTGGCCGGGGAGATGGAGGCCGAGCGCGACCACGTGCTCGACCGGAGCCTGCCCGAGGAGGGGCTGGACGACTTCCTGCTCGACGATGCCCAGCGCAAGAAGGACAACCCCGACGTTCTCGGCGACGAGCTGCCGTTCGAGACCCTGGAGGCGGTCGCCACCTTTGACCGGGTGCTCTTCGACGGCGGCGAGTTCGGCACGGCCGCCGAGCCCGGCTCGCCCGAGGAGGAGGACTTCCTCGGACTGCCCGGCCTGCTGGAGCCCGACCAGGTGCGGACTCTGCTGAGCAAGCGCCAGTCCGACCAGCTCAGGGCCAAGCGGAACAAGCCGGAGCCCAAGGAGCCCGAGCTCGCCCCGCACGAGCTCATCGCCAACCTCCGCCGCGAGCTCAACGGGCTGGTCGGCGCGTGGAACCACCGCACCGGGCAGCCCCACGGCGTCATTCACGCCGAGCTCCGCCGGGCCTGCGGCGGCCCGGCCATCGCGCAGGCCACCGCCGAGCAGATCCAGGAGCGGATCGGCAAGATCCGCCAGTGGGCCACCCAGCGCTCGTAGCGACCGGCTCGGGTCAGCGGAGTACCGGGGTGCCGCTGAGCCGGGCTCCGGCGGCTTCGAGCCGGGCCAGGGCCGCCTCGGTGGTCGACCTGGCCACCCCGGCGGTCAGGTCCAGCAGCACCCGTACGGCCAGCCCGTTGCCGACCGCGTCCAGCGCGGTGGCGCGTACGCAGTGGTCGGTGGCGATGCCCACGACGTCCACCGTGTCCACCCGCCGTTCGGCGAGCCAGTCGGCCAGGCTCGTGCCGTCGGGGGAGCTGCCCTCGAAGCCGCTGTAGGCGGCGGCGTGCGCGCCCTTGCTGAACACCTCCTCCACCTTCGCGGTGTCGAAGGCCGGATGGAAGTCCGCCCCGGGGGTGCCCGCCACGCAGTGCGCGGGCCAGGAACGCACGTAGTCGGGCTCGTCGGCGAAGTGGGCGCCGGGGTCAACGTGGAGGTCGCGGGTGGCCACGACATGGTCGTAGTCATGGGACGCGGCGTGCCGGGAGACGGCGGCGGCGACCTCGGCGCCCCCGCCCACCGGCAGACTGCCGCCCTCGCAGAAGTCGTTCTGCACATCGACGATGATCAGCGCGGTTGCCATGGGAACTAGTCAAACACGGTCGGAATGGCCGCGTCGCCCCGGGAGAGCTGGTGGGCGGTGGCCGGAAGCTCGGCGACGGCGCGCCGGTGCCGCTCGCGGCCCGCGTCCAGCCCCTCCTCGCCGACGATCCTCCCCTTGCGCATCAGCTCGGCCTGGAGCGGGCGGGCGTCGGACGGCCGGTCGCCGGAGACGGTGACCAGTTCGGCGACGGCCGTGCCCGAGGTGTCGAGCCGCCGGAACGCCTCCTTGCGTCCGCCCCGGCTGGGCTTGCCCACCGACCTCTTGGCCACCGGCCACATGATCCCCTCGGAGTCCTCGCGGGCGACGAGCTTGTAGACCAGCGCCGCGGTCGGCGCCCCCGACCCGATGACCAGCGAGGTGCCGACGCCGTAGGCGTCCACGGGGGCGGCGGCCAGCGCCGCGATGGCGTACTCGTCCAGGTCGCTGGTGACGAGGATCCGGGTCCCGCCGGCGCCCAGCGCGTCGAGCTGCGCGCGGACCTGGTGCGCGATCTCGCCCAGGTCACCGGAGTCGAGACGGACCGCGCCCAGGCCGGGACCGGCCAGCTCCACACCGGCCCGTACGGCCTCTGCCACGTCATAGGTGTCCACCAGCAGCGTGGTGCCCGTGCCGAGCGAGTCGATCTGGGCCTGGAAGGCCTGCCGTTCGGAGTCGTGCACCAGCGTGAACGCGTGGGCCGCGGTCCCGGCGGTCGGCACGCCGTAGAGGTGGCCGGCCATCAGGTTGGAGGTGGAGGCGAACCCGCACAGGTAGGCGGCCCTGGCCGCGGCCACGGCCGCCGCCTCGTGGGTGCGCCGCGAGCCCATCTCGACGAGCGGCCGGTCGCCGGCGGCGCGGACCATGCGGGAGGCGGCCGTGGCGATCGCGCAGTCGTGGTTGAGGGTCGACAGGATCACCGTCTCCAGCAGCACCGCCTCGGCGAACGTGCCCTCCACGGTCACGATGGGGGAGCCGGGGAAGTAGCACTCGCCCTCGCGGTAGCCGTACAGGCTGCCGGAGAACCGGTAGCCGGCCAGGAACTCCAGGGTGGGCTCGTCCACCACCCGCCTGTCCCTGAGGAAGGCGAGCTCCTCGGCGCCGAACCGGAAGTCTCGCACCGCGTCGAGCATCCTCGCCGTCCCGGCGACCACCCCGTACCGGCGCTCCCCGGGCAGGTGCCTGGCGAAGACCTCGAATACCACGTGTCGCCGCGCGGCTCCGCTGCGCAACGCCGCCTGCAGCATCGTCAGCTCATAGTGATCTGTCAGCAACGCCGTGCTCATGCTCATTGTCACGAGTCGAGACTAGGCCTGAGGTAGGGCAGACTGGTCTATGTGGCTAGCACTGCTCCAATGGAGGTCGAGCGTCCGTCGGTCGACGTGCGGCCCAATCTGCCATGGTTGACGATTGTCTGGAATGACCCGGTCAACCTGATGTCCTACGTCACGTATGTCTTCCAGACCGTCTTCGGCTACTCGAAGCAGAAGGCGGAGAAGCTGATGATGGACGTGCACCACAAGGGCAGGGCCGTGGTGTCCAGCGGCACCCGTGAGGAGATGGAGCGCGACGTGCAGATCATGCACTCCTACGGGTTGTGGGCCACCCTGCAGCAGGACTCGTAGGCGAAGGCGGCCCCGGCGCGGCGCGCGCCGCGGGGCGGGGCGGGGCGCGAGGGAAACAAACAGCGGGGAGTGGTGAGCGAACGGTGAGTTCGGGGTTCAGCCGGGGGCCCAAGGGCAGTGTGATCACTGTCTTCGACGCCGCCGAGGTCTCGATCCTGCGCTCGCTGGTCTCCCAGATCCTGGGCCTGATCGAGCCCGGAGAGACCGGGAACGACCCGCTGGAGCGCGCCCTGGGCATCGGCCCGTCCGAGCAGTCGGCCGACCCGGTGCTGGCCAGGCTCTTCCCCTCGGCCTACCAGGACTCCGAGCAGTCCGCCGAGTTCCGCCGCTACACCGAGGCGACCCTGCGCGAGGGCAAGCGGGCCGACGCGCAGACCATGCTCGACAGCGCGGAGCCCGGACGGGTCGAGCTCACCCGTGAGCAGGCGCAGGCGTGGATGCGCGCGCTGAACGACGTACGGCTGGCGCTCGGCACCCGGCTGGAGGTGACGGAGGAGATCCACGACGAGATCGCCGGCATGCCGGAGGACGATCCACGCTATGCGGCATATGTCACCTACGACTGGTTGACCTACCTCCAGGACACCCTGATCCGCGCTCTTTGGTAGCTTCCAGACATGCTCATCATCTCTCGGGAACTGGTTGACAAGATCATCGCGCACGCCCGGGCCGACCACCCGGACGAGGCCTGTGGCGTGGTCGCCGGGCCGATCGGCTCGGACTCGCCCCAGCGCCTCATCACGATGGAGAACGCCGAGAGGTCGCCCACGTTCTACCGTTTCGACTCGCTGGAGCAGTTGCGCGTCTGGCGCGAGATGGACGACCGCGACGAGGAGCCGGTGGTCATCTACCACTCCCACACCTCGACGGAGGCGTATCCCTCGCGCACCGACATCAGCTACGCCGCCGAGCCCAACGCCCACTACCTGCTGGTCTCCACCCGTGAGGAGCTGGGGCAGGAGGCCGAGGTCCGCTCCTACCGGATCCTCGACGGAGTGGTGCGGGAGGAGGAGATCACGATCGTCGCGGAGTGACCGGTGTCTCCAAGGGTTTCACAGAGTGATACGGCCGTGAGGAGGAAATATGCCTGTTGGTAAGCTGGTGACCGTGATGACCGTTGACCCGAACCTGGAGGACGTGCTCCCGCGTCCCGGTTCGCGGGCCCGGCACGCGGACCTGGCGCCCGTGCAGAGTTTCCTGTTCGCGCACACCCCCTCTGTCGTCGTCTACGACTGTCGCTGAACGGCAGTTCCGGAATCCCTCCGTGCCCACCGATGTTCTGAGCCGGTGGGCGGCACTCTCATGACGACACGAGGAGACTGACCGCGATGGCCATCGAGATTCGCATTCCCACCATTCTGCGTACCTATACCGACGGCGCCAAGGCCGTCGACGCCAAGGGCGCGACGATTGAGGAGCTGATCGGCGACCTGGAGTCCCGGCACCCCGGGCTGAAGGAGCGCCTGGTCGACAAGGGCGCGCTGCGCCGCTTCGTCAACGTGTACCTGAACGACGAGGACGTCCGCTTCCTGGGCGGACTGGAGACCCCGGTCGCCGACGGCGACACGGTCACCGTCCTGCCGGCCGTGGCCGGCGGTTCCCGCTAGCCGCCGTGCGCCGCCGGTCCCGGCGGCCGGTGGCGCACGCCGACGTTCCTTGGCCGTTGACACGAGGCGGAAGCCCTACACCATGCGCTTTGAATCACTGATCGACTCGGTCGGCCGTACTCCCCTGGTCGGCCTGCCCAGGCTGTCCCCCTCGGTGGACGTGCGGATCTGGGCGAAGCTCGAAGACCGGAACCCGACGGGCTCGATCAAGGACCGTCCGGCGCTGTGGATGATCGAGCAGGCCGAGAAGGACGGCCTGCTCCGTCCCGGCTGCACGATCCTCGAACCCACCAGCGGCAACACCGGCATCTCGCTGGCGATGTCCGCCCGGCTCAAGGGGTACCGGCTGGTCTGCGTGATGCCGGAGAACACCTCCGACGAGCGCCGCCAGCTGCTCCGCATGTGGGGTGCGGAGATCATCTCCTCCCCGGCGGCCGGAGGCTCCAACGAGGCCGTGCGGGTCGCCAAGGGCCTGGCAGAGGAGCACCCCGACTGGGTGATGCTCTACCAGTACGGCAACCCGGCCAACTGGCGTTCCCACTACGAGACCACGGGCCCGGAGATCCTTCGGGACCTGCCGTCCGTCACCCACTTCGTGGCCGGGCTCGGCACCACCGGCACCCTGATGGGCGTCGGCCGCTTCCTGCGCGAGCACGTCCCCGGCGTGAGGATCGTCGCCGCCGAACCGCGCTACGGCGAACTGGTCTACGGCCTGCGCAACGTGGACGAGGGCTTCATCCCCGAGCTCTACGACCCCGAGGTCCTGACCACCCGCTTCTCCGTCTCCTCCGGAGACGCGCTCCGCCGGACGAGGGAACTGCTGACCACCGAGGGCATCTTCGCCGGCGTCTCCACCGGAGCCGCCCTGCACGCCGCGCTCGGCATGGCGGCCAAGGCCGTCAAGGCCGGGGAGCGGGCCGACATCGTGTTCGTGGTGGCGGACGGCGGCTGGAAATACCTGTCCACCGGCGCCTACGAGGGCACCCTGGACGAGGCCGAGGAACGCCTCGAAGGCCAGCTCTGGGCCTGATCCCGACGACCCGCCGGACTCGGACAGGTTCCCCCGAGCGCCTCGGCACGGGAACCGAACCCTCCCGGCGACGATGCCCCGGCCGATACGGGAACTCGCCGCGCTCATGGCCGGCCCGATCGAGCGGGAGCGCCGTCGCTACGGTCTGGAGCTGCTCGAAGGTGTCGGCGTCCACCGTCCACTCGGCCCCGGCGTACGCGGCCTCGGTGGAAAACGGCTCCCGGCGGCCCAGAAACGGCCCCTGTCACTGAGGAACACCTGCCACCCGGGGATCACCGCCGTCACGGACGTCGCGCACTCGGGCGTTGTGGATCTACCATTGCGCATGGATCGGACCTCCATTGTCCGGTTCAGGGATCCGTACGGCGTGGGCGCGCCTGCGGGTCCTGCCTTTTTAGGCGGCCGTCTCATGAGAACGCGGCAAAAGCACGCGCGCGCAGGTGGGGAAAGAGGATTATAGAGGGAAGAGCCTTTTCCCCTGCCACCGAAGAGGTGTGCCCGTGAACGGCGAGGTTCCCCGCTGGGCTGTACGGCTGCGCGATGAGCGGCGTAACCGCGAGTGGTCGCAACGAGACATGGCCAGGCGCCTGGTGGGAGCCGCAGGCGAGGAAACCCGTGGCCATCTGCCTCGCGGGAAAGCATCGTCCGTAACATCAAAAATTGGGAGGCGGGGAAGTGCCGGCCCAAAGACCCGTACCGCGTTTTGTACGCCCGCGCTTTCGGAATCATCGAAACAGACCTATTTGCCGACAAGCCGAATACAACAACTAACGACGGCGATCGACCGCGAGAGCGTACTCTCGATGCAAAAGCCTCAACACGGGATGAGGATGATGACGTGGAGCGCAGACGATTGATGCGGGATGCCGCCGCCGTCGCTGTCGGTGGCGCGATGGTGCCCGTGTTCGCCACTCTGACAAATGCCTGGCAGGCGTTCCAACCGCGTATTTCCGGGGCGAGCGTGTCACGGGGGATGATCGATGACTGGGAGAACGCTGCCGACGCACACACGAAGGCTGCCCGTATCGACCCGCCCGCTGCCGTCCTCGCCGCGCTCGCGGTCGACTACACGGACATGGCCCCTCATCTAGGTCGCGCTCAACCTGATGCCGTACAGCGTGATCTCGCTCATGCCGCCGCGCGCCATGCGGCCCTGATCGCTGGAAAGTGGTTCGACCTGGGTAATCGCCGTGAGGCGCATCGGTGGTGGGCGCAGGCACGCACGCTGAGCGGACAATCCGGAGATGATCTCTTGGTGTCGTGGCTGAGAGGCTGGGAAGCGGGTTACCGGCGACAGGACCCCGGGGAGGATCTTAACGCGGTGCTTCTCGTGACGCGGGAAGCACGTTGTCTCGCGGGAGACGCCCCCAGCGCGCCGCTCGTGGCCGCCCTGGCGGAAGAGGCGAAGACGCTCGTGATGATCGGGCGTTATGCTGAGGCGACCATCGCGCTACGGCGGAGCGAGGAGACGTATGAGCGACTGCCTTCCTCAAGCAACTCACGCCAGGGCCGTGCGCTGTGGTACGACCGAACTCTGATCTACACCCTCGCAGGGGACGTCAACCGTGCCGAGGAGGCCCGCAAAACGGCCGAGAAGCTCTATCCGGTGGGACACCGCTCGGCGACCCTGCTCGCGCTCCACGGTGCCGCGCTCCGCGCCCGCACTGACCCGGCCGAGGGTACACATCAAGCGTTGCGGCTCCTTGACTCACTACCCTCCGAGCGACGCGACACCCGAGTGATTTCGGCAACTCGTCTGGTCATCGACGTCTTACCGGAGAAGGCCCGCACTCTACCTGCGGCACGGGAACTGCGTGCTCTGACGATGGGTGACCGATCGGCCTGAGCCGGGCACGACGACGCCCCGCCGGTTACCTTCCGTTCTAGCGGTCGTCGCAACACCCCGGCCTGGGGGGTGCGTAATCAACTTTCGTGCTAGCACGGACTTGACGGTAAGGCGCTTGTCCACGTCAAGAACGATCTTCGGTGAGGAACAACGGAAAAGGTGGGCGTTCCACGGAACGCCCACCCGTCGCGATTCGGTGGAGCTTTTCGCCTGGCCGGGCGGGTTCGCCCGGCTGAGCGGGTGGGTCAGTTGAACAGGACCCGGAGGGAGAAGGAGGCGTCGCCGCCGGACTGGGTGCCGCTGATGCCGACGGCGCGCAGGATCTGGAGGTTGGCCTTGTCGTCACCCTGGAGGCCCTCAAGGTAGAGCTTCTCCACCTTGTCGAGGTCGACGTAGGCGGCGAACGTCGCCTCGTCGGCGTTGGGGATCGCCAGTTTGAAGCCCTCGTCCTCGCCCAGGGTGCCGTCCTTGGCGAGTTCGGCGGCGTACTCCTGGGAGCTGGCCAGGACGAAGGTGCCGTCACCGGGGACCTTGGCGAGCTGCGGGACGCTGGTGCCGGAGTCGGCGAGGAACTTCTCGATCTTGCCCACGACCTCCTGGGCCTTGGCCGGGTCGGTGGTGATGCGGGCGCCGAACCTGGGCTGGTCCCCGTTGAGGCCGTTGGCGTCCAGGGCCAGGGTGAGGTTCTTGCCCAGCAGCGTCGCCATGTCGGCGGGGAGCGTCAGGCCGTACTGCTGCTGGGCCTGGGTGGCGAACTGCTGGAACGAACCCGCGCCGGACTGCTCGGCCGACTTCATGAGCTGGGACCACTGCTTGCCGATCACGTCGCCGAGGCCGGAGACGGAGATCGCGGCGGCGGTGGAGGCCGGAAGCGCGCCGATCTTGGAGACCTCGGGCCGGCCCATGTCCAGAGCCTGCGCGCCACGGCTGATACCGGCCAGTTCGACGTACTCGCCGTCGAAGCGGAGCGCGCCGGCCACCCGGAGGTTCTTGATCTGCGCGAGCGCCTCGGGGTTCTGGGCGCCCAGCTGCGGGGCGAGCTCGGCGACCTTGCCCGCGTTCATCCAGAAGGAGAGCACACCGGTCTCGCCGAGGGCGCCCAGGTCGTCGGAGAAGGTGGCGTTGCCGGAGAGCGGCGCGGCCTGGGCGGCCTGGTCGGCCTGCGCCTGGGTCTCGGCGAGCAGCGCGTAGTCCTCACGGAACGTGATGCCGTACTTCTCGCCGTTCATCAGCTTGGCGATCCCGGCCTTGGCCTTGGTCTCGTCGGTGACCTGCACGGCCGCCACGACGCCGGGAGGGGCGTCCGCCCCGGCGGGGGGGAGTACGGCCAGGCCGACCCGGTCCCCGAGCCACGGATCGACGTCGGCGGCGAAGTCCACCTCGCTGAGGTTGGCGGAGTCCTTCTTGATCAGGTTGAAGAGGGCCTGGCGCGGGTTGTCGCCGGTGAAGGAGTCCTTGGTGACGGTGAACTTCCCGGCGATGTCGAACAGCGCCAGTTTCTGGTTCGCGGCCGGGTCGAGGTCGAGGCGCATGTAGCCGAAGGCGTTACCGGGCAGCACGTCGTGGGGCTGGTTGCCGCCGCCGCTGAGCAGGCTGACCGCCAGGGCGCCGCCGCCGCCCACGAGGGCGACGACCAGGGCCGCGACCACCGCGATCAGCCAGCCCTTGCCCCCCTTGCGGGTGGGAGGGGCGGGAGGCTGTCCCGCGCCGAGGAAGTCGGGGCCCTGCTGCTGCCAGCCGGGCTGCTGACCGTAGGGCTGCTGCGGATAGCCGGGCTGCTGGTGGCCCTGCTGCGGGTATGTGGGCTGCTGCCCGTAAGGCTGCTGGGGGTGGGGCTGCTGGTGGCCCTGCGGCTCCCAGCCGGGCTGGACCTGCTGCTGGTGGCCTCCCGCGTCCTGCTGCGGATACGCGGGCCGGTCCTGCTGCGGATAGCCGCCCTGCGGGGGGTAGGCCTGAGGGTGCGGCTGGTCGTTGTGCTGCGCACCCTCGTTCCGACGGTAGGCGATCGTCCTGTCGGGCTGCTGACCCGGCATGGGCGGCTGGTCGGGGGGATTGTTGGCAGACATACTCACTCACAATGTGGACTCTTGGATACCGAAAATTTAGTGCACATTGGTAGCAAGCGGCTTGCATTAAACTAACCAGGCGATTGTTCCGTCCAACCGGGGTTGACCTCGGCTGAGGCGATCAGCCGCCGGAGGGGGCGAATCAGACCCGCTCCAGCGCCTTGACCGGCTTCCGCAGCGTGATCTCGCCGCTCCCCGTGCTGGCCACCGCGTCCCAGGACACGATGCTGCTGCCGCTGTAGAACGCCCGGAACGCGAGCTTGAACAGCCAGTTCGCCCGGCTGCCCGGGTCGCGGGTGAGGCCGAGCATCACCGGGGTCCGCCGCTGGGAGACGACCAGCCCGGAGACCGTGAACCGCTGCTGCATCCCGAACCCGCCCCCGCGGTTCCTCGCCATTCGGACGTCCACCACCTGTCCCACCCACACCCCCTCCGAATCCCACACCGACTGACCGATGAGATCACCGACTCCTGCCACTTCGACCTCCCGTGAAATCCCCGGAAAATGGTTGCCAGTCTCTCAGCGGAAGCGCGTTTTCCCAGGTAGCGGCACGCGTGCCGGGCCGAGGAGGTGTCTGCGGCCAAGGGTGGGTAAAGTGGCCTCTCCAGAACAAGGTTCGGGAGCGTGGATGACGAAGTTCGACGAGGCGACGCAGGCCATCCGGGTGGACGAGACCACCTACGACGTGTGCCTGGACCCGGGATACTCGATCGGGGGCCCGCTGAACGGGGGCTACCTGATGGCCGTGCTGCTGCGCGCGGTCGTGGACGCCTCGCCGCACGAGCATCCGGTGACCACCGGCGTGCAGTTCCTGCGCGTGCCGGTGCCGGGCCCCGCCCAGGTGAGACTTGAGCAGCTCAAGGCCGGCCGCACCGTCGCGATGACCCGCGCCACCCTCGTCCAGGACGGCAGGCCGGTCATCGAGGCCAGGGTCACCACGGCGACCCTGGGCGACACCGCCCCCGACTGGACGGACGTTCCCTCGGTGGCGATGCCGCCGATCGAGCGGTGCGTCAGGCTGCCCGACCCCGGGCCCGAGTCGAAGATGACGCTCAACGCGCAGGTGGAGATGGCGTTCGACCCGCCCACCGTGGGCTGGCTCGCCGGCAACCCCACCGGCCGCCCCGAGGCCCGCGCCTACTTCCGGATGGCCGAGCCCCAGGACCCCGACCCCTACGTGCTGGCGCTGGCCGTGGACGCGCTGCCACCGGTGGTCTTCTCCGCCGGCGCCCTCGGCTGGGCACCCACCGTGGACCTCACCTGGCACCTGCGCGCGCTGCCCGCCCCCGGCTGGCTCACGGTGCTCGGCGGTGGCCGGATGATCGGCGACGGCTGGTTCGACGAGGAGGTCGAGGTCTGGGACTCCGCCGGCCGCCTGGTCGCCCAGTCCCGCCAGCTCGCCAGGGTGGGACGCGGGTGATCCTTTTGTCGTGGTTGATCGTGTTGTGAGGATTCTTACCGTGAGCGGTCGTCCCAGGTCGCCTAACCTTGGGAACCGTGTCGCAAGCGAATATCGGAATCTTTGACAGCGGTGTGGGCGGCCTCACGGTGGCCAGGGCGATCATCGATCAGCTGCCCAGCGAATCAATCTTCTATGTGGCCGACACGGCGCGGCAGCCGTACGGTCCCAGGCCCATCGCGCAGGTCCGCGCCTACGCGCTGGAGGTGATGGACCATCTCGTCGAGCACGGCATCAAGATGCTGGTGATCGCGTGCAACAGCGCCAGCGCGGCGATGCTGCGCGACGCGCGTGAGCGCTACGACGTGCCGGTCGTCGAGGTCATCCAGCCGGCGACGCGCCGGGCCGTACGGGCCACCCGCAACGGCAGGGTCGGGGTGATCGGGACCAGGGCCACGATCGAGTCGATGGCCTATCACGACGCCTTCACCGCCGCGCCCGACGTCCTGCTCACCGGGGTGGCCGCGCCCCGGCTGGTGGAGTTCGTGGAGCGGGGGGAGACGATGAGCGAGGAGCTCATCGAGGTCATCCGCGGCTACCTGGAGCCGGTGCTGCACAACGGGTGCGACACGCTGATCCTGGGCTGCACCCACTATCCGCTGCTCACCGGGCCGATCTCCTACGTCGTGGGCGACGACGTCACGCTGGTGTCCAGCGCCGACGAGACGGCCAAGGACGTCTACCGCGTCCTGCACGATCGGGGCCTGGCCGCCGTGGGCGGCACCGCGCGGCACCGGTTCGCCACCACCGGCGACACCCGTCTCTTCACCCGGCTCGGGCGGCGTTTCCTCGGGCCGGAGATCCAGGCGGTCGAGTTCGCCGAGGTGGGGGCCGCCGTCGGCGACGGGTACGCCCCGGACCCGGTCGTGCGGAATTAGAACGTGACAGGCGTGACAAGGAGGAGCCCGCAGTGAAACTGACGATCATCGGGTGCTCCGGGAGCTTCCCCGGCCCGGACAGCCCCTCCTCCTGCTACCTGCTGGAGGCCGAGGGGTTCCGCATGCTGCTGGACTTCGGCAACGGCGCGCTGGGCGCGCTCCAGCGCCACATCGGCCTCTACGACGTGGACGCGATCTGCCTGTCCCACCTGCACGCCGACCACTGCCTCGACATGTGCCCCTACCACGTGGTGCGCACCTACTCCCCGCGGGGGCCGCTGCCCCGGGTGCCCGTCCACGCCCCCGCCGACGCCCCTCGCCGCCTGGCCGCCGCCTACGGCATGCCCGACGAGCCGAGGCTGGAGACGGCCTTCGACTTCGCCCCGCTGACGCCGGGGGTGTTCGAGGTCGGCCCGTTCGAGGTGACGGCCGCGCCGATGAACCACCCGGTCGAGACCTATGCCTTCCGGGTCTCCCACGGCGGGCGCTCCGTGGTCTACTCGGGTGACACCGGGGAGTCCGCCGAACTGGTCAAGCTCGCCTCGGGGGCGGACCTGCTGCTGTGCGAGGCGTCCTTCCTGGACCGGCCGGGCCTGCCCACAGGGCTGCACCTGAACGGCCGCCAGGCCGCCGAGCACGCGGCCAGGGCGGATGTGGGCACTCTGGTGCTGACCCACCTCGTGCCCTGGTACGACCCCGGCCGGATCCTGGACGACGCCTCGCGGGGCGGTTTCGCGGGCCGTACCGAACTCGCTCGGAGCGGGGCCCTGTATGACCTAGGGTGAGACGCATGGCTCGCGCAGATGGACGTTCTCCCGATCAGCTCCGCCCCGTCACCATCACCCGTGGCTGGCTCGCCCACGCCGAGGGGTCGGTGCTCGTCGAGTTCGGCGGGACCAAGGTGCTCTGTGCCGCCTCCGTGCAGGACAGCGTGCCGCGCTGGCGCCGGGGAAGCGGCCAGGGCTGGATCACCGCCGAGTACGCCATGCTGCCCCGGGCCACCAACACCCGTAACGACCGCGAGTCGGTCCGCGGCAGGATCGGCGGCAGGACGCACGAGATCTCCCGCCTGATCGGCCGGTCCCTTCGGGCCTGCGTCGACTACAAGGCCCTCGGTGAGAACTCGGTCGTCATCGACTGCGACGTGCTCCAGGCCGACGGCGGCACCCGGACCGCCGCCATCACCGGCGCCTACGTGGCGCTGGCCGACGCGGTCCGGTGGATGCGCGAGCGGAAGATGTGCACCGCCGACCCGCTGGTCGACTCGGTCGCCGCGGTCTCGGTCGGCGTCGTCGGGGCCACCCCCCTGCTGGACCTGTGTTACGTCGAGGACGTCGCGGCCGAGACGGACATGAACGTGGTGATGACGGGGAGCGGCGAGTTCGTCGAGGTGCAGGGCACCGCCGAGGGCAGGCCGTTCAACCGGGCCGTGCTGGACGAACTGCTCGACCTCGGCATCGCCGGATGCGCGGAGCTCACCCGCCTGCAGCGGGAGACGCTGGCATGAGCACCGGGCGGGCCGAGCCGGTGGGCGTGACCACGGGCAGGCTGGTGCTGGCCACCAGGAACGCCGGAAAGGTCGCCGAGCTCCGCCGGATCCTGGCCGACGCCTCGGTTTCGGTCGAGATCGTCGGGCTGGAGGAGTTCCCCGAGATCGGCGACGTCGCCGAGACCGGCCTGACCTTCGCCGAGAACGCCCTGCTCAAGGCCCACGCCGTGGCCCGGGAGTCGGGCCTGCCGGCGATCGCCGACGACTCGGGCCTGTGCGTGGACGCGCTGAACGGCATGCCCGGCATCTTCTCCGCCCGCTGGTCCGGCGGGCACGGCGACGACGAGGCGAACCTGAGGCTGCTGCTCGCGCAGGTGTCCGGCGTGCCGCCGGAGCACCGGGGCGCACACTTCGCCTGTGCGGCGGTGCTGGCTCTGCCCTCCGGGAAGGAGTGGGTGGCCCAGGGCGCGCTGCAGGGCATGATCATTGATACGCCGCGCGGCGTCAACGGCTTCGGCTACGACCCGATCTTCGTACCGGAGGGGGAGGGCCGCACGACGGCCGAGCTGTCGGCGGAGGAGAAGAACGCGATCAGCCACCGGGGCCGCGCCTTCCGCGCGCTGGCGCCCGTCATCGCCGAAGTGCTCGGCTGAGCGACCTCCGCGGGGGGACGGCCGGGGACGGCCGGAGACACAGCCCCGGCGGGCCGGAGGCGCTGAGCACCCCGGTATCCCCCTGGCCCCCGGTCTCGGGCCTCCCTCCTCCGCCCCCGATTCTCGGCGGGCGCATGGCCGGTGGACAAGGTCCTGTTTTCCGTGGGGGGCGTACCGTCGGGAGCATGGACGGTAACCGGCGTGTGCCCCTCTGGGCGGCGGTGCTGATCGGCCTGGTGACCGGTGCGGTGGCGGTTGGGGTGTCCCTGCTCTTCGCCGGGCTGGTGAAGGCCTCGGCCTTCCCCGTCGTCGCGGTGGGCAACGCCTTCGTCGACCTCACCCCGGCCCCGCTGAAGGAGTTCGCGATCCGCACCTTCGGCGAGAACGACAAGACCGCGCTGCTGGTGGGCATCTTCCTGGTCCTGACCCTGATCGCCGCCGCCGTCGGCGTCCTGGCGGCGAAAGACCTCCGGTACGGCCTGGCGGGGCTGGCCGCCTTCGGCGCCGTCGGCGTTCTCGCCGTCCTGACCCGTCCCGGCGCGGCGCTCGTGGACGTCGTCCCCACCCTGGCGGGTGTCGCCGCGGCCGTGTTCGCCCTCCGCGCCCTGCTGCGGCACGCTCTCCCCGAGCCGTCGGCCGGTGAGGACCGTCGCGTGTTCGACCGGCGCAACCTGCTGGTCTGGACACTCGGAGGTGTCGCCGTGGCCGGGGTGAGCGGCGTGATCGGGCGGATGCTGTCGGGACGCGCGGAGGTGAGCGCGGCCCGGGGCGGCCTGACGCTGCCCCGGCCCGCCACCCCGGCCCCGCCACTGCCGGCCGGGGTGGACCTGAGGATCGCCGGTCTGTCGCCCTTCGTCACCCCGAACCAGGACTTCTACCGGGTGGACACCGCCCTCATGGTGCCCCAGGTCGACCCCAGGGACTGGGCCCTGCGGATCCACGGCATGGTGGACAGGCCCGTCGAGCTCACCTTCGCCGACCTGATGAAACTCCCCCTGATGGAGGCCGACGTCACGCTGTGCTGCGTCTCCAACGAGGTCGGCGGGTCGCTCGTCGGCAACGCCCGCTGGCTGGGCGCCGGCCTGGCCGGTGTGCTGCGCGACGCGGGGGTGCACCGGGACGCCGACATGCTGCTCAGCGCCTCCGCCGACGGCTGGACCTCCGGAACCCCGATCGACGTCGTCCTCGACGGCCGCAACGCGCTGCTGGCCATCGGGATGAACGGCGAGCCGCTCCCGGTCGAGCACGGCTTCCCGGTCCGTCAGGTCATCCCCGGTCTCTACGGCTATGTCTCGGCCACCAAGTGGGTGACGGACATCAAGGTCACCCGGTTCGACCGGGACAAGGCGTACTGGACGTCCAGGGGGTGGTCGGCCAGGGGGCCGGTCAAGACGGAGTCGCGCATCGACCTGCCGCGGGACGGCGCGCGCGTCGCGGCGGGCCGTACGGTGATCGCGGGTGTCGCCTGGGCACAGCACAGGGGCGTGGCGGCGGTCGAGGTCCGGGTCGACGGGGGCGGGTGGTCGCGGGCCCGGCTGGCCGAGGCGCCGACCGCCGACACCTGGCGCCAGTGGGTGGTCGACGACTGGGACGCCACACCCGGTGGCCACACCATCGAGGTGCGGGCCACCGACGCCACCGGCTACACCCAGACCGCCGAGCGCGCCTCGGTGGCTCCCGACGGGGCGACCGGATGGCACACCATCACCGTCGACGTCGCCTGACCGGCGTTCCAGGCGTCGGCGGAGGATGTCGGAGGGGCGAGCCCAGCCCCTGATCTGGTCAACTCGTCCGCGCCGTGTGGGGGGCCGCCCTAGCATCGGGGCCGAACGGGTGGCCAAGGGGGACCGTGTGACTCAGTCGTTTTTGCCCACGGGGGTCTACAACCCCGTGGTGACCGCTGACGGGCAGCGGTGGCGGGACTTCGAGCTGGAGCCCCAGGCGGTGGCCGTGGTGGCCGCGCCACGGGTGACGGAGCGAATGCCGGAGCCGGACCGGATGCCGGACCGGGGACCGGAGCGAGGGCCGTGGCGGCCGTCGCGGCTGGAGCGGTGCAGGCCGTACGGGGTGGCGGGCGGGCTGGTGAGGCCGGACCCGCAGACCCAGGAGGACATGGTGCGGGCCGTACCGGTGACCGGCCAGGGAGTGCCCAGGCGTTTTCCCGATCCACGGGGTATGTGGGTCCGGCTGATCAACGGGGCCGGGGCCGCGGACGACCCCTTCCGGGCGACCAACGCGCTGGACTGCGCGCTGGCGGTGCTGTCCACCTGGTACGGCACGCCGACGGTGGCCGCGCCCCGGCGGCCGGAGTACGACCGGATCGGCAGGCCGCTGCTCACGGGTGAGGCCGGTGGGGTGGCCAGGGCCGAGCGGTGGCTGGGGCAGCGCTTCCAGTACGTGGGGCAGGGCCGGCAGGCCTACGTCCCGATCGGCCAGGCGCTGCTGGCGGGGGGCCACGGCGCCGCCGCGATCATCGCCAACCGCTGGCCGGCCGGGGGCAGCCACGTGTGGAACGCGGTGAACTCCGGGGGAGAGGTGATCTGGATCGACGCGCAGCGGGGGCATATGGCGGTCGATCCGCCGTACGACGCGGTGACCGGCGTTTTCTGCGTGGTGATCGACAGGGAGGGACGGAGGCTGTGAACCTCGACCAGGCCAGGGCTGTCGCCGAGGAGTACTTCAACGGGGTCCGGACCCCAGGTTCAGCCGCCGAAATCCGGATTTATGCCTTCAACGAGGGCTATGTCGCGTGGTCGAAGGAGCCCGAACCCGACGACCCCGGCGTGCTGCCCGACACGGTCGGCGGCGGATGCGTGATCATCGACAAGGTCACCGGGGAGATCGCCATCCGGCCCCTCCTCAACCCCGAGACCGTCGCCGACCAGTGGCCGGGCCGCCGCCCCCGATAGCCCCGTGTCCTTCCGGGCCGCACCCCGGAAGGACACGGCCTCCGGCCGATCGGCGGGAGGCGGACCGCGCCCCTCGGAACGGGCCGGTCCACCGGAGACCGGCCGATCCAGCCGGGCTCGGCCGCCCCGCGTAAGGCGGAGCGGAGGCCGGGACGCCGCCCCCGACGACATGGGCGTCCCGGCCGCGGGAGGGCGGCCCGCTCAGCCCGTGGCGAGCGAGTCGACGATCGAGGCCCGCGCCGCCCTGCGGGCGGGCAGCACGGCGGCGAGCACACCGGCCAGACCGGACACCACCACGAACGCCAGGATCTGCAGCACCGGGAGGTCGAACACGAGGTCGTCCGTCAACGTCCGCGTCGCGGCCCAGCCGAACGTGACGCCGAGCACCACACCGACCAGCGCGCCGATGAGCCCGAGGATCAGCGCCTCGATCGAGAGCATCCGCCGCAGCTGAGGACGGGTCAGGCCGAGCGCCCGGAGCAGCGCCGACTCCCGGGTCCGCTCGTGGACCGAGAGGGAGAGCGTGTTGGCGATGCCCAGCAGCGAGATCAGCACCGCCAGGCCCAGCAGGCCGGTAATGATCATCACGACCATGTCGAGCGCCTCGTCGAACTCGCCCCGGACATCCGTCGAGCTGGCGACCTTCGCCCTCGGATACGGCTGCGCGGCCGCCTCGACGGCCTTCCTGGCCCGGTCGAGGTCGGTGCCGTCCTTGGCGTTGACCAGCACCCGGCTGTCGTCGACCGGGCCGAAGTAGCGGTCGAAGTCTCCGGCCGGCACGGTCACCCCCGCCAGGTCGGCCTTCCGGGGGTCGAAGACGCCCACCACCGTGAGATCGACCGAGCCGGTCTCCGTGGTCCGCACCGGGATCCGGCCGCCCACCGTGACGCCGAGGTCCTTCACGACGTAGTCGGCGACGATCGCGGTCCCGGGCTTGAGCGCGTCGATCGAGCCCGAGGTGAGCTTCGGCCTGAAGTCCGGGGGCGCGACGAACGTGCCGACCTGATACTCCTCACCCTTGTTTCCGGCCTTGGCCTCGGTCTCGCGGAACGCGGCGACGGAGGTCAGCTCCGGCCTGGTCCTCAGGTCGTCGGCCAGCGCGCGGGGCAGGCCGGAGCCACCACCCTGGGCCTGGACCATGTAGTCGACGGGGAACTGCTCGTCGAGCTTCTGGGCGTAGGTCAGCCGCATGGTGCCGACCAGGACCGAGATGAGCGTCATCAGCGTCACCCCCACGGTGAGCGCCACGGTCGTGGTCGCCGATCGCCGGGGGTTACGTCCGGAGTTGTCCAGGGCGAGCCTGCCGGGCACCCCGGCGAGCCTGCCGGGCAGCCAGCCCACGAAGGCACCGAGCGGCTTGACGATCACCGGGCCGAGGATCAGCACCCCGAGGAAGACGAGCAGGCCGCCCGCCATGACCACCACGAGCGCGATCTGCCCGCGCTCCATGGTCACCCCGGCCGCCGTGGCGCCCGCCCCCGCGACCAGGAAGAACAGCGCGGAGATCACCCGGATCAGGCCGGCCCGGAAGGTGTGCTCGTCGATCTGCGATCGCAGCGCCGCGATCGGCGCCACCTTCGTCGCGGACCGGGCGGGCAGCAGCGCCGCCCCCACCGTGACGACGAGGCCGACGAGCAGCGCGAGAACGATCGTGCGCGGCGCCAGCGCCGCGGTCGCCGAGGGCAACGGCGCACCGATCGAGATGAGTACGGCGAGGGCACCCGCGCCCAGGCCGTAGCCGAGCAGCAGGCCCAGCACCGACGAGACCAGGCCGACCACGGCGGACTCCAGCACGATGGAGCCGAACACCTGCCCGCGCGTCGCGCCGATGCAGCGCAGCAGCGCCATCTCCCGGGTCCGCTGGGCGATGAGGATGTTGAAGGTGTTGTAGATGACCAGCGCGGCCACGAACATCGCCACCAGGCCGAACAGCAGCAGACCCACGGTGATGAACCCGTTGTCGGCGCCGTTGACCTTGACCAGGTCGTCGGCGTACCGCTCGCCGGTCTTGACCTGGTAGCCCGTCCCCAGGGCCGCCGCGACCGAGTCGCGCACCGTCTCCTGGGCCACGCCCTCGACGGCGGCGACGTCGATCTCCTGGTACCCCTTCTCCCCGGTCATCGACCGGGCCGTGCCGGTGGTGAAGCCGACCCCGCCGGTGTAGGCCAGCTGCTGGTCGAGGCCGGTGTCGAACAGGCCCACCAGCGTGAACCGGTGCTCCGCGTTCTTGGAGTCCAGCACCGTGACGGTGTCGCCGATCTTGAAGTCGCGCGTCTTGGCGGTGTTCTCGTCGAGCACGGCCTCCGTCGGGGTCTTCGGGGCGGAGCCACTGGTGATCGGGACGCGGTTCAGCGAGCCCTCGGGAACGGAGATCCCGCCCGTCGGAAAGTCACCGGCCGCCTTGCCGTCCTTGCCGACCAAGGCGGCCGTGCCCCGCACCAGACCCTGCGCGTCCCGGACGCCGTCGAGCGCGCGGATCTTCCTCAGCACGGTGTCGGAGAGCTGCTCCCCCGTACCGGCCTTCTCATCCGAAACGGGCAGCACGGCAACATCGATCTTGTCGGCCGCCGCGGCGAACTTCTGGGTGAAGCCCGCCTGCATGGTGTCGGTGAGCACGAACGTGCCCACGATGAAGCCCACCCCCAGCGCGATCGCCAGCGAGGTGAGCAGCAGGCGCAGCTTGTGCGCCCGCAGTCCGGCCAGAGTCGTCTTGAGCACCTCAGGACTCCAGCTTCATCAGTGTGTCCAGCACGGTCTGCGGGGTCGGCTGGAGCAGCTCGCTGACCAGCAGCCCGTCGCGCAGGAAGATCACGCGATCGGCGTAGGAGGCCGCGACCGGGTCGTGGGTGACCATCACGATCGTCTGCCCCAGCTCACGTACCGACGTGCGCAGGAAGGACAGCACCTCGGCGCCGCTCCGCGAGTCCAGGTTGCCGGTCGGTTCGTCGGCGAAGATGACCCGCGGCTTGCTGATCAGGGCGCGGGCCACCGCGACCCGCTGCTGCTGGCCGCCGGACAGCTCGGTCGGCCTGTGGCCGAGCCGGTCACGCAGGCCCACGGTGTCCACGACCCGGTCGAACAGGTCCTGGTCGGCCTGGCGCCCGGCGATCTCCAGCGGGAGCCGGATGTTCTGCTCGGCGGTCAGCGTCGGCAGCAGGTTGAACGCCTGGAAGATGAAGCCGATCCGTTCGCGGCGGAGCAGGGTGAGCTGCTTGTCGCCCAGCCCCGTCAGCTCCACCTCCCCGATGTGCACCTGCCCGCCGGTGACCGTGTCGAGCCCCGCCAGGCAGTGCATCAGCGTGGACTTACCGGAGCCGGAAGGCCCCATGATCGCGGTGAAGGCACTTGTCGCGAAGGAGACGTCCACCCCCCGAAGGGCGTGCACGGCCGCGTCCCCCTGGCCGTACATTTTGGTCAGCCCCTTGGCCACAACGGCGGCCGCAGCGTCTCTCCGCGCGCTCCAGGCGCCGACCTCTCCGGTTATGGTCACGTCAGTTCTCCTCGGCAACATATGCGTTATGACGTGATAAACGCTATTGCCGGGGAAAACGCGATCCATCGGACTCCAGGACGGACTTCGGGTCCCCCGCAGGACCTCCACGGTGGGGCGGCTGCTACCTCAGAGGTAGTCCCGACTCGGCCATTCGGCCGAGAGCCCCGGAACGGCGCCCAGACCGGAGAGCAGCGTCCCGATCCCGGGACACCCCGCCCGCCGTACCGGCGCCGCTGAGCGGTGCGCGACCCGGTGAACGTGCCCGGTTACACTCCTAGCCCGCCGAATGCGGGACGACCAGACCGGACTCGTAGGCGTACACGACCACCTGGGCCCGATCCCGCAGACCCAGCTTGGACAGAACCCTGCCCAGGTGCGTCTTGACCGTCGCCTCCGCCAGGTCCAGCCGACCGGCGATCTCCGTGTTCGACAGGCCCCTGGCCACCAGCACGAGCACCTCCCGCTCCCGTGCGGTCAGCCCGCCGAGCGCCTCCGGCTCGGCCGTGCCCGGCGCGGGGAGATGCACGGTGAAGCGCTCCAGCAGCCGTCGTGTCGTGCTCGGAGCCACCACCGCGTCCCCGCTGTGCACCGAGAGGATCGCGCTGACCAGGTCCGAGGGCGGCACGTCCTTCAGCAGGAACCCCGAGGCGCCCGCCTTCAGCGCCGCGAACGCGTAGTCGTCCAGGTCGAACGTGGTCAGGATCAGCACCCGCGGCCTCTCACCCGCCGCGCAGATCAGCCTGGTCGCCTCCACCCCGTCCATGACCGGCATCCGCACGTCCATCAGCACGACGTCGATCTCGACCGTCCGGGCCGCCTCGACCGCGTCGGCCCCGTTGCCCGCCTCCGCGACGATCTCGATGTCCGGCTGCGCGCCGAGCACCATGCGGAACCCGGCCCGCAGAAGTTCCTGATCGTCCACCAGCATCACGCGAATCACGGGTCGTCCACCACTTCTCACTCGCCCCGCCGGTGGCTCTCGCCTCTCGGCCGGCGATCTCGTCCATCGAGCCGGGGCCGCTCCGGCACCGCTTCCTCAGTACTCTCTCACCCACCCCGGTGGCCTGCGCCCCCGGAAGAGCCCCGTCGCCCCGTTCCGTCACGCAGCCCGGATCTCCCCGGGCTCGCCCGTCGGCAACCGGGCGACCACCCGGAACCCGCCCCCCGCACGCGGCCTCGCCTCAACGGTCCCGCCGAACATGGACACCCGCTCCCGCATGCCGACCAGGCCGTGCCCGCCCGAGCTCCCGGGGGCGGCGCCGCCGCGGCCGTCGTCGGTCACCCGCAGGCAGACCTCCCGGGCGCCGTACTCCACCTCGACCGTGGCCCGGGTGCCGGGACCGCCGTGCTTGAGGCTGTTGGTGAGCGCCTCCTGGACGATCCGGTAGACCGTCAGCTGCTCTCCCTCCGGAAGCTCCCGCCGAGAGCCGATGACCCGGAAGTCGACGGGCAGTCCGGAGGAGCGCACCTGGGTCACCAGGTCGTCCAGCTGCGACAGGCTCGGCTGCGGGGCGTACTCCTCGGGCACGCCGTCGGCCCGCAGCACCCCGACCATCCTCCGCATCTCGGCCAGCGCCCGCCGGCCCGTGCTGGAGATCGCCCGCATCGCCTCGCGGGCCTGCTCGGGATCGCTGTCGATCGCGTAGCTCGCCCCGTCGGCCTGGACGATGATCACACTCACGTTGTGCGCGACCACGTCGTGCAGCTCGCGGGCGATCCGGGTCCGCTCGGCCGCCGCGGCCAGCCGGGCCTGCTGGTCACGCTCGTGCTCGGCCCGCTCGGCCCGCTCCTCCAGGCTCTCCAGATAGCGGCGGCGGGTATTGGTGTAGATCCCCGTGATCCAGATCGCGACCACGAACACCGAGGCGGTGGCCCACGAGTTGAAATCCGGATCCGTGGTGATCTGCCCGAAGGAGAGCGCCAGCCCCAGCTCCGCCACCAGGCCGGCGGCGACCGCCCAGCGAAGCCGGCAGCGCGACGCCACGCCGTACATCGCGATGAGCACGGCCGTGTTGAAGAACAGCGGTATCACCCCGGCCAGCCACTGGGCGAAACTCGCCAGTGAGACGATCGCGAACACCGCGAGGGGATGTTTCCGCAGCCAGAAGAGCGGCACGGTCAGTGTCAGCCCGATACCGAGGAACTCCCAGAACCCCAGAACACGGGTGATCCAGAGCGGCTCCGGCTCCGCCGCGACGAGCCACACGTTCCAGAGCGAGACCAGCACGAACGGCGCCAGCCAGAGGATGTCCACGATCCTTGGATGGCGCCGACTCCAGGCGCGTACTCTGCCGAACACACCCCCACCATACGTATATGCAGATCAGCGGCCTTCCCCCTAAAGGGGGAACCCGTATACGACTCAGGTCGCATATCGCGTACGGCTTACGCGGCCTTTACCCGCTGTTTGCCACCATGGTTTCCGGGAGCACCCTCCGGGGTGAGTAAAGGGAGAAACGGTTGTGATGGCGGGTCACAACGGCGTCGGGTCGCGCGGTGAAGAGGACGCGCCGCGCGGCCCGACGGCATCCGGCGCCGGGATCCGGAGGCCCTCGCGCGAGGAACCGGCCCGCCCGCGCCTCGGAGACCGGCACGCCCACCCCGCCGAACCCCTACGGGAAGACGCCCGGTCGGCCGCCGCCCGGATCCCCTGAAGGCCCGTCACCGTCCCTGGCGGGAACCCGTCGCGGGGCGTCCTCGTCAGAGCGGGGGCGTCGGAGGCGGGGACGCGGTCCCTCGCGAGGTCGGACTCACGCAGCAACCGGACCGCCGCACGTATCGCCGCGGATCTCGATTTGGCGCGTCCACTGTTCACGTAGTATTCGAGAAAGAACGCGTCCTGGCTGGACAGGATGACGCTTACGTTCACTGAGTTCAGAACGACGGTATGTTTTTCAACGCGATCGTGGGGCCGATGGGATTCGAACCCATACTGCGCGCCACCTAAAGACGCTGCCTCCTGCCGTTGGGCTACGGCCCCCTTGTTTTTTCCCGCGAAGTTCTCTGTCTGAGAATGGCAGTTCGGGCAGAGGAATCGCAAGTTATTTATTCTGTTGTCAAGCCAGTTGCCATTGAGGTGGTCGACGTGCAGCGTGAGCGGCCCGCCCTCCCAGGCGCCCTCGATCTTACAGGCACTGCACCGGTAGGGCACCCCGGCTTCCTGAAGTGCCCGGCGGAGCATGGGGGGCTTCGTTCTGAGGGATCCCGGCGGGCGCATCCGGAGAACCTCCTCCGGGGGCAGTCGTCTGGCCGAACGTTGCCCGCGATGACGCGCCTGGCCGAGGAAGTGCGAGGTGTCGATTCCGAGGCGTCTCAGTTGGCGGCTGATGTGCGCGTGATTTCCGCCCGCGGCGGTGATGCCGAGACGGCGGAGGACGTCGGCGACACTCAGCGAGTTCGCCGCGGCTTCGGCCAGCATTTCGGGGGTGTATTTGTATTTGCTGGGCATGCTCCAAGCCTACGGAAGGGCTCCGACAATTCCTGGAGCATGCGCAGGCCGCGCCAAACGGTGAAAAAAGGCGATTAATCGATGCCGAGTTCGCGGCGGAGACGGGCCACGTGGCCGGTGGCCTTCACGTTGTAGAGGGCCTTTTCGATTTTTCCGTCGGAATCGATGACGAAGGTGGAACGGAGCACGCCGACGGTGGTCCTGCCGTACATCGTCTTCTCGCCGTGGGCGCCGTAGGCCCGGTGGACCTCCAGGCCGGGGTCCGACAGGAGGGGGAAGGTCAGGGCGTCGCGTTCGACGAACGTGGCGAGCTTGGCCGGGGTGTCCTTCGACACGCCGAGGACGACGAAGCCGGCGGCGGTCAGGGAGGCGAGGCTGTCGCGGAAGTCGCACGCCTGCTTGGTGCAGCCGGGGGTCATCGCGGCGGGGTAGAAGTAGAGGATGACGCGTTTGCCGCGGTAGGCGTCCAGTGACACGGTGGTGCCGTCGGCGGCGGGAAGCGTGAAGTCCGGGGCGGCGTCGCCGGGCTCTGGTTTCATGTGTTTCCTCCGAGGAATCGTTCCCGGGTCAACTTACCGGCCCGCCCGAAGTGCCGCGGGCCGGAGGGACCTGACAGACTGCTCAGTGTCGACGGCGATGAGAGGAGTGCCATGGCGGAGACCGATCCCGCGGAGTTGGAGCGGCGGATCGAGCGGACCCGTGCGGAGTTGGCCCAGACGGTTGACGCCATCGCCGATCGGGTGAGCCCGAAGCAGGTCGCGCGGCGGACCGCGGCCAAGGCCGAGTCGAGCGCGAAGCAGTTCCTGACCTCCGTCGCCGACAGGGTGGGTGACGCGGTGGGGGTCACGTCGAGGCCGGCCGCGGTGCGGGACGAGCCGGACGGCCTCTGGGCCGAGGAGCAGCCGAGCCTGGCGCCGCTCCTGGTCAGCGTGGGCGCCGCGCTGGTGGTCACCGCGATGATCACGCTGTGGCGGCGCCGCCGCCGGTGACGCGCGGCCGGGCGCGGATGCGGCCGGTACGGAGGCGCGGCGGGGGCTTACCGGATCGAGTCTGCCTGACCGGGCGAATCACTCTCGGTTCACCCCCGTTAGAGGAAGGTGCGTCCCTCGCCTCGGTAGGTGGGGGCCGTCTCCACCACCTCGTCGCCGTCGATCAGGTGCAGGGCCGCGAAGCGCTCACAGAGCTCGCCCGCCTTGGCGTGCCGGAACCAGACGCGGTCGCCGAGCCGCAGGTGGTCGGCGGCCCGGCCGAGGAGCGGGGTCTGGACCTCGCCGGCGCCCTCGTCGGGGTCGTAGCGCAGCCCGCCGGGTAGGTAGGGCTGGGGCAGCCGGTCCGGGCCCGGGGCGCCGGAGGCGTGGTAGCCGCCACCGAGGACGGTGACGACGCCGGGGGCCGGGCGGCGGACGACGGGGAGGGCGAACAGGGCGGCGGGCCGGCCGGAGAAGCCGCGGTAGAAGTCGAACAGGCGGGGGTGGAAGAGGCCCGAGCCCGCGGCGACCTCGGTGACGGCCTTCTCGCGGACGGTCTTCTCGATGCTGCCGGTGCCGCCGCCGTTGACGAACTCCAGGTCGGCGATCTGGCGGACGGCCTGGACGATGTGCCCTCTGCGTACGATCAGCTCCTGCCGCGATCGGGCCTGCATCCAGCGGATCGCCCTGGTGAGGGCCGGGTTGCCCGGCCGGTCGTCGCCGACCCCGGCGATCTGGGCCTCGTAGGCCAGCGCGCCGGCCAGGCGGAGGCCGGGGCGTTTGACGATGTCGGTCGCCAGGTCGGCGGCCTGGTCGGCCTCGCGGACGGGGGAGCGGCGGGCACCCGCCCGGAACCTGCCGCCGAGGGCGATGAAACCCGCGTCGATGTCCAGACATATCCGGATCTCGTGGCGGTTGGGGATACCGCCGATCGCCGACTCGATGAGATCCAGGTGCTCGGTCCGGTCCACCGTGACGATGATCTCCTCGGCCGCCCGGGGATCGGCGGCCAGTTCGGCGAGCGCGGAGCGGTCCACGGTGGGATAGGCGACAAGCACGTCCCTCAGCCCGCAGGAGACCAGCCAGAGGGCCTCGGGCAGGGTGAAGGCCATGATGCCGGTGAAGCCGTCCATGGCGAGGACCCGCTCCAGGACGGGCCGGGAGCGGACGGACTTGCTGGCGACCCTGATGGGCTTGCCGCCGGCCCGCCGGATCATGTCCGCCGCGTTCGAGCGCAGGGCCGCCAGGTCGAGCACGGCGAGGGGAGGGTTCAGGTGCGCGGTGGCCCGGTCGTAGCGCTGACGGTCGTCCATGTCGGCAGGATAGTCACATCCGGGCGAATATGAGTAATGTTCATGTTGGTTGCCCGGCGGTAAATTCTCCGGCCAGGAGGCTCCCAAGATCGTGAAAATCGCCGGTCGGACCCCGCGTGGGGCGGCTGGGGCGCGTAGACCTGACCAGGTGATGAGTACTCTCCAGGACATCTTGGCGGGAGCGGGGGGCACGACGGCCGGGGAACACCTGCACGCGGTGCGCCGCAGGTCGGTGCGGTTGCTGAGACCGGAGAGGACTCCGGCGGGCGTGCTGGTGGCCCTGCTGGCCGCCGCCGGGCTCTCCGCCGCCGCCGGGGTGACGGCCGGTCTGGCGATGGGCTCTCCGCTCGGGCGCGTGCCGTACCGAAAGCTCGCGGGCGGGATCGGGGCGGTGAAGTGGTCGGACCCCGCGGTGTTCACCGTGGCGACGGCCGCGCTGGCGGCCGGTGTCCTGCTGCTGGTGCTCGCCGCCCTGCCGGGGCGGACCCGGCTGGTGCCGCTGGAGTCCTCGGACTCCCGGATGGTGATCGGCCTGACCCGGGCGGGACTCCGCCGTACGCTGCGGGCGGCGGCCGAGTCGGTGGACGAGGTGGGCAGGGCGCGGGTGCGCCTTGGATCGCGCGACATCGAGGTCACCGTGTTCACCGGCGCGGACCGTACCGGTCACCTGCTGCGCCAGGTGGGCACGGTGGTGGGGGACCGGCTGGCGATTCTGGGCGCGATGTGCGGGGGCGAGGTCGTGGTACGGCTGCGCAGGAGGGGAGTCTGATGAGGGCGTACCTGGGCAACCGGATCGGCCTGGCCGTCTCCGGGGCGGTCCTGACCGGGGCAGGGCTCTACGCCTGGATCCGGAGCCAGGGCAAGATCGGCCCCCAGGCGGCCGGCGACCGGATTCTGAGCCGGGAGCTCCCCGGCTATCTGTCCGGGCATCCGTGGCTGGGCTGGTCGGCCGCGCTGCTACAGGTAGTACTGGCTCTCCTGGCGATCAGGTGGCTGGTGCGCGCTCTGGGCTGGGGGCGGTGGGGAAGCCGGAGCGGGTCCGGCACCGCGATGCTTGGCGTCGCGCTTAAAGAAGTCGAAGGACTGAGTCGCATCCATGTCAGGACGGTACGGGGTGATCGGCTGCGGATCGCGGTGAGCTGTGAGCCCACGGCCGACGTCGGAAAACTCGTCACCCGGCTGAACAAGGACGTCGTCACGAAGGTCCGCAAAACTGTCGGGGATGAGGATCTCGGGGCCTCCGTCCGTCTCCATGTCCGGCGGCGCTGACGGCGGCTCCCGCCGCGTCCCGAAGGCCAGCCCGGCGGCCAGGCAGAGGAACGGGACGGCGGGCACCACGTAGCGGTGGTCGAAGGCCGCGATGAAGGGCGGCAGGGCCAGCAGCACGGTCCCCACCGCCCAGGGCAGCAGTACGGCGCCGCCCAGCCGCCGCCAGTGGAGCAGGACACCGACCAGGCCGACCAGCAGGATCACCGCGAGGAACGGGCCGCGCAGGGAGCCGTACCGCTGGTAGGCGCGCAGCCATCCGGCGTAGGGCTCGATGAGGCGGGTGTCGCCGGGGGCGCCCTGGTAGGCCGTGGTCAGCTCTCCGGCGGTCCTGCCCTGGGAGGCGATCCCGGCGGGGAGGGGCCTGGTGACGTCGGGGAAGACGTAGGCGCTCTGCGGGCCCGGGGTGGGGTAGACCCGGCGGTCCCAGTCGAAGATGTGGCCCACGTCCGCCAGGCCCGCGCGCAGGAAGTCGAGCGGCTGGGCCCTGATGGCCTGGATCGCGAAGTCGCCGGCGAGCCTGTCGCGCTCGGCCCAGGTGCCCTTGACCTTGTTCAGCGGTGAGGCGGCGTCCCAGATGTAGGCCGGAGGGGCCTTGCGCTCGCCCACCGGGTCGGTGGGGCAGAGCGCGGCCTCGGGGCCTGAGGGCCTGATCCGCTCGCAGTCGGCGAAGGTGAGCGTGCGCGCCCACAGGAAGGCGTTGCCGCGGGTCAGCCCGTAGTCGCCGTAGGTGGACGCGAACCAGGCCGCGTAGCCGCCCAGCCCGATCACGCAGGTCAGCGCGGCGGTGGTGAACGCCCGCCACCCGGCGCGCCGGATCACCATGCAGACCAGTACCACGGCGATCAGCGGCAGCCCGATCGTCCGGGTGACGGTCGCCGCGGCGAGCAGGAGTCCGGTGAGCAGCGCGATCCACACCGGTGGGCGGCGCCGCCACATCACCAGCGTGACCGCCGCCATCACGAGGAACTCCAGCAGCAGGTCGGCCATGACGAGGTGTTCGAGCTGGACCTGGTGGACCTCCAGCAGCACCGGGAGCGTGGCGAGTGTCGCCCCCCAGCCCGGCAGCCCGCCGAGGCGGCGCAGCAGGAGGTAGACGCAGCAGGCGGCGGTCAGCCCGAGCAGGTGCTGGACCACCACCACGGCCTGGACGCTGGAGAGCGGTTTCAGCATCCACAGGAACAGCGGGTAGCCCGACGGGCGGGACTCCAGCGGGCGGGGGTCCAGCCCGGCGTTGAGGTAGACGAAGGAGTCGGCCCAGAACCACAGGGCCGGCCGGTAGCCCAGCACGGCCACGGCCCTGAGCCCGGCGCCGGCCAGCAGGGCGATCATGAAGAGCCAGTGGGAGCGGAGGAAGCGGCTCTCCGGACGTGTTTCCTCCGGTGACAGAACCTCCGTTGACACCAGAACCTCCGAGTCTCCGCGATGGGGGCACCCAGCATAGGGCGGGGCACCGGCCTATGTGGAGGAAGGCGAAGTTTGCGCCCATTGACTCATTTGTCAGATAAATGGGTGAGTCGTTCCCCTGTCGGCCCGAACCCCGCTCTCACCGGGAAAGGGCTCCCGAACGTCCCGCTCCCGTGTCACCCCGGCCACGTGGGCCGTCGCGCGACGCGCGGGAGCGGAGCGGTCAGCACTCGATGACGTTCACGGCCAGGCCACCGCGGCTCGTCTCCTTGTACTTGTCCAGCATGTCGCGGCCGGTGTCGCGCATCGTCTTGATCGCCTTGTCCAGGGAGACGAAGTGGCGGCCGTCGCCGCGCAGCGCGATCCGGGCCGCGGCGATGGCCTTGATCGAGGCCACCGCGTTGCGCTCGATGCACGGGATCTGCACCAGGCCGCCGATCGGGTCGCAGGTCAGGCCCAGGTTGTGCTCGATGCCGATCTCGGCGGCGTTCTCCACCTGCTCCGGGGTGCCGCCCAGCACCTCGGTGAGCCCGGCGGCGGCCATCGAGCAGGCCGATCCGACCTCGCCCTGGCAGCCGACCTCGGCGCCGGAGATGGAGGCGTTCTCCTTGAACAGCACGCCGATCGCCCCGGCGGTGAGCAGGAAGCGCACCACGCCGTCGTCGCTGGACTGGGGGACGAAGCGGTCGTAGTAGGTGAGCACGGCCGGGACGATGCCGGCGGCGCCGTTGGTGGGGGCGGTGACGATCCGGCCGCCGGCCGCGTTCTCCTCGTTCACCGCGAGGGCGAACAGGGAGACCCAGTCCATCGCGTGGAGCGGGTCCTTCTCCGGGGACTCGCCCTGCAGTCTCCGGTGGAGCTGGTTGGCCCGGCGCCTGACCTTCAGCCCGCCGGGCAGCACGCCCTCCTTGGAGACACCGCGCCGGACGCAGTCGGTCATGACGCGCCACAGGTGGAGCAACTGGTCGCGGATCTCCTGCTCCGAGCGGCCGAAGGCCCTCTCGTTCTCCAGCATCAGCCCGGAGATCGACAGGCCGGTCTCGGCACAGTGGGCGAGCAGCTCGGCGGCGGTGGTGAAGGGGTGCGGCAGGGCGGTGTCGTCCGGTTTGATCCGGTCGGCGCCGGTGGCGTTCTCGTCCACGACGAAGCCGCCGCCCACCGAGTAGTAGACCTTCTCCCTGATGAGGTCGCCCGCCTCGGAGAAGGCGCTGAAGCGCATGCCGTTGGGGTGGTGCGGCAGCGAGATCTTGCGTTCGAAGACGAGGTGCTCGCCGACCACGAAGGGGATCTCGTGGGAGCCGTACAGGGAGATCGTCCCGGAGGCGCGTATGGCGGCCAGCCGCTCTTCCACGGTGTCGACGTCGATGAGCTCGGGTTTCTCGCCGGAGAGACCGAACAGGACGGCCTTGTCGCTGCCGTGACCCTTGCCCGTCAGGCCGAGGGAACCGTACAGGATCACCTCGACCCTGGCGGTCTTGTCCAGCAGCCCGGTCTCGTCGAGGCCGCGGGCGAACCTGTGGGCGGCGGCCATCGGTCCACCGGTGTGCGAGCTGGACGGGCCGATCCCGATCTTGAAGAGGTCGAAGACGCTGATCGCCATTGCTCTGTCCTTGCCTTCACATCGCCGTGATCATGCGCGCCGGTCGGCGCGCATGATCACGGCACAAAAGGAGAAATTTTAGGATTCGCCCGAAGTGAGTGCGGCGTACTCCTCGGAGGACAGCAGGTCCTCCGTGTCGCCCTCGATCCGGACGCGGAACAGCCAGCCCTCGCCGTACGAGTCGCTGTTGACCAACGACGGGTCGTCCACGACCGCCTGGTTGACCTCGACGATCTCACCGGTCACCGGGGCGAAGATGTCGCTCACCGACTTGGTCGACTCGACCTCGCCGACGGCGTCGCCGGTGGTGACCGCCGAGCCCACCTCGGGCACCTGCACGTAGACCACGTCACCCAGCGCCTCGGCGGCGTAGGCGGTGATGCCCACGGTCAGGGTCAGGCCGTCGTCGATGCCCGAGATCCACTCGTGTTCCTTGGTGTAGTGCAGGTCCTCGGGAATGTTGCTCACTTTTTCCTCCTGTAGAAAGGCAGTTCAACGACCTCGACCGGTTCGCGGCTACCCCGGATGTCCACGGCCAGGCCGGTGGACAGACCGGTGTCCACGTAGGCCATGGCGATGGGCCTGCCCAGTGACTGGGAAGGCGCCCCGCTGGTGACCTCCCCGACGACGGTGCCGTCGCCGGACACCACCTGGTACCCGTGGCGGGGCACCCGGCGGCCGGTCGCGATCAGTCCGACCAGACGACGGGCCGGCGGGACGTCCTTGAGCGGCTCCAGGGCGGCCCGGCCGACGAAGTCGCCCGGCTTGTCAAACCTCACCACACGGCCGAGCCCCGCGTCGAACGGAGTGAGCTCCGCCGACAGCTCGTTTCCGTACAGCGGCATGCCCGCCTCCAGGCGGAGGGTGTCACGTGCGGAGAGTCCGGCGGGGAGCATGCCGTACGGCTCGCCCGCCTTGGTGAGCGCGGCCCAGAGCGGCTCGGTGTCGCCGGCCGCGACGAACAGCTCGAAGCCGTCCTCGCCGGTGTATCCGGTGCGGGCGATGAGCGCCTCGCGCCCGGCCACGGTGGCGGGCAGGCCGGCGTAGTACTTGAGGCCGTTCAGGTCGGCGTCGGTGAGCTCGCTCAGGATCTCCAGGGAGCGGGGCCCCTGGACCGCGATCAGCCCGTACCGCTCGGAGCGGTCGTCCACCACGGCCTCGAAGCCCTGGGCGCGCTCGGTGAGCTCGGCGGCCACCCGGGGATAGTTGGAGGCGTTGGCGACGACCATGAACTCCTCGCCGGTCAGGCGGTAGACGATCAGGTCGTCCAGCACGCGGCCCCGGCGATCGGCGATCATCGTGTAGCGGGCGCGGCCCGGTTCGAGGGCGGAGATGTAGCCGACGAGCGCGTAGTCCAGGGCCTCGGCGGCCTGCGGGCCGGTCACGAAGATCTCGCCCATGTGGGACAGGTCGAACAGGCCCGCCGCCTGGCGGACCGCGTTGTGCTCGGCGGCCTCACTGCCGTAGCGGAGCGGCATCAGCCAGCCCGCGAAATCGGTCAGCGTCGCGCCGAGGGCCTCGTGGACGCCGCGTAGCGGCGTGGGTCGGGACATGTTCGCACCTCAGGCAGGGGTCAGATGAGAGCATCCTCCCCCTCTGTCGTGGATGCCTGAGAGCTTCGCCCGTTTTTTGCCGGACTTTCACCTTCGGCGAGGCCGTACGGCCTGCTTTCCAGAGGGCACCTACCCGCACGGTCCTTTGCCTTGAGAGGTTCGCGGGGAGGGCTTGCTCCTTCAGGGGTCCTGGCCTGGATGTCAGGACACTCTCCCGCGCGGGATTCAATCGGTGTCGTGGCCAGCCTAACCGTCCGCACCGGCCGAGCGAAATCCCAGTACTGTCACGGTTCCTCCCTGATTGTCATCTGTCCCTGGCGTATGGGGGATCCATCCGGTCATCCGGCGCCGGACGGCCGGGGGCCGCCCCGCGCGGAGCCGGAGCAGGCGTCCCCGCGGCCCTCCTCGCCGAACCGTCATTGGGCTACGGTTAGACCATTGGAGTGTGCGGCGAACGTCGGTCAAGGGGGTGGGGGCGGCGTGGACGAGTGGGCGCCCCTGGCCGCCGTGTTACGGCCCGTCCGGGCGGGCAACGCCTTCGAGGAGACGGTGGAGCGCCTGCTCCAGGCGATCAAGCTGGAGGTGGTGACCGAGAAGCTGCCGCCGGAGCGGGAGCTCGCCGCGCACCTCGGCATCAGCCGGGTCACCCTGCGCGAGGCCATCCGGGCGCTGCAACAGGCCGGCTACCTCGACGTACGGCGGGGCAGGTACGGCGGAGCCTTCGTCACCTACACCCCGCCGCGCCCTGACCAGGGCGACCTGCGCAGGGCCGTGGTGGACATGGGCACCGACGACCTGGCCGACGCGCTCACCTTCCAGATGGCCGTGGAGCTCGGCGCGGCCCAGACGCTGGCCGGCACGGAGCTCGACCGGCCGCGCCGCGACGAGCTGCGGCGGCGGCTGAGGGAGGTCAACTCCGCGGGGCCGGGAGACTACCGCCGTCTCGACACCGCCTTCCACCTGGCCATCGCCGAGCTGACCGGCTCCCCGCTGCTCACCGCGGCCTGCGCCGACGCCTGGCTCAGGGTCGCGGACCTGCTCAACGCCATCCCGCTGCTCCAGCACAACATCCGGCACGCCGCCGTCCAGCACGAGGAGATCGTGACGGCGATCCTGGCCGGAGACTCCGGCGCCGCGAGCCGTGCGGTGGCCGGGCATCTTGAGGGCACCGCGACCCTATTGAGAGGGTTTCTCGCATAGCCTGATGGGCCGTGGGGGATTTGTTCCGGCAAAGAATATTGGACACAGGGCGGCTGCCGCTGTTCTGTTTCTTCGTCGCGCTGATCGGCGCCTTCGTGTTCACTCGGATCAACGTCCGGCTCATCCGCGCCAAGCTCGGCTGGTTCCGCAACGTCAACATCGGCGAGATGCACATCCACCACGTGGTGTTCGGCGTGGTGCTGACCATGCTCGGCGGGGTGTCGGGGCTGATCGTGTCGGGCATCTCCCAGAGCTGGTACGCCGTCACCGCGGCGGTCTTCGGCATCGGCGCTGCCCTGGTCCTGGACGAGTTCGCGCTGATCCTGCACCTGCACGACGTCTACTGGGAGGAGGAGGGCCGCACCTCGGTCGACGCGGTGTTCATCGCGATCGCGATCACCGGCCTGCTCCTGCTCGGCCTGCGCCCACTCGGCTGGGAGGGGTCGGACGGCACGCCGCAGGGCACCTGGGTGACGGTCGGCGTCATCGTGGCCAACCTCGCGCTCGCCACGGTCACCCTGCTCAAGGGCAAGATCTGGACGGGACTGGTCGGCCTGTTCGTCCCGCTCCTGCTGATCCCGGGCGCGATCCGGCTGGCCCGTCCGGGCTCGCCCTGGGCGTACTGGTTCTACGCCCCCGGCACCCGGCGTCCGGCGCCCCGCAAGATGGTCGAAGCCGAGCGCCGTGAGGAGCGGTGGCGCCGTCCGGTGATCCGCGCGAAGATCGCCTTCCAGGAGTTCGTCTCCGGGCGCCACGACCTTCCCTCCACCCGGAAGCGGTCGCGGCGATGAGGCGGCGGACGGGCCCGGGTGGGCATACTGAGAGGCGTGAGTGCGCTTCCGTCCCGCTGGGACGGTGTGGAGCAGCGGGTCCCCGGCTCCCTGGCCGACCTGCGCGGTCCCGCCACGGGGGTGGTCGCCCTGCCCATCCACCTGGCCTGGTCCGGGCTCACCGAGTTCGACCTGGTCAACCCGCTGCTGCGGATGAGCCTGTATCGCATCGTCATCACCGGCGGCGGCCGGGCCGACGCCGAGTCGTATCTCAACGCCGGGCTCCTGGTGGCCGACTGGCCCACTCTGCGCCGGGGGCTCGGGCCGAGCTACCGGCGGGCCTGGGAGAGCAGGATCACCGATCTGGGGTGGGAATGATGACGCTGCCTCCCTTCCAGCAGCGGATGGTGCAGGCCGTACTGCCCGCCTGCGCCAGGTTCGGCCTGGTCCTGGCCGGCGGTCACGCCCTGAACGCCCACGGTCTCACCGACCGTCCCAGCGACGACCTCGACTTCGCCACCGCCGCCGAGATCCCGCTGCCCGAGGTCGCGGACGGGGTGGCCCGGGCGTTCGGGGACGCCGGGCTGGAGGTCACCCTGATCGAGGTCACCCCCCGGATGGGGCGCATGGTCGTGCGCGACCCGGTGACGGAGCAGAGCTGCGAGTTCGACCTGCTCAGGGAGGCGTTCCAGCGTCAGCCCGTGACCCTCGGCGACCTGTCCGTCGTCTCCCTCGCCGACGCGGTGGGCCTGAAGATGCGCGCCCTGCACGAACGCAGCCTCGCCCGCGACGTCATCGACATCGCGTCGGTCTCCCACCTGTACGGCTTCCGCGAGCTGGAGCACCTGGCCCGGCTGCACAACGAGGAGTTCTCCCTCGCCGAGCTGGTGATGCGGCTGGAGTTCGTCGAGTTGATCGCCGACGAGGACTTCGAGTCCTACGGCGTGGACGGCGAGCGGATCGCGGAGATCCGCCGGTTCGCCTGGGCCTGGGTGGAGGACGTCAAGCTCCGCAGGGCCGACGAGGGCGACGCCGAGTACGACGACGTTCCCGACCTCGACTGAGCCCCCTCGAAGGGGCCGGGCGCCCGGGTTGAGCGGGGAACACGGGGCGGGGACGCATATTCGGCCGCCCGCGGGGAAGCCGAGGGGCCTGCCTGCAGAAGGAGTGTGGACCATGGGTCTCGTCGAGAAGCTCAACCTGCGCGAGATGAGGGCTTGGGCCAAGCGGAGGCTGGGGAAGCGTACCGGGAACCGCCGGCTGGCGGCCGAGGGCCGTACCGAGGAGGCCGAGGCCAAGCTGCTCAGGACCCAGGACGAGATTTTGGACACCGTGGCCGAGCTGCGCAGGAAGTACGGCACCCGCCGCCGCTGAGCCGCCTCCGGGGCGGCGGAGGGCGGCGGTCAACTCCGGGTGACATGTCCGTCGCGTCAACCTGTGTCGACGACATCGACTTTCGTCTACGGATTCGGGCGGCCCGCTCGGCGCGGGCGTGCGGGCGGTAGATAGGAGGGACGCCGACCGGCGGCCGGTCGTGTCACTTCAGGGGAGACGAAATTGCCCGAGACCGCGTCATGGCATCTGTTACTTGCTTATATGCGGCCGCACAGGCGCGCCCTGCTGCTCGGTGGTCTCCTCAGCCTGGTGGGCTCGTTCGCCGGGCTGGCGATGCCGCTCCTCGCCAAGGTGGTCATCGACGCCTTCGGCGACCATCGGTCCCTGGTCGGGCCGGTGCTCGGCCTGACGGCGGCGGTGCTCGTCGGCGCGGGCGTCGGCGCGGCCGGCAGATACGTGCTGGAGCGCATGGGCGAGGGCGTGGTGTTCTCCGCCCGGCGCAGGCTGGTGGGCCGGATGCTCCGCCTCCGGGTCTCCGAGGTGGACCGCCTCAAGCCGGGAGACCTGCTGTCCCGGGTGACCTCCGACACCACCCTGCTCCGCGCGGTGTTCACCGAGGGTGTCGTCGAGATGGTCGGCGCGCTGTTCATGCTGGTGGGCGCCGTGGTGATGATGGCGATCATGGACGGGTTGCTGCTGCTCATCACGCTGGGGGTCCTGATCCTGGTCGGCTCGCTCGTGGGCCTGGTCATGCCGCGCATCCGGCGTGCCTCGATGCAGGCGCAGGTCGCGGTGGGCGAGATGGGCGCGGTGCTCGACCGGGTGCTGCAGGCGTTCCGCACGGTCAAGGCCAGCGGCGCCGAGGAGCGCGAGATCGCCACGGTGGACGAGGCGGCCCGCGAGGCGAGGGATCGGGGCGTCGCGGTCGCCTGGTGGACCTCGATCGCCGGCATCTCGGCGTGGATGGCCGCGCAGCTCGCCTTCGTGGCCGTGCTCGGAGTGGGCGGGGCCCGTGTCGCCTCGGGCGCGCTTGAGGTCTCCTCACTGATCGCCTTCCTGCTCTATCTCTTCTACCTGGTCGCCCCGATCGGTCAGCTGATCCAGGGGGTCACCCAGATGCAGAACGGCCTGGCCGCGGTGAGGCGCATCCGGGAGATCGAGGAACTCCCGGCCGAGGAGATCGGCGGCGGGATCCGCGAGGCCGGCGCCGCTCCGGCCGGGGTGATCTTCGAGAACGTGGTCTTCCGCTACGGCGACGACCGGCCGGTCGTCCACGACGGGGTCTCCTTCGAGATCCCGGCCGGGGGGATGACCGCCTTGGTGGGTCCTTCGGGGGCGGGCAAGTCCACGGTCTTCACCCTCCTCGAACGGTTCTACGAGCAGCAGGCCGGGGTGATCACCGTCGACGGCCGTGACATCAGACGGTGGCCGCTGGCCGATCTGCGCGCCGCCCTCGGCTATGTCGAGCAGGACGCGCCGGTGCTGGACGGCACGCTCAGGGAGAACCTCGTCTTCGCCGCGCCGGGCACGGGCGAGGACGACATCTGGCGGGTGCTCTCGCTGACCCGGCTGGAGGATCTGGTCGCCCGGCTCCCCGAGGGTCTGGAGACCGAGGTCGGCCACCGCGGGGTCATGCTCTCCGGCGGCGAGCGCCAGCGGGTCGCCATCGCGCGGGCCCTGCTGCGCAGCCCCCGGCTGCTCCTGCTCGACGAGGCCACCTCCCAGCTCGACGCGGTCAACGAGATGCGGCTCCGCGAGGTGGTCGCCGAGGTGGCCAGGGAGACGACGGTGCTGGTGATCGCCCACCGCCTCTCCACGGTGACCAACGCCGACCGGATCGTGGTGATGGAGGGGGGCAGGGTGCGGGCCGTCGGCACCCACGGGGAGCTGCTCGCCGACGACGACCTCTACCGTGAGCTGGCCGCCACCCAGTTCCTGCTCCCCACCTGACGGCCCTCATCCGTCCGTGCTGTGGGGCCAGGTCACGTTGATCTCCCTTATTTCCTACCAATCCCACAAATTGCAGTGGTGCGTAGCGGGATAGTTCGGGCACCGATCCGCTGGGCCGGTTGGCCGCCGGGAAATCGGGCATCCCGCCCTGTGCGGAGCCTCTTCTTCGCTCAAGGGCGCTCGTCGGGCGCTCGCCGAGTTCGATCTCCGGTCCAGTCCGTGCGGGGCGGGGGCCAGGGCAAAGGTCGATGTGGCAACCGGAAGGGTGGGCGTCCCCGGGGGAGAGCCGGGGACGCCCACCCTTCTCCGGAGGGCGTGGAGCTTCGCGGGGGACACGGCCGGCGCCGGGTCGGTTACCCGGCCAGCTTCCTGAGCGAGCGGACCGACCAGACCAGGGCGAGCGTGCCGAGCACGATGAACAGGCCGAAGGCCACCGGGATCGTGCTGTCGGACAGGCGCCCGGCGAACAGGGACCTGCCCGCCTCGACCGAGTAGTAGAGCGGGTTGAACTTGGCGGCCGTCTGCATCCACGCCGGGCCGAGGGAGACCGGGAGCAGCATCCCGGCCAGCAGGGTCAGCGGTAGCGCGAAGAACTGCACGATCTGCGACATGCCGCCCTCGTCGCGGACCGCCAGGGCCAGGCCGTAGGAGATGCTGGCGGCGAACAGGCCGGTCGCGGCCATCAGCAGCAGCATCAGCAGCACCGTGGCAAGGCTCAGCCGCAGGCCCATCAGCACGGCCACGCCCATCACCAGGAGCGCCTGGAGGACGAGGACGAGCATGTCCTTGATCACTCGGCCCAGGATGATCGCCGGCCGCCAGGCCTGGCTGACCGCGAGCCGCTCCAGCACGCCGTTGCGGGTCTCGTTGATCATTGTGAAACCGGCGAACATCGAGCCGAACAGGGCGATCATCATCATGGTGCCGGGGGTGAACATCTGCAGCGCCTCGATCAGCGTCCCACCCTTGGTCGTGGTGGTCAGCAACGGCGCGAACAGCAGCAGGTAGAGCACGGGTTGCAGGATGCCGAACAGGGGCCAGACCGGGTTGCGGCGGACGTTGCCGAGCTCGTAGCCGAGAAACAGCATGGTGTGTCGGAACATGGGGGGTCCTATCGGAATCAGGCGGCGTCGCGGAGGGAGCGGCCGGTGTGCCGCAGGAAGACGTCGTCGAGCGTGGCCCTCTCCAGGGAGATGGACCGGATGGCCAGGCCGCCGACCTCCAGGGCGCGGAGCAGGGCGGGCAGGTTGTGCTCGCCGTCGTCGAGGTAGGCGCGCAGGGTGTCCCCCTCCTCCTGGACCTCCTTGATGTACGGCTGCGCGGCGAGGAGCTTCTGGGCCGAGGCCAGGTCGTCCAGCCTGAGCGTGACGACGTCGCCGGCCACCTCCTTCTTGAGATCCTCGGCGGTGCCCTCGGCGACGACCATGCCGTTGTCGATGATGACGAGCCGGTCGCAGAGCGCGTCGGCCTCGTCCAGGTAGTGGGTGGTCAGCAGCACGCTGGTGCCCTGGTCGCGCAGGGCGCGGACCTCGTCCCAGAGGTTGGCGCGGTTCTGCGGGTCCAGGCCGGTGGTGGGCTCGTCGAGAAAGATCAGCGGCGGCCGGTTCACCAGGCCGATGGCCAGCGCGAAGCGCCGTTTCTGGCCGCCGGAGAGCGTCTTGACCGGACGCCCGGCGATCTCGGTCAGGCTGAAGGCCGCCAGCAGCTCGTCAGCGCGGGTGAGCGCCTGCCTGCGGGAGTGCCCGGCCAGGCGCGCGGCCAGCAGCAGGCTCTCCAGACCCGGGGCGTTCTCGTCCACGCCGCCCGCCTGGCTGACGTAGCCGATCCTCTCCCGGACCTTGGCGGCCTCTTTCACCACGTCGTATCCGGCGACCTTGGCGGTGCCGGCGGTGGGGGTGGTGAAGGTGGCGAGCATCCGTACGGTGGTCGTCTTGCCTGCGCCGTTCGGGCCGAGGGCCGCGAAGATCTCGCCTTCGGCGACGGACAGGTCGACGCCCCGTACGGCCTCGACCTTCTCGGCCTTGCCCCGCCCGCGTTTGGCGGTGAAGGTTTTGCGCAGGCCGTGCGCTTCAATGATCATGATGCTCCGTTTCGGGGGGCGGAAAGGTTTACGGATCCGGAGGGTTCCAAAGGTCCAGGGAAAGACTGAAGCCTCTCCCCGCGAGAGGTTCAACCGGTTTTCAGGAAGTTCGCCATTTTTGATCTTTTCGGGGGCGTGGGTCCACGATTACCCGCACCGCGTCCACGCGCTCACCCTGGAGCGTCCCGGGCCCGAGACCTTCCGCCCGGAGTAAGGTGATCCGCATGTCCGCATGCCCTATCGCACTGGTGACCGGAGCCTCCGGAGGGGTGGGAGCCGCCATCGCGCGGGCCCTGGCCCCCACCCACGACCTGCTGCTCGGCGGCCGGGACGTCGAGGCGCTGGCCGGGCTCGCAGCCGAGCTGCCGGGGTCGCTGCCGTGGCCGGTGGAGCTCACCGACGTCGTCGAGGCCGACGTCGCCGCGATCGACCGGCTCGACGTGCTGGTGCACAGCGCGGGCACCGTGACCCTGGGCCGGATCGCGCAGACCCCCGCCGAGGTCTGGCGGCGCACGATGGAGATCAACCTGATCGCGGTGGCCGAGCTGACCCGGCTGCTGCTGCCCGCGCTGCGCGCGGCCGGGGGACAGGTCGTCCTGATCAACTCAGGGGCGGGGCGGCGGGCCAACCCGGACTGGGGCTCCTACGCGGCCAGCAAGTTCGCGCTGCGCGCCTTCGCCGACGCGCTCCGGCTGGAGGAGCCGGCGCTCCGGGTGACCTCGGTCTATCCGGGGCGGGTGGGCACCGAGATGCAGCGCGGGGTGCGGGCCCAGGAGGGCGGGGCCTACGAGCCGGAGAGGTATCTCTCCCCGGACTCGGTGGCGCGGGTGGTGCTCGCCGCGGTCACGGCCCCTCAGGACGCCCACGTCACCGAGATCACCGTCCGGCCGTCGGCGGGCCCGGTCACCTGAGGCGGTTCACCTGAGGAGGCGAGTCCCGCCGGGGGGTGGGAGGCGGGACCTCATCCGGGACCTCATCGCGTTTTAGGCGCCTCTTTGGTGCTTCATGCCGGTGGCACGGCCCATTCGTGAACGCATTTATTCACATAATGGAAAGAATGGCGGCCGAGATGTCCGGCCGCCCCGCGGAAGTCGTCCTCGCCACCGCCCTGGAGGACCTGTGCCGGAGCTGAACTACTGGTGTGAGCTGGCCTGGTTGCCGCCCGGCGAGGTCGTCGCCGGGGTGCTCGTCACCGTCACGGGCTCCCGGATCTCCGAGATCGCCCCGGGCGTGGCCGCGCCTCCCCCGGGAGCCGTACGGCTCGCCGGGCTGACCCTGCCGGGACTGGCCAACGCGCACTCCCACGCCTTCCACCGGGCCCTGCGGGGCACGACGCAGCGGAAGAAGGGCGGCGTCTGGACCTGGCGGGAGCAGATGTACGGCGTGGCCGCGACGCTGGACCCCGACTCCTACCGCAGGCTGGCCACGGCCGCGTTCGCCGAGATGGCGCTGGCCGGGATCACCTGCGTCGGGGAGTTCCACTATCTCCACCACGCTCCGGGCGGCAGGCCGTACGACGATCCGAACAGCATGGGTCACGCGCTCGTCCAGGCCGCGCGGGAGGCGGGTCTGCGCATCGCGCTGCTGGACACCTGTTATCTGAGCGGAGGCATCGGCGTCCCGCTGACCGGCACCCAGCTGCGGTTCGGTGACGGCGACGCCGGGAGGTGGACCGTCCGGGCCGAGGCGCTGCTGGAGGTCTACCGGGTGGCGGAGGACGTCGAGATCGGGGCGGCCGTCCACTCGGTGCACGCGGTTCCGGCGGAGCAGTTGCCGGCGGTCGGCGGGTTCTCCCATCACCACGCGGTCCCGCTGCACGTCCACGTCTCCGAGCAGCGCGCGGAGAACGCGGTCTGCGTGGAGGTCTACGCCGCCAGCCCGGTCCAGGTGCTCGGCGAGCACGGCATCCTCGGCCCCCGCTCGACGGCGGTGCACGCCGTCCACCTCTCCGACGTGGACATCGCCCTGCTCGCCCAGTCGGACACGTGTGTCTGCGTGTGCCCGACGACCGAACGCGACCTGGCAGACGGTCAGGGCCAGGCCGGGGTGCTGTTCGGCGAGGGGGCGCCGATCGCGCTGGGCTCCGGCAGTCACGCGGTCGTGGACCTGTTCGAGGAGGCGCGGGCGGTCGAGCTGAACGAGCGGCTGGTCACCGAGCGGCGCGGCCACTGGACGGCCGCCGAGCTGCTCCAGGCCGCCACCGCCGCCGGGCACGCCTCGCTGGGTTTTCCCGACGCGGGCACCCTCGTCCCGGGCGCCTGGGCGGATCTGGTCTCGGTGCGACTCGACTCGGTCCGCACGGCGGGGCCGCCCCGGGGGGACGCCCCGGAGGTCGTGGTCTTCGCCGCGACGGCCGCCGACGTCCACTCGGTGGTCTCGGGGGGCCGCCGGGTGGTGCGGGAGGGACGGCACGTCCTCGGCGACGTGGGCGCGCTGCTCGGCGAGGCGATCGCCGAGGCGCGCGGGGAGCACGGATGAGGCGGGGCGAGGCGGGCGCGCTCCGCCTGGTTTGAGCCGGGCCGCGGCGGGAAGTGGCGTTTCCCATGACGTCGCGCCCATGGACATCCTCCTTGAGGAGGAAATCCAAAACCATTCTTCGGGCGTACTCCTTTAGGGAATCTTTGCCCTGATCCCGGCGTTGATTAGGCAAGCGGCACGTCCGCACGCACGGGGTCTTGAGCGAGCGTGCGGGCCTGCCATAAGCAGGCGGAGCGAGGTGCCATCGGATGGCAAGGCCGACGGGGAATCGGACGCAGGACCAGCACGTCTCTGATCGAGATCTGCTCGGGACCTACCTGGCTGAGATCGGGCGGGTCCCCCTGCTCACCGCGGAGGAGGAGGTCGAGCTCGCCAAGCGGATCGAGGCGGGCCTCTTCGCGGAGCAGTTGCTGGACGGCGGGTTGACGGAGCCGCGGGTCGCGGACGCCGCCGATGAGGAGCTTGAACGGCTGGCTGTTTCGGGGCAGCGGGCCAAAGACGAATTCATCCAGGCCAATCTACGTCTTGTGGTGGCGGTCGCGCGCAAATACTCCGGGCGGGGAATGCCGCTGATCGATCTGGTCCAGGAGGGAAACCTGGGCCTGGTGCGGGCGGTCGAGAAATTCGACTACCGGCGCGGCTACAAGTTCTCCACCTACGCCACCTGGTGGATCCGCCAGTCCGTGGGGCGCGCCATTCACGAGCAGGCCAGGCCGGTCCGCCTGCCCACCCACGCGGGTGAGCAGATGACCAGGCTGATGCGGGTCCGGCGCGACATGCTGGCCGAGTTCGACCAGGAGCCGACCGACGCCGACCTGGCGGAGGTGCTGGAGCTGCCGATCGAGCGGGTCCGTGAGCTCCGCCGCTGGGCCTCCGACCCCGTCTCCCTGCAGCTGGGGGTGGGCGACGACGACGAGACCGAGCTGGGCGACATGATCGCCGACGACACGTGGGCCGACCCCGAGCAGCAGGCGATGGACATCCTGGAGCGTGAGCGTCTGGAGGAGTGGCTGACCGGGCTGGAGGGTCAGACCCGCGAGATGCTGCGCTGGCGTTACGGCCTGATGGACGGCCGCGAGCACACGCTGACCGAGGTCGGCGAGCGTTACGGCATCGGCCGTGACCGTGCCCGCCGCATCGAGCGTGACGCCCTGGCCCGGCTCCGGAAGATGGCCTCGGCCGCCTGAGCCACCGTGGTCCGGTACGGCTTCCCCGGGGAGCCGTACCGGACCTTTCCGCGTTGAGCGGCTCCGCGTGGAGCCGTACCGGATCGCTCCATGCCGTGCTGGACCGTTCCGTGGAGGGCCGCGCCGGGCCTTCGCGCCCTCCGGCGGGCCGGGGGGGCGGGTGGGGCGGACCCGCTCGGGCACCGGGGCGGGGCGGCCTCGGGCATGGCCGCCGCCGTCTTCGGACCGTGACAGGTCCCGTCTGAAACACGGATGAAACACCGGGGGGCGGAGATTCACCGGCGCGAAACACGGTGGATCGCGCGGTGAAACCGCGGAAGAACACGCTGTGGCACATCGCCAGTGCGTGACCGGTCGACGGAGCCCAGGAAGCGTTCGCTGCGCGCCGAGATCGGTCATATGCCATATGCGACGGAGGGTCGTGCCGAATGAAGATCGACAGTGGCACCACTGCCTGGATGCTCACGGCCACCGCACTGGTGTTGCTCATGACTCCGGGGCTCGCGCTTTTCTACGGTGGAATGACCAGAGCGAAAAGCGTGCTCAACATGATGTTGATGTCGTTCGTCAGCATCATCACGGTCACCGTGGCCTGGGTGCTCTACGGTCACTCGCTGACCTTCACCGACAACGCCGACGGCCTGGTCAACATGTTCGTCGGCGGTTCCGGCGCCCTCGGCCTGCAGAGCCTGGTGGACACGGCCACCAAGCCCGACGGCACCGGAATGCCGAGCCTCGTCTTCTCCGCCTTCCAGCTGACCTTCGCGATCATCACCGTCGCGCTGATCAGCGGTGCCGTCGCCGACCGCGCCAGGTTCGGCGCCTGGGTGCTGTTCACGGTCGTGTGGGTCACCGTCGTCTACCTCCCCGTCGCCCACTGGGTCTGGGGCGGCGGCTGGCTGTTCAGCCTGGGCATCGAGGACTTCGCGGGCGGCACGGTGGTTCACATCAACGCCGGGGCGGCGGCCCTCGCGCTCGCCCTGGTGCTCGGCAGGCGCGCCGGGTGGGGCCGGGAGCCGACGCGCCCGCACAACCTGCCCCTGGTGCTGCTCGGCGCGGGGCTGCTCTGGTTCGGCTGGTTCGGGTTCAACGCGGGCTCCGAGCTCGCCGTGGACGGGACCGCGGGCCTGGCCTTCATGAACACCCAGATCGCCGCCGCGGCCGCCGCCGGCGCCTGGCTTCTCGTCGAGAAGAGGCGGGACGGCCACGCCACCAGCCTGGGCGTGGCCTCGGGCGCGGTGGCCGGCCTGGTCGCGATCACCCCGGCCTGCGGTTTCGTGGACCCCTGGGCCGCCCTCGTCATCGGCGCCGTCGCGGGCTCGGTCTGCGCCTGCGCGGTGGGCCTGAAGTACCGGCTCGGCTTCGACGACTCGCTCGACGTGGTCGGCGTGCACCTGGTGGGCGGGGTGCTCGGCGCGGTCTCGCTCGGCTTCCTCGCCGCCCACCCCTTCCTGGAGCAGCAGAGCACCGGCCTGCTCTACGGCGGGGGCGTCGGGCAACTCGGCCTGCAGGTCCTCGGCCCGGTCGCGGTCGGCGTCTACTCGTTCGCCGTCACCTGGGTCATCGCCAAGATCATCGACAGGACGGTGGGCTTCCGGATCGGCGCCGAGGAGGAGCTCGCCGGCGTCGACATCACCTCCCACGCCGAGACCGGCTACGACCTCGGCACCGTGCACGCGTCCGGCGCGGTGTCCTCCCACGGCCCGGCGATCACCAGCACCGCGAAGAAGGTGGACGTATGAGACTCATCACCGCCGTCATCAAGCCCTTCAAACTCGATGACGTGAAGGCGGCCCTGGAACGGTTCGGGGTCAGGGGCATGACGGTCGGAGAGGCGAGCGGGTACGGCCGCCAGCGCGGCCACACCGAGGTCTATCGCGGCGCCGAGTACCGGGTGGACCTGGTGCCCAAGATCCGGCTTGAGGTGCTCGCCGAGGAGGACGACGCCGAGGACGTCATCGACGTCATCGTCAAGGCCGCGCAGACCGGCAAGATCGGGGACGGCAAGGTCTGGTCGATCCCGGTGGACACCGTCGTGCGGGTCCGTACCGGGGAACGCGGCCCAGAGGCGCTCTGAGCCGGTGAGAGACGACGTCCACTCGTACGCCGCGGCCCGCAGGGAGCGGGCCTCGGACATCGACCACTGGCTGGCGGACCTGCTCAGGGCCGCCTGCGGCACGCCGTACGGGCGCGTCGGCGGGGCAGGGCGGCGCGGGGGCGCCGGGGGCGCGGACGGGCCCGGCGGCCCCGAGAGCGCCCTCAAGGACGCCCTCGGCCCTCCGCCCTGCCATGTGCCCGGCGGTGTCGCGCTTGTCGCTGTGGGGAGCCTGGGCCGCGCGGAACCGGCCCCCGGCAGCGATCTGGACCTGGTCCTGCTGCACCGGGGCCGTGACGACGTGGCGCGCGTCGCCGACCGCGTCTGGTATCCGGTCTGGGACTCGGGCATCGGCCTCGACCACTCGGTGCGGACCGTGGCCGAGGCGGTCGCGGTCGCCGGGGAGGATCTCAGGGCGGCGCTCGGGCTGATCCAGGCCCGGCACGTGGCCGGGGACCCCGAGCTGACCAGGGCCGCGCGGGAGGCCGTGCTCGCCGAGTGGCGGGCCGGCTCCCGGCGCCGCCTGGCCGAGCTGCGGGACGCCGTCGACAGGCGGGCGGAGACCAGCGGCGAGCTGGCGTTCCTGCTCGAACCCGACCTCAAGGACGCGCGCGGCGGCCTCCGCGACGTGCAGGCCATGCAGGCCGTGGCCGCCGCCTGGGTGGCCTCGGCTCCGGGACCCCGGGTGCGCGAGGCGTACGAGCTCCTGCTCGACGTCCGGCACGGCCTGCACCTGGTGACCGCCCGCGGGGCCGACCGGCTGGTGCTCCAGGAGCAGGACGCGGTCGCCGGAGCCCTGGGGCTGCTCGACGCCGAGGCGCTGATGCGCAGGCTCGCCGAGTCCGGCCGGACGGTCGCGCACGCCTCCGACGCCATCTGGCGCGCCGTCGACCGCCTGCTGTCGGGTCCGGCGCCGAGGGGGCGCCGTCCGCTCGCCGACGGGGTCGTCGAGCACGGCGGCGAGGTCGTGCTCGCCAGGGGTGTCAGCCCGCGAGGGGATCCCACGCTGCTGCTGCGCGCCGCCGCCGCGGCGGCCGAGGCGGGGTTGCCGATCGCCCCCGCCACGGTGAACGCGCTGGCGGTCCAGGCTCCGCCGCTTCCGGTCCCCTGGCCCAGGGAGGCCAGGGACGCGCTGGTCGCGCTGCTCGGCGCCGGGCGGGCGGCGGTGCCCGTCTGGGAGGAACTGGACCAGGCGGGCGTTCTGGTCCGGCTGCTGCCCGACTGGGAACGGGTACGGCATCGTCCGCAGCGTAACCCGGTGCACCGCTACACGGTGGATCGCCATCTCATCGAGACCGCGGCCGGAGCCGCTGCCTTCACCCGGGAGGTCTCCCGGCCCGACCTGCTGCTCATCTCGGCACTCCTGCACGACATCGGCAAGGGCTGGCCCGGCGACCACTCGATCACCGGCGCGGTGGTGGCCAGGGACATCGGCACCAGAATAGGGCTGCCGCCCGCGGATGTGGAGACCGTGGAGAGCGTGGTCCGCCACCATCTGCTGCTCCCCGAGACGGCGACACGGCGCGACCTGGACGACCCGGTGACCGTCTCCCGGGTGGCGGAGACCGTGGGCTCGCGGGAGACGCTCGAACTGCTGGCCGCGCTGGCCGTGGCCGACGGCCGGGCCGCCGGTCCCGCCGCCTGGAACTCCTGGAAGGCGGCCCTGGTCTCCGATCTGGTGCGCCGGGTGCGTTCGGTGCTGGCCGGTACCCCTCCGCCGCCCGTGCCCGCGTTCCCGGCCGCGCCGACCGCGCCCGCCCGGCACGGCGGCGGTGCGGTACGGGTCGGCGGGGGAGTGGTCACCGTGGTCGCGCCGGACCGGGCCGGGCTGCTCTGGCGTGCGGCAGGGGTGCTCGCCGCGCACCGCATGGTGGTCCGGGCCGCCTCCGCGGCTTCGGTGGGGGAGACTGCGGTAATTGAGTTTTCGGTCATGCCGGAGTACGGTTCGCCCCCGGATCCGGCGACACTGGAAGCTGATTTACGGTTGGCCCTAGCGGGCCGGCTTGACATCGAGCAGCGGCTGGCGAGGAGGGCCCGTTCGCTGCGCCGGGTCCAGGTTCCTACGGCGCCACCACGGGTTACTCTCGTGGACGACGCGTCCAATACGGCGACCGTTGTGGAGGTACGCGCTCATGACCGTCCGGGGCTATTGTGGCGAATTGGTAGAGCATTTGGAGATTGTGGTCTTGACGTGCGAGCCGCACGTGTGGAGACTCTCGGCGCAGAGGCGGTGGATGTCTTCTACGTTGTCGATAGAGCCGGGGGTCCTCTGACGGAGGGAGCCCAGCGGGCACAGGTACGGGACCAGGTGCTTGCCGCCTTGCGATAACCATAGGCAATCGTTCCCTCGTCACCTTCGTAACGATTAAGTCCGGTTTGTCGGTTATGCCGATTGCGTCCCGTGACCTTGTGGTCTGATGAGGGCCACTCATGTCGTGATGGTGAGAGGTAGAGCGAGAGCGGTGACGACGGCGACAACCGAGAGCGGCGGTGCTCCGGCACCTGGCCGCGGCAAGCGCCATGCCGCCCGGTTCGGTATGCGGAACTGGCGCGTGCGGTCGCGCCTCACGGCGTTGATCCTGGTGCCGACGGCGGTGGGGGTCGTGCTCGCCGGCACGCGGGTGGTCGCCTCCATCGACAGCGTGGCCGGATACCAGCGGACCGCGGCGGCGGCCGAATACTCGGGTGGGTTACGTGAATTGGCACAGGCCCTGGGTTTGGAACGTGACCGGGTGGCATGGGCCTCGTTCCAGCCGACCAACGAAGGCCTGAAGGAAGCAGCCGACACACAGCAGAGAACGGTCGACGCGCTGATCAAGAAAGTCGCGCTCGATCTGCAGGGAATCGACGACTCCTACGGCCCCCGTGCCGTCGACGCGGCCAAGGACGTGGGCTACCAGCTCGCCGGTCTGCGGGAACTCCGCCAGCTGCCCGGGACGAACAGGGCCGAACGCTACAGCCTCATGATCTCCCCGCTGCTCCAGCTCCACGAGGAGCTCACGCTGGTCAGCGACGACCCGGAGATCATCGGTAACACCCGCGCGCTCAGCGCGCTGGCCCGCGCCAAGGAGGAGGTCTCCAGGCAGCGGGCCCGGCTGCTGGCCGGCTACTACGCGCCCTCGCTGGTCGACGCCCAGGAGATCGAGAAGTTCATCGCCTCCCGCTCGCGCATGGAGGAGTACAAGGCCGACTTCGGCATCGAGGCGAGCCCGGCCAACCGCCAGCTCCTCGTCAAGACCATGATGGACGAGAAGGTCTACCGGGCCGAGCTGACCAAGGCCAGGGCGATCGTGCTGGCCGGCGACACCCGGCGGGAGGGCCGCCTGCTCTCCGACTTCGCCGCCGTCAAGCAGTGGTTCTCGGACAACGGGGCCACCCTCGACCGGATGAAGAAGGTCGAGAACAAGGTCGCCGGTGACGTGATCACTCGGGCCCGCGTGCTGGAGGACACCGAGCAGCGTAACGCGATCATCGCCTCCGGCCTGATCCTGCTCCTGCTGATCCTGGTCCTCGGCCTCACGGTCCTCATCGCCCGCTCGATGGTCCTGCCGCTGCGCCGCCTGCGGGGCGAGGCGCTGGACGTCGCCGGATTCAGGCTTCCCGAGGTGGTGCGCAACCTGCGGGTCTCCGGAGACAGCCGGGTGCCCGACATCGCCCCCATCTCGGTCGACGGCAAGGACGAGATCGGAGAGGTCGCCAAGGCGTTCGACGAGGTCCACCGGCAGGCCGTACGGCTGGCCGCCGAGGAGTCCGAGCTCCGCTCCAACATCAGCGCGATGTTCGTCAACCTGTCGCGCCGCACCCAGACGCTGGTCGAGCGCCAGATCTCGCTGATCGACGGCCTGGAGAAGGGCGAGGAGAACGGCGGCCGTCTCGCGGACCTGTTCAAGCTCGACCACCTCGCCACCCGCATGCGGCGCAACTCCGAGAACCTCCTGGTCCTCGCCGGTCACGAGCCGACCCGCAGGCGCAGCCAGCCGGCCAAGCTCGTCGACGTCGTGCGCGCCTCGCTGTCGGAGGTCGAGGACTACGAGCGGGTCCAGGTCAAGGTGCACCGCACGATCTCGGTCGCCGGGAGCGCCGCCAACGACATCGTCCACCTGGTCGCCGAGCTGGTGGAGAACGCCATCCAGTTCTCCCCCCGGGCCAGCCCGGTCGTGGTGTCCAGCAGCATGATCGAGGGCGGTGGCGCGCTGCTCGCGGTCAGCGACGCCGGCATCGGCATGACCAACGACGAGCTGGTCGAGACCAACCGGCGCCTGGCGGACCCGCCCGTCGTGGACGTCTCGGTCTCCCGGCGGATGGGCCTGTTCGTGGTCGGCCGCCTGGCCCTGCGCCACGGCATCCGGGTCCAGCTCCGCCCCCAGGAGGCCGGCGGCCTCATCGCCATGGTCCTCTTCCCGCCGGAGCTCATCGTCCCCGAGGGGGCACAGCCGGGCCAGCCGTCGTGGGGCGTCGAGGCGCACGGCAGACAGGTCCCGTCGCCCCGAGGCTCCTTCGCGCAGAACTCGTTCGGCCAGAGCTCGTTCGGGCAGGGCTCCTTCGGCCAGGCGTCCTTCGGGGAGCCGCCCGTGCAGCCGGCCCCCTCGTTCGGCTTCGCCTCCTTCCCCGGGGAGCACCCGGTTCCCTCGGCCTCACTCGGCGCCCCGCCGCCGAGTGCCGAGTACCCCCTGCCCAAACGTCAGGTGCAGGGAACGAGCGGTAACGGGATCTCCTCCGCCGAGGTTTTCTCCCCCTGGGGGCAGACCTCTCGCGATCAGACCTCCCGTGAGTGGGGGCAGGCCTCCCGCGATCAGACCTCCCGTGAGTGGGGACAGGCCTCCCGGGACCAGACCTCCCGCGAGTGGGGACAGGCCTCCCGCGATCAGACCTCCCATGAGTGGGGACAGACCTCCCGAGACTGGGGGCAGACCTCCCGGGAGGATCCGGCGACCGCGTCGATGCCCGCCGTACGGGTCTCCCCGCTCGAACCCGAGGAGGAGGAGTTCCTGCCGATCTTCGCCTCCGTCGAGTCGGCCTGGTTCCGCAGGGCGGACGGCAGCGGCGGGTACGCGTCCATCACCGACGAGTCCGGGGGGCAGACGGAGTCTCCGCGGCCGGCGGTGCCGGACGGGCCCGCGCCGGCCGCCTCGGTCGTGGACGACACGCCGATCCGCCGACCGGCCGGGGAGGAGCCCGCTCCGGCGCGCGCGGTACAGAACTGGGAGACCCCGGCCGACGCCGGGTGGCAGGCGGCTCAGGCGGTGAGCGATCCCAGCCTTGGCGGGGTCACCTCGGCGGGACTGCCCAAGCGCACCCCCAAGGCCAACCTGGTGCCGGGCGCCGCGGCCTCCGCGCCGTCCACCCCGATGCCACCCATCTCGCCCGAGCGCGTCCGCAGCCGCCTGTCGAGTTTCCAGCAGGGGATACGGCGAGGTCGCGCCGAACTATACGAGGACACCGCCAGAGACGTGGCGGACAGGGAGGAGAACTCGTGACGACCCTGAGCCAAGAGGCGCGTAGGTTCGACTGGCTGATCACCGAGTTCGTCCGGGGCACCCCCGGAGTCGCGCACGCCGTGTGTGTCTCGGCGGACGGTCTGCGGATCGCCAGTTCCGACGGGTTCCCGGACGACCGTGCCGACCAGCTCGCCGCTGTCGCCGCCGGCCTGCTCAGCCTGACCGTGGGCGCGTCCCGCGTGTTCGAGGGCGGGGCCGTCACCCAGACCGTGGTCGAGATGGAGCGCGGTCTGCTGCTGGTCATGGCGATCAGCGACGGCTCGGTGCTCGCGGTACTGGCCTCTCCCGAATGCGACATGGGGCTTGTGGCCTACCAGATGACCCTGCTCGTCGACCGGGCCGGCCAGGTGCTCACCCCGGCACTCAGAGCCGAGCTGCAGTCCTCCCGGGGGCGATGATGACCGCACCTTCCCCAGGAGAGGGCTGTGCTCGGAAGTGACGGAACCGGGGATGAAGAGCCCCTGTTCCGTCCCTACACGGTCACCGGCGGCCGATCCGAGCCGCGTTATCACATGGCGATGGAGACGCTGGTCTCCTCCTCGTTCATCAGGGACGAGGAGCTGGTCCTGCTCACCCCCGAGCAGGACGCCATCATCAGATTGTGCCGGTCGTTCCGGTCGGTCGCCGAGATCTCGGCGCTGCTGAGGGTCCCGCTCGGCGTGGCCCGCGTGCTGGTGGCGGACATGGCCGACGAGGGCCTCGTCCGGCTGCACCAGCCGAGCCTTGACAAGGGACAACCAGACCTCAACATGCTCGAAAGGGTTCTCAGTGGACTACGCAGGCTCTAACCATAGCGGCCTGACGTCGACGAAGATCGTCGTTGCCGGCGGGTTCGGCGTCGGCAAGACCACGTTCGTGGGCGCCGTCTCGGAGATCCTCCCGCTGACCACGGAGGCGGTGATGACCGACGCCAGCGCCGGCATCGACGACCTCGGTCTCACCCCGAACAAGGTGACGACCACGGTCGCGATGGACTTCGGCCGTGTCTCGCTGGACCGTGACCTGATCCTGTACCTGTTCGGGACCCCCGGCCAGCACCGGTTCTGGTTCATGTGGGACGACCTGGTCCGCGGCGCGATCGGCGCGGTGGTCCTGGTCGACACCCGGCGGCTGGCCGACGGCTTCCCGGCGATCGACTACTTCGAGGAGGCCAAACTCCCCTTCGTGATCGGCGTCAACGGCTGGGACGGGCACTTCATCCACGCGCAGGACGAGGTGCGGGAGGCGCTGGCGCTCGCCCCGCACGTTCCCATCGTGCGCACCGACGCCCGCTCCCGTGAGTCCGTCAAGAGCACGCTGATCACGCTGGTCGAGTACGTCCTGCGGGTCCGCGCCGCCTACGGCATGTCCACCTGAGCCGCGGTCCTCACCGGGCACGGGCGGCGGCCCGCCGGGATGCCGGCGGGGCGGTGGCGCGGACGGGTGTCAGCCCGGCATCCAGTCCTTCCACACGATCCTGTTCGCCTCGATCCACTTCCGGGCGGCCTGGTCCGCGGTCATGCCGTTGTTGGTGATGTCGTTGGCCACCGCGTTCTGGTCGGCGTTGGTCCAGGAGAAGTTCCTGACCAGCTCGTAGGCTTTGCCGCCGGTGGCCGCGAACCTCTTGCTCACGATCTTGTCGAGCAGGTAGGGCGGATAGTCGCACGCCACCTTCCGGGGGACGACGTCGCAGCCGATCGAGTAGGGGGGAAGGCTGACCTTGGCCAGCTTGATCTCGGTGAACAGCCACTGCGGTTCATAGAAGTACAGCAGAAGCGGGGTGCGCCGCTCGGCCGCCAACTTCGCCGCCTTTATCAGGGCCTTTTCACTTCCCGCGTACACCACTTTGTAGTCAAGGTGGAGATTGCGCACCAGGGCCTCGTCATTGGTGGCGTATGACGCATCGCCGTCGAGAAGTTGACCGAGGTCACCTGATTTTTCGGTCTTGAAAAGGTAGGCGTATTTGTTGAGTCGCCGCCAGTCGGTGATGCCGGGATACTTTTCCGCCATCCACTGAGGGATGTACCATCCGATAACACCTCTGTTGCCGTTTTTCCCGGCAGAAACCGCGACCTTCTTCTCCTCGATGTAGGTCTTCTTCTCCGCCTCCCGGCCCCAGTTCTCGACGATGACGTCCACCGTGCCCTTTGCGAGGCCTTTCCAGGACTGGGTCTCGGTGAGTCTTACCTTGTGCACCGCGTAGCCGAGGTGCTCCTGCAGCAACTGGCTCAGGACCGTGGCGCTCGCCTGGTAGCCCACCTCTGAGGTGATGGCGATCCTCACGGTGCCGCCGCCGGTCTCCGCCGGTCCCTCCTGCTGCCTGTCGCAGGCGGACAGCAGGAGAAGTACCGCGCAGGCGCCGGCGAGCCGCCTTTTCAGCGATCTTTTCATGGGTGGTGGCCGATCGGTCATCGGGGGGTGATCCAAGCGGTCCGGACGGCCTCGCCGGCCTCGATCCGCTTCCGGACGGCCTGGTCCGCGGCCATGTCGCGGTCGGCGACGCCGGGATGTCCGTCCACCGTCCACGCCGTGCCGCCGCCGGTCGCGGACCGCGGCGCCGGGCCGGTGCCGGTCTCCGCTCCGCCGCCGCGGTACGCGACCGGCGGTGCGGGTGCCGGAACCCCGGCGGGCGGGCGGACTCTACGTCCGATCCTCATGCGATCCTCTTCTTTCGCGAGAACTTCCAGGAAGACGTGCGGGAAGACCTTGCGGAACCTCGCGGGCGGCGGGCGCCCGCCGGCCCCCGGGTGACTCGGCCGAACATGGTTCCGGCGAGTACGGCGGTCACCCCGGCGGCGAGGCCCATGCCGGAGCCGGCGCGCCGGGAGAACCCGGAGGCGGCCGCCGGCCGGCGGGGTCGCAGGAGCGCGCGACCTCGACCGCGGAGGGGGAATGTTCCTGGTGCGGCCGGCCACGTGGTCGCCGGACGGGGGCCGGAGATCTTCCGCGGTCCGTGCACCTCGATCGCGGCGGCGCCGGACGCGGCCACTGTCTCCTCCGGAGCGGGACGCTCGGATTTGGTGAGGCTACGGACACAGTGAGCCAAGATATGGGGGAAATATCATGAATCACAATGATCTGCCCCATAGAGAACGTCGCGCTTCCGGTACGTTACCTTCCGTGTATTTCTCTGGACCGATGTAAACGGTCATACGCACCCATGAATGATTGATGGTGTTAGGGGGTGTCCGCGCGGGAGGCTCCGCCCCTAAAGTGGAACCCCCGTTCCTACCCCTTATTGCCTTATAAGTGGGTATTTGTGGATATCTGTTCGATTGGCCCTGCGCGTTGAGATGTGCTCGAATTACCGGGAACCAGGAAATTCGGGCAGAGGGTTCATGCACCGAGAGGTAGCGTTCGGTGAGTACACACAAAATCCACGATGTAGGAAGCGCCTTTCGCCTGCGGAACTGGCGAGTGCGCTCCAGACTGATCGCGCTCATCGTGGTTCCCACGGCCGCGGCGGTACTGCTCGGCGGCCTCCAGGTCCTCACCTCGATGCGCGCCGCCACCGAGTACCAGCAGGTCAACGAACTGGCCCGGCTCTCGGACCACATCGGCGCGCTCACCCACGAGCTGGCCCAGGAGCGTGACCGCACCGCCTGGTACATCGCCCGAGGCCGCCCGGAAAACGAGGCGCAGGCCATACGGCAGCAGATGAACGCGGTGGACACGGCGGCCGCGCACGTCCGCGAGAGCGGCGCCCTGCTCAGGCAGACGGTGACCGGCCGGACCTGGGACGGGATCGAGACCGTGCTCACCCGGCTGGAGGAACTCGGGCCGCTGCGGCAGCAGGTGCTGGGACCGTCGCTGCTCTCCGACGCGGCCATCGACGCCTACTCCCGGGTGATCGACGACCTGCTCTCCCTCCACGACGAGCTGGGCAAGGGCAGCGACGACGACGTGCTGTTCAGCCAGGCGCTGACGCTCAGGGCGCTCGCCCGCGCCAAGGACGCCCTCTCCACGCAGCGGGCGCTGCTCTCGGCGGTCCTGGTCGCAGGCCGGTTCGGGCAGGAGCAGATGGAGAGGTTCCTCGGCGCGATCTCCGCCGAGCGCAACGAGCGCAGAACCTTCATCGCCGAGGCCGGAAGCGCCGAGCGCCGCCTCTTCGACGAGACCGTCAACGGCCGGACCGCCGACCGGGCCGAGTTCCTGCGGGAACTGGTCCTGCTCCGCGCGGACTCCGGGACCTCGCTGAAGGGCCTCGACCGGTCGAAGAAGGACGACGCCAAGGAGTGGTACAGCGCGGTGACGGTCACGATCGACCGAATGCGCGAGGTCGAACGGCGGCACACCCAGGCCATCGTCACCCGCAGCGAGGAACTCGGCCGGGCCGAGCAGACCCACGCCCTGCTGGTCGCCGCGGCCGTCGTGGGCCTGCTGCTGATCGTGCTGCTGATCACCACGGGGGTGGCCCGCTCGCTGGTCAAGCCGTTGCGGCGGCTGCGCAGGGAGGCGCTGCAGGTCGCGGGGGAGCGGCTGCCCGCCTACGTCCAGCAGGTCCGGGAGTCGCGCGACGGTGAGATCGTCGCCGACGTGGCCCCGATCGGGGTCCTGTCCCGCGACGAGATCGGCGAGGTCGCCAGGGCCTTCGACGAGGTCCACCGCGAGGCCGTCCGGCTGGCGGGCGACGAGGCCAGGCTGCGCACCACGGTCAACGCGATGTTCGTCAACCTCTCCCGCCGGAGCCAGACCCTGGTGGAGCGCCAGCTCTCCCTGGTCGAACGGCTGGAGCGCGGGGAACGCGACGACCAGCGGCTGGCCGACCTCTTCAAGCTCGACCACCTCGCCACCCGGATGCGCCGCAACAGTGAGAGCCTGCTCGTCCTCGCCGGTCAGGAGGTGACGCGACGCAGGCGCCGGCCGGTCGAGCTGATGGACGTGGTCCGGGCCTCGCTGTCGGAGGTGGAGAACTACGAGCGGGTGGTGACCCGGATGCAGTCCGAGGTCGCCGTCGTGGGGCCCGCGGTGAGCGACGTGGTCCATCTCCTCGCCGAGCTGGTGGAGAACGCGCTGTCGTTCTCCCCGTCGGAGAGCAAGGTCGCGGTCGCCAGCAGCCCGGTCGAGGGCGAGGGCGTGATGGTCCTGGTGACCGACCAGGGCATCGGCATACCGCCCGACGAGCTCTCCCGGGTGAACTGGCGGCTGGCCAACCCGCAGGCGGCCGACGCCTCGGTCGCCCGTCGCATGGGCCTGTTCGTGGTGGGGAGGCTCGCGCTCAAACACGGCATCCGCGTCCGGCTCCGTCCCCAGGAGACCGGACTGACCGCCATGGTCCTGCTCCCCGACGCGATCCTCGTCTCCGCCGCGTCCCAGACCGGCGCCCCCCAGCTCAGCGGGGCCACGCAGCCCGGCAGGCTCTCCCCGGCGACCGGCGGGAGGCCCCCGGCGACCGGCGAGCTGGGGAGCACGGCCGGTCCGGCGCTCCCGGGCGACTCCGGCGCGCCCGCGCCGTCGGAGTCCACGGCGCCGACGCTCCCCGCCCTGTCGGTGTCCGCCACACGGCGGACACGCGCCGTACCGTCGCAGACCAGGCCCGAGCGGCCCGTCAGGAAGAGCGAGCGAGGGACGCTGCCGAAGCGGCAGAACACCCCCTCCCGGCAGGACGACCGGCCCTCCCGATCCCCCCGGAGGGAGGAGGGCCCGGCCCACCGGCCGTCTCCGGGACCGCTCGGCCGTCCCTCCGTCCCGGGGCCGCCCACCCCCGACGTCGCCGAATCGCTGCCGGGGGTGGGGACCTCTGCGCTGGATCCGGGGGAGGAGTTCCTGCCGATCTTCGCCTCGGTCGAGTCGGGCTGGTTCCGCATCGCCGACTCCGCCGGGGACGCCGGCCGGCCCGGAGAGCCCAAACGTCCGGGCGACTCCACCTCCGTCACGTCCGAGCCCGCCCCGTGGTCGTCCCCGGGCGACAGCGGCTGGCAGGCCGCTCAGGCCGTGAGCGCCCCGGTGCTCGGTGGGACGACCGTCGCGGGACTGCCCAAACGCACTCCGAGGGCCAACCTGGTTCCCGGCTCGGCGGCCTCCGACTCGCCTCAGCCGGAGCACCCTCCGGTCCGCATGACGCCGGAGCATGCCCGTAGCCGGCTGGCGAGCTTCCAGCAGGGCGTGCGCAGGGCTCGTAACGAGATCCCGAAGAGGGAGAGCTGAGCCGTGAAAGGAGAACACCGGGGCGGCTGGGGCGGCAAGGGCGGCTACGGCGCGCCGCAGGGCGGGTTCGAGGGGTACGGCCCGTCGGGGAACCTGCCCTCGGGGTACAGCCCCTTACAGGGGGGAACCGCGGGTTACGACCCCTCGCGGGAGGGGGCGGCGGGGTATGGCCCGCCGGGGAACGGATCTTCCGGTTACGGGACGTCGCAGGACGAGCGCTCACCGTACGAGTGGCTGTACGAACCGTCGTACGGTGGGCCGCCCGGCGAGCCGGAGGAGGAACCGGACGACGAGCCGGACGACGAGCCGTACGAGGAGGAGAGCTCGCTGGTCAGGCTCTACACCGTCACCGGGGGGCGGACCGTGCCACGTAGCCGGCTCGCGATGGAGGCCCTGGTCTCCTCCACGACCTCCGCGGGGCTCGGCCTGTCCTACGTCCGGGAGTATCGCGCCATCAACGAGCTCTGCGGCCAGGTCCGCTCGATCGCCGAGATCTCCGCTCTGCTCGGCATCCCCCTCGGCGTGGTCCGCGTCCTGATCTCCGACATGGAGTCCGAGGGGCTGGTCCGGGTCCACCAGCCCCGCCTCAACGGGAACGGCCCCGATCTCGGACTGCTCGAACGCGTCCTCAGCGGCCTGCACCGGCTGTGACCGCCCGGTGGTGGTCCGACCACCACCGGGCGGCGATCAACTCGGCCACCAGGGTCTCGGTGAGCAGGGCGACGCCGGGATCGTCGTCGTGGCGGTAACGGACGGCGCCCCCGGCGCCGGGCGATTCGCCGCCGACGGTCAGCACCGTGGAGCCGCGCCGCCGGATCCACTCCATGGCCTGCTCGTCGTAGCGGGAGCCGGGGAAGAGCAGGGCGCGGTAGTCGAGGGTCTTGGTGAGATAGACGTCCACGTGGGACCAGTCACCGGTCTCGCAGGCGTCGGCCGCCCTGCGGGGACCCTCGCGGAACATCAGCGCCGACTGCTCGGCGGAGGAGAGGCGCTCTGCGGGGGCGATCGTGTACACGCCGTCCGGGCCGTCGAGCAGGGCCGCCGCGGCCTCCAGCCACCGCTCGCGGCGTTCCAGCAGGTCGTCGGTTGCCTCGGCGGTACGGCGGAGCAGCGCCGGCACGTCCAGATCGGCGCCGGTGAGACGGTTCCGCAGGGCCAGCAGCAGGCCCAGGGTGTGCTGGAAGGTCCGGCAGGCCACGCCGCCGCGCTCCTCGCCGGCGAGCATCGGCACCACCAGGTCGGCGCCCTCGGTGATCGCCGAACCGGCCCTGTTGGTCACCGCCAGCACGAAGGACCGGCCGCGATGGCGGGCGACCGCGTCGAGGGTCTCCCGGCTTCCGCCGGTCGCGGAGATCGCGACGACCAGGGTGTCCGGGCTCGCCGGAGAGGAGACGGAGGCCGAGGCGTACTCGGCCACGGCGTCCACACCCGCCGCCCGCAGGCGGAGCGCGACGGCCCCGGCGGCGTACCGGGAGCTGCCCATGCCGAGGAGGACCACCCGCCGGATGTCGTCGGGGAGGGCGGCGAACGGGTCGCCGCCCTCCAGGGTGGCCGCCAGGCCGGTCAGCGAGGCGGGCTTGGCCTCCAGGTCGGCGAGGTACAGCTCGGGATCCACTTTCTCTCTCCTTCGGGTTGGGGTGCCGGTCCCCTTCAGGCCGGGGTCGCCGGTCCGGGCGCCGGCGCTCGGTCACGGATACCAGGACCGCAGGACGCCCATCGGGGCGTAGCGCCAGCGGGGAAGGTGCCGGGCGGCGTAGACGAGCTCCCGGCACTCCTGCTCGATCTCGAACGGGCGGATCAGGGAACGGTCCAGCAGGGCCCCGTGGCCGAGTTCGGCCAGCCGGGCCAGGTAGCCGGTCTCCAGGGCGGCGCGGGCGGCGGCGGCCCACGTCCCGATCCGGGCGGGGGCGGCGCCCCGGCGCTTGATCGCGACCTGGCCGACGTGTTCGAGGCTGGTGGTGAGCTGTGCGAGGTCCCGGGCGGCCGGCTGGAAGGGGCCGTCTCCGGGGACCGTGGGGTTGCCGTCGAAGTCGATCACCGCGTAGCCGCCCCGCAGGCGGAGTATCTGGCCCACATGCAGGTCGCCGTGGATGCGGATGAGGGCGGTGGCCTCGGCCAGGGCCGGTGCGGTGAGCTCGGCGCGGAGCTCGGCGGCGTGGGCCGAGAGCCACTCGCCGTCCGGGCCGCCGGTCAGCGCGAGCGCCTCGTCCACCGCGTCCGCGGCGCGGGCCGCCCAGGGGGCCGGTCCCGGTCCCCGGTGGGCCGGCGCGTGCCGTACCGGGTCGGGGAAGGTCGTGGACGGCGTGGCCATCGCCGCGTGCAGGTCGGCGGCGAGGGAGCCCAGGTCGGCGGCGAAACCCGTGCCGCCGGACACGGCCTCGTCCACGCACCACTTCCAGCCGTCCTCGGCCCCCGGCAGATAGGCGGTGACCAGGGCGAGCAGCAGCTCACCGTTATCACCGTCGCCGTCTCGGCGGCGGCGTGAGATCGCCGCGTACGGCGTGGCGGTGGCGGTGAAGCCGACCGAGGTGAGGTGGGCGAACACGTCGGGAGCCGGTTGGGGGAGCGGCGCGGGCGGGGTGAGCCATTTGACGACCACGCTCTCGCCGACCACCACGGAGCGATTGGTCTGGTCCACGTCGAACCCCCGTTCGCCGGGGCGAGAGGTTCCGGGGGAAGCGGTTAGTTGAACTCCGGTTGAAAGATCTGCGGACGCGGTCGCGGGGAGTGGATGGAATCGGCGGACGGTGAACGGAGCGGGAACATCACAGGTAAGGGCGTTGACAAGCTCGCTGGTCCGCCCGTCACCGGCATGTGGCACGGTGTCGAGCCGGTTCCATATTGAATCTTGACTCAACTGTCTAACCAAACTTTCCATGGGTGATGTCGCGCAAAGTCTTGCCCAAGTTATGGTTGGCTGCAACACTCCTGATTTGGTCTGCCGTGTCCGTAACGGCCGGTCTGCCCCACTTACGCTGAATTCAGAAGGAGTAGCGGCCGTGTTCAGTGCCCGGTACCCCCGTTCCTTGCCGGCTGCCGCCCTGGTGGCCGGTCTCGCGCTCGCGGTCTCGGCCTGCGGCGGGGGGTCCACCGACGCGGACTCCGCCGCCAGTGCTCCCGCCGCTCAGCTCAACCCGAACGCGGACCTGTCCAAGCAGGGCCTGACCATCTCGGTCTGGCCGGGTTACACCCCGGAGGACCTGCCCAAGCGGGTCAAGGACAGGCTCAAGGTCGACGTCAAGATCACGCTCCATGACACCAACGAGATCATCATGGGCAAGCTGACCGGGGGAGCCGACACCGGCCTCGACGTGGCCTTCGTCTCCGGCCAGTACGCCCAGGCGCTCAACGAGGCCGGCCTGCTGGAGCCGATCCACCCCGAGCTCATCCCCAACCTGGTCAACCTCTACCCCGAGGCCAAGGAACTCTCCTACGACAAGGGCAACGCCTTCTCGGTCCCCTACACCTGGGGCACCACCGGCATCTGCTACCGGACCGACCTGGTGAAGACGCCGCCGACGAGCTGGAACGACATCCTCGACCCGCCGGCCGACGCCAGGAAGAAGGTCACCATGATGACCACCGAGCGCTGGCTGGCCCTGCCCGCCGTCAAGGCGCTCGGCATGTCGGTCAACACCAGGAGCGACGAGGACCTGGCCAAGGTCAAGGAGAAGCTGATCGCGGCCAAGCCGAACCTGCTCGGCTACGACGACGTCACCTTCGGCGACCGTCTCAAGAGCGGCGAGGCCGTGATGGTCGAGGCATGGGACGGCTGGTGCCCCACGACTGAGAAGAACATCGCCTTCACGGTGCCCAAGGAGGGCAGCGACCTCTGGGTGGACACGATGGTCGTGCTGAAGGGCTCCAAGAACAAGGAGGCCGCGCACGCGTTCATCAACTTCATCCTGGACCCGGAGATCCACAGCTGGGCCGCGCGGAACATCCTCTACAAGGTCCCGAACAAGGCCGCCATGGACGCCCTCCCCGCAGACCTCAAGGAGAAGAACGCGCCGCTGCGGATGACCCCCTCGCAGCTGCTCGCCGGAGAGTCCATCGTCGACCTGGGTGAGGACTCCACCAAGTTCACCCGACTCGCCACCGAGGTCAAGGCCGCGAAGTGACAGACCCCACCGTCTCCGGCGGGACCGTGCGATCGCGGTCCCGCCGGTCACGTGTGCTGGGGCGGCTGTTCTTTCTCGGGCCGGGCCTGACCTACCTGATCGCCTTCCTGCTGATCCCGCTGGTGCTGGTCCTCAGCTACTCGTTCTTCCGCAGGGGGCGTTTCGGCGGTGTCGTCCACGACCTGACCGGGGAGAACCTCACCCGGTTGTTCGACCCGCTCTACCTCGACGTCGTGCTCGGCTCGCTGAAGCTGGCCACCGCCGCGACGCTGATCTCCATCCTGGCCGGCTACCCGACGGCCTATCTGATCGCCGGGCTTCCGCGGCGGTGGAAGACGATCGCGCTGATCGCGATCGTGCTGCCCTTCTGGACGAACTTCCTGGTCCGCATCTACGCCTGGATCGTGCTGCTGAGCGGTCCGGGACTGGTCAACAGCGCGCTGGGAAAGCTCGGCCTGGGCCCGTTCGAGTTCCTCTACAACGACGGCACGATCGTCACCGGCCTGGTCTACTCCTACCTGCCGCTCATGGTGCTCCCGCTGTACGCGGCGATCGAGAGGCTGGACCCGCAGCTCCGCGAGGCCTCGGCCAACCTCGGTGCCAGGCCCGCCCGCACGTTCCTGTCGGTGACGCTGCCGCTGACCCTGCCGGGCGTCCTCACCGGCTGCATGTTCGTCTTCGTGCCGAGCTTCGGCAACTTCGTCATCCCCGAACTTCTCGGCGGCGGCCGTTCGATCATGGTCGGCAACCTGATCAGGGACCAGTTCCTCACGGCACGCGACTGGCCGTTCGGGTCCGCTCTCACGCTGGCGCTGCTCGCCATGCTGATCGTCCTGCTCCTCCTGCAGGCATGGAGTGCCCGCCGTGCGTAGATCCCCCCTGCTGTACGTCCCCTTCTGGGCGACCTACGTGTTCCTCTACACGCCGATTCTGGTGCTCGTCGTCATGTCGTTCAACTCCGGCAGGTCGCCCTACTCCTTCACCGGCCTCAGCCTGAAGTGGTACGGCGAGCTCGCCGGAAACGCGGCCATCCGCGAGGGCCTGCTCAACACGCTGGTCGTGGCGGCCGGATCCACGGCGCTGGCCACCGTGCTCGGCACCCTGCTGGCGGTCGGGCTCACCAGGCACACCAGGTCACGGCTGCTGGACGCGCTCGGCGTGCTGCCGGCCATCCTGCCCGACCTGGTGCTGGCCATCGGCCTGCTGGTGTTCTACGCCGCGGTCAAGATGACCCTCGGCCTGTACTCGGTGCTGCTGGCCCACACGGTGTTCGGCATGGCGTTCGTGACCGCGGTGGTCCGCACCCGGCTCACCCAGTCCGACACCTCCCTGGAGGAGGCGTCCAGAGACCTCGGCGCGACGCCGCTCACCACGTTCGTCCGTGTCACGCTGCCCCAGCTCGCACCGGGTATCGCGGCGGGTGCCCTGCTGGCGTTCACGCTCTCCATCGACGAGTTCGTGATCGCCTTCTTCACCGCGGCGCCGACCACGCCGACCCTGCCCATCGTCATTTACTCAATGGTCCGCTTCGGGGTCACCCCGGAGATCAACGCGCTGGCGACCCTGTTGCTGGCCGTGAGCTTCACCGTGGTGATCGTGGCCCAGCGGATGACCCGACTGACGGAGTCGCTGTCCTAATGCTGCAGATCACAGGTGTCAGCCGCCGGTTCGGCGACGTCATGGCGCTGTCGGAGGTCTCCCTGGAGATCCGGCAGGGCGAGTTCTTCGCGCTGCTCGGCCCCAGCGGCTGTGGCAAGACCACTCTCCTGCGCATCCTGGCGGGCTTCGAGTTTCCCGACTCGGGCACCGTCACGCTCGACGGCGCCGACCTGCTCGGCCGGGCCGCGCACCGCCGCCCGGTCAACCTCATGTTCCAGTCGTACGCGCTGTTCCCCCACATGACCGTGGCCAAGAACGTCGCCTACGGCCTGGAACGGGAGAAACTGCCCAGGACCGAGATCCGCGAGCGGGTCGCCGAGGTCCTGGAGAAGGTCGGCCTGAACGCCATGGCCACCCGCAAACCGCAGCAGCTCTCCGGCGGCCAGCGGCAGCGGGTCGCGCTGGCCCGCGCGATCGTGAAGCGTCCGCGCGTGCTGCTGCTGGACGAGCCGCTGTCCGCCCTGGACAAGAAGGTCCGCGCGGAGATGCAGCTTGAGCTCAAGCGACTCCAGAACGAGGTCGGCATCACCTTCGTCGTGGTCACCCACGACCAGGAGGAGGCCATGTCGCTGGCCGACCGGATCGCCGTCTTCAACGCCGGCCGGGTGGAGCAGGTGGACGCGCCGGTGGAGCTCTACGAACGGCCGCGCACCCCGTTCGTCGCCGGGTTCGTGGGGGCAAGCAACCTCTTTCCGGGCACGGTGCGCGCCGGCGGGCTCTCCTGCGAGGGGCTCGGCGTGCTTCCCGGGGTGTCGGACCTGGCGGAGGGGGCGTCCGCGCTGCTGGCCGTACGGCCGGAGCGGCTCGGCCTGGCCGGCGGGGACGCGCCGGCGCGGGGCGAGGGCGTGCTGCGGGGGAAGGTCGCCGACGTCAGTTTCTACGGCGGCGTCTCGCACATCTCGGTCCTCGTGGCCGGGCACCCGACCCCGATCCTGGTGGCCACCCAGGGGGCCACCCAGGTTGAGGTGGGGTCCTCGGTGGCCCTCACCTGGGCCCCCGAGGACGGGGTGCTGATTCCTCAATGAGACGTCTTGAGCGGGTTGCCGGTGGCGGTCCTGGCGTAGGCCAGGATCAGCTCCACCGCCTCATCCGGGCCGATCACCGGGTGGCGGGCCGTTATGCGGTAGCCGTACGCGTCCTCAAGCGCGACCAGGTTGCGCGCGATGACAAGGGAGTCGCCGGACAGTTCGAAGATCTCCAGCGCGGCTCCGGTCTCCAGGACGCTCTGGTAGAGCGAGACCTGGCGGTCGTAGAGCGTGGTGAGCAGCAGCGCGTACATCCGGTTGCGGGACGCGGCCCCGCCGAGCTCGTTGAGCAGCCGCACGTCAGGGTCGTCCGGCCCGTGGGGCAGGCCCGAGCGGATGGTCACGACGAGCTTCTCCACGGGGTCGCGCATGCCGCTGATCCGCTTGAGGCGCTGCTCGTAGAAGCGCTCCATCCCGGCGTGGTGGGCGTCCACCAGCAACTCGCCGAGCTGGGGATAGTGGTAGAGCACGGCGCCGGAGGTCAGACCGGCCTCCTCGGCGACATGGTTGAGGTGCACCCCCTCGGTGCCGTGCCGGATGATCGCCCGGTGTGCGGCTGCGATGAGATCCAGGCGCCGGTCCGCCCGCCTCTTGCGCGTCATAATCCCCTACTTGTTGAAGGCCACGCTCTCTGCCGGGGTCCATAGTGACCGTTTTTCAGGGTTTTAGCTAGACCGGGAATTGAACCCCTCTTCAAAGTCGTCAACCACCAGACCATGGAGGCGTCATGTCTCTCACGATCTTGTTCATGCCGGAAAGCGCCTACGGGCCGACGAACAACTGCATCGGCATCGGTGACATTCTTCGCAAGCGCGGGCACCGAGTCGTTTTCGCAGCTGAAGCCTCCTGGAAGGGGAAATTGGCCGCCCTCGGATTCGAGGAGGACCTCGTCGACCTCGCCCCGCCCTCCGAGGAGGAGCAGGACGCCGGCCAGTTCTGGAAGGACTTCATCCGGGACACCGCCCCGGAATATCGCAAGTCCACCCTGGAGCAGCTTGAGACGGTGACCAAGCCGATCTGGGACGCGCTCATCGAGGGCGCGAAGTACTGCGAGCCGCAGTTGAAGGCGATTGTCGAGCGCGTTCAGCCGGACGTGATCGTCGAGGACAATGTGATCACTTTCCCGGCGCTGCTCACCGCGGGCAAGCCGTTCGTCCGGATCGTCTCCTGCAACCCGCTGGAGGTGCGCGGCGAGGGGGTGGCCCCGGTCTTCTCCGGCCTGCCCGCCGGCGACCGGTCCGAGTGGGGCGCCTTCCGCGCCGAGTACGACCGGACACACCGTGAGATCTGGACCGCCTTCAACGAGTGGGTCGTCGCCCAGGGCGCCGGGCCGCTGCCCGAACTGGACTTCATCCACCGGGGCGACCTGAACATGTACGTCTTCCCGGAGATCGCCGACTACGCCGACGCCCGGCCGCTGGGCGACACCTGGCACCGCCTGGACTCCTCGGTCCGCGAGACCGACGGCGGCTTCGAGGTGCCGGCGTCGCTGGCCGGCGGGGAGGGCGAGCTGATCTACTTCTCGCTCGGCTCCCTCGGCTCGGCGGACGTCTCGCTGATGCGGCGGGTCATCGACGTGCTGGCCACCACCCCGTACCGCTTCATCGTCTCCAAGGGTCCGCTGCACGAGGAGATCAAGCTCGCCGACAACATGTGGGGCGCCGAGTTCGTCCCGCAAACCAAGATCATCCCGCTGGTGGACCTGGTCATCACGCACGGCGGCAACAACACCGTCACCGAGGCGCTGCACTTCGGCAAGCCGATGGTCCTGCTGCCCCTTTTCTGGGACCAGTACGACAACGCGCAGCGCATCGACGAGCTCGGCTACGGCGTGCGCCTGGCCACCTACACGTTCACCGACGAGGAGCTGACCGGCGCGCTGGACAGACTGCTCGGCGACACCGGGCTCCGTGAGCGCCTGGCCGCCGCCGGCGAGGAGATCCGCCGCCGCGACGGCCTGCGCGGGGCGGCCGACCTGATCGAGCGGGCCGGGGCCTGACGACTTTTCGCACCATCACCACGAGGGATGCTCCATGGGCAAGTTGATCAATCCGGCCGACGGCGGGCTCCTGCCGGAGGTGCCCGACACCCCTGTGGGGGAGGTGGCGGACGCCGTACGGCGGGCACGGGTGGCGCAGGAGGAGTGGAGCGGGGCCACCGCGGCCGAGCGGGCCAGGGTGCTGCTCCGCTTCGCCGACCTCGTCGAGGCCGACGCCGAGGAGCTCACCCGGCTGGAGGTGGCCGAGACCGGCAAGCCGGCGGCGGTGTTCCGCGACGGCGAGCTGCCCTTCGCGGCCGACAACCTCCGCTTCTTCGCCGGGGCGGCCCGCTCGCTGGAGGGCACCGGTGCCGGGGTGCTCAGCTCGGGCTACACCTCGGTGCTGGTCCGCCGTCCGGTCGGAGTGGTCGGCTCGATCGCCCCGTGGAACTTCCCGCTGGTGATGGCCGTCTGGAAGCTCGGCCCCGCGCTGGCCGCGGGCAACGCGACGGTCATCAAGCCCGCGCCCCAGACACCGGGCACCACGCTACGGCTGGCCGAGCTGTTCGCCGGGGCCGGGGCGCCGGAGGGGCTGCTCCAGGTCGTCCTCGGTGACGCCGAGGTGGGGGAGGCCCTGGTCACCGACCCCGGGGTGGACATGGTGAGCGTCACCGGCTCCACCGAGACCGGCCGCGCCGTCATGCGCGGGGCCGCGGGCTCGCTGAAGCGGGTCCACCTGGAGCTCGGCGGCAAGGCGCCGGCCCTGGTCTTCGCCGACGCGAACCTGGCCGAGATGGCCAGGGGCGTGGCGATGGGCGCGACCTACAACACGGGCCAGGACTGCACCGCGGCGACCCGCGTCTACATCTCCCGTGACGTGTACGGCGAGGCCGTCGAGGCGCTGCGCGCGACGCTGGAGCGGATCACGGTGGGCGACCCCTGGGACCCGGCCACCGACATCGGCCCGCTGATCTCCGCGGAGCACCGGGCCCGCGTGCACGGCTCCGTCGAGCGGTCGGTCGCGGCCGGAGCCTCGGTGCTCTGCGGCGGCTCCCCGCTCGACGGTCCCGGCTTCTACTACCCGCCGACCCTGGTCGCCGGCGCCCGCCAGGAGAGCGAAATCGTGCAAAGTGAGCTTTTTGGTCCGGTTCTTGTGGCTCTGCCGTTCGACGGTGAGGACGAGGCGGTCCGGCTGGCCAACGACACCCCCTACGGCCTGGCCTCCTCGGTCTGGTCCACCGACGTGGCACGGGCGCTGCGCGTCTCCCACCGGCTCGACGTGGGCGTGACCTGGGTGAACGACCATCTGCCCATCGCGTCCGAGGCGCCGCACGGCGGGGTCAAGGGGAGTGGTTTCGGCAAGGACATGAGCCAGGAGGCGGTCCAGGAGTACTCGGTGACGCGTCATTTGATGATCAAACACCAGGCTCCCGAGGCCAGGGAGTCGTTTCGGCCCGCCTGACCTTTGATGCTGAATATCCCTTTTATGGTGATATGTCGGTACATACTCCATTCGAAGTGCCATATAAGGATGTGCTCAAATTGCTACCGCCGTATCCAAAACCGGCGAGGGGTTGTCAAGGCCAGTGAAGAAACAAGACCGTCGGGGTCACCGCGCGTCAGCGGTGGGCAGCCGGCTCCTGCCTTCGAACTGGCGGGTGCGTCCTCGTCTGGTCGCGCTCATCCTGCTCCCCACGGCGGCGGCGGTGGTGCTGACCGGGCTCCAGCTCACCAGTTCGCTCACCCGTGCCGCGGAGTACCGCAGGACGGCCGAGGTCGCCTCGCTCGTCGAGCGGCTCGGCACGCTCTCCCACGAGATCGCCGAGGAACGCGACCTCACCGCCTGGTACATCGCCGAGGGGCGCAGCCCGGCCCGGCTCGCCAAGGTCACCCAGCAGCGCGAGAGCGTCGACCGGATCCGTGCGAAGGTGACGACCTCCATCGAGGAGCTCGAAGACGGGCAGCCGAGTCGCGTCGGCACCGAGACCGCCCAGATCCGCAACTGGCTGGACGGCCTGCCCGGCCTGCGCAAACCCCTCACCGAGGGCGGTGTGCTCCCGCGCGCCTCCCTCGGCATGTACTCGCGGATGATCGCCGACCTCATCACCCTCCACGACGACCTCGGCCGGAGCGGCGGCGACGACCGCCTCACCGGTGACGCGCTCGCGCTGGGCGCGCTGACCAGGGCCAAGGAGCAGGTCGCCCGGCAGCGGGGCATCCTGCTCGTCGGCCGGATCGAGGGCCGTTTCGACTTCGACGACCCCGCCGACTACCTGGGCGCGTACAAGAGCCAGCTGAGCGAGCAGGCCGCCTTCCAGGCGACCGCCTCCCCCGCCGACGTCAAGCGCCTCCGTGACGTGCTCGGCGGGCAGAAGGCCGACCGGGCCGACGCCATGCGCGCCCTGGTCATGTCACGCATGCGCGAGGGCCTGGGCCTGCCCAGGGTGGGGATCAACACCTGGTTCGACTCCGCCACGGCGATCGTGGACGGCATGCGGAGCGTCGAACGAGGCCTGGCCGCCTCGGTCGTCACCCGCAGCCAGGAGCTGCAGAGCTCCGAGCAGCGCAGCGCCGTGATCTCCGGTGCCGCGCTTCTCGTCCTGCTGGTCCTGATCCTGCTGATCACCGGCTGGGTGGCGGGCACGCTGGTCCGGCCGCTGCGCAGGCTGCGGAGCGAAGCGCTTGAGGTGGCCGGTACCCGGCTGCCCGAGACCGTCCGCGTGCTGCGGGAGTCCGGCGAGCTCGCCCCGAACGTGGAGGTGCCCTCCATCGGGGTGGTCTCCCGCGACGAGGTCGGGGAGGTCGCCAGGGCCTTCGACGAGGTCCACCGCGAGGCCATCCGGCTGGCGGGCGACGAGGCCCGGCTGCGGAACAACGTCAACGCGATGTTCGTCAACCTCTCCAGGCGCACCCAGTCGCTGGTGGAGCGGCAGATCGACCTCATCGACGACCTGGAGCAGGGCGAGCAGGACGACGCCCGGCTGAGCAGCCTCTTCAAGCTGGACCACCTGGCCACCCGCATGCGCCGCAACTCCGAGAACCTGCTGGTCCTCGCGGGCCAGGAGCAGAGCCGCCGGTGGAGCGAGCCGATCCCGCTGAGCGACGTCGTCCGCGCCTCGCTGTCGGAGGTGGAGAACTACGAACGGGTGACCCTGCGCGTCGAGTCGGGCGTCTCGATCCTCGGTTCGGCCGTCAACGACATCGTCCACCTGATCGCGGAGCTCGTCGAGAACGCCATCTTCTTCTCGCCGCAGGACACCAAGGTCACGGTGACCGGCAACGCCAACGAGACGGGAGCCGTCATGCTGGCGGTCACCGACATGGGCATCGGCATGAGCGACGAGGAACTGGCCGAGGCCAACCGGCGGCTGGCCGAGCCACCGGCGGTGGACCTGTCGGTCTCCCGCCGGATGGGCCTGTTCGTGGTCGGCCGCCTGGCCCTGCGCCACGGCATCCGAGTCCAGCTCCGCCGCCCGGAGTTCGGCGGCCTGAGCGCCGTCGTCCTGTTCCCGGCCGAGGTGGTGGACCAGCCGCGGCTGGTGCCCGAGATGGCGATGGCCGCGCGGAGCACGTCCGCCCCGCCGAGCCACGACCCGTTCGGCGCGTCGCTGAACCACGACCCGTTCGGGAGTCTCCCCGCGCACGGCGGTTCCGCCCCCCCACCCGCCGGGCCGGACGCCGGAGCGGGGCGGCCCCCGGCTCCGGTGGTGGCCGACCTGTGGTCGGCGCAGGTGATGTCCGCCTCCATGCTGGAGGACCTGTGGTCGTCCCCGCTGACGCCGACCCCGTCGCCGTCCTTCCCCGCGCCCCCGTCGCCTCCGGCGGGGGGCCCGCCGCCGGTCACCCCGCCCCTCCCGGCGGCGGATCCCGCCGCGTCGGCCCCGCATCCCTCGTTCCCGCAGTCGTGGCCGGAGATCCCGCCGGTCGACCCCTGGACGCCGCAGTCTCAGGGATCGGCGGACGACTTCCGGGCGCTGCCCGAGGTGGAGGTGTCACCGACGGAGTCGGATCCGGAGGAGTTCCTGCCGATCTTCGCGGCGGTCGGGTCCGACTGGTTCCGCAACGGCTCCGCCGAAGCGGAGGCCGAGGCCGGAGACGAGCTCGGAGACGAGGGCGGGGCCGGAGCCGATGAGGAGCCCACCGGGCACGAGGCCGGACTCCGGCCGCCCGTGCGGGATCAGCCCGTGCGGGACCACTCGGCCCTGCCCGTCCGGCGGCCGGGTCGGACGGGCATGGGGAGGCAACCGTGGAGCACCCCCGCCGACCAGGGCTGGGCCGCCGCCGAGGTGGTCAGGACGCCGGTGGAGGGCGGGGTGACCGGAGTGGGTCTGCCCAAGCGGGTGCCCAGGGCCAACCTCGTCCCCGGATCCGCCTCCGCGACACCGGCGGCACAGGCCGCCCCGGTGCCCCCGATCTCGGCGGAACGGGTGCGCAGTCGTCTGTCCAGTTTCCAGCAAGGCGTACGGCAGGGCCGCGCTGAGATGAGCCGGCGGTCGAACGCCGTCGAGGGGGAGAACCAGTGAACCACCAACTCAGTCAGGCCGCTCGCGGCTTCAATTGGCTGATCACCGAGTTCGTCAAGGAGATGCCGGGGGTCGCCCACGCGGTGATCGTCTCCGCCGACGGCCTTTCACTGGCCTACTCGGAGAGTTTCCCCAGGGACCGCGCCGACCAGCTCGCCGCGATCACCGCCGGTCTGATCAGCCTGACCCAGGGCGCCTCCCGGGTCTTCGAGGGCGGTCCGGTCGTCCAGACCGTCATCGAGATGCAGCGGGGCCTGCTGCTGACCATGTCGATCAGCGACGGCTCCGCGCTCGCCGTACTGGCCTCGCCCGACTGTGACATGGGCCTGGTGGCCTATCAGATGACGTTGCTGGCGGAGCGTGCCGGTCAGGCGCTCACGCCCGCACTCCGAGCCGAACTGCAGTCGGCTCAGCGATAGGGGGGTGGTATGGACGCACCGGGCTGGCGTGGACCGGGGGAGGAATCCCCTCTCACGCCGCAGGTCAAGAGCGGGCGGGATCGTCTGATCCGTCCGTACGCGGTGACCGGGGGAAGAACGGTTCCCCGGACGCGGCTCGCACTTGAGGCGCTGGTCTCCTCGGCGACGTTCGTGAGCGTGGATTCGGCCACGCTCTCCACGGAGTATCAGGCGATCATCTCGCTGTCCCAGCAGGTACGTTCGGTGGCGGAGCTCTCAGCCCTGCTGCGCATGCCACTGGGTGTGACCCGGGTCCTGATCGCGGATATGGCGGCCGAGGGCCTGGTACAGATTCATCAGCCGTCCCTGGACGCCGGAAAGCCGGATCTCAACTTGCTGGAAAGGGTGCTCAGTGGGCTTCGCAGGCTCTGACGCCGGGATGACCTCGACGAAGATCGTTGTCGCCGGGGGATTCGGTGTCGGCAAGACGACCTTCGTCGGCGCGGTCTCCGAGATCATGCCGCTGACCACGGAGGCGGTGATGACGGAGGCCAGCGCCGAGGTGGACGACCTCTCGCACATCCCGTCCAAGCGGACCACCACGGTGGCCATGGACTTCGGCCGGGTCTCGCTGGACCGCGATCTGATCCTGTACCTGTTCGGTACACCGGGTCAGCATCGCTTCTGGTTCATGTGGGACGACCTGGTGAAGGGCGCGATCGGCGCGATCGTGCTGGTCGACACCCGGCGGCTGGCCGACAGCTTCCCGGCGATCGACTACTTCGAGGAGGCCGGACTGCCGTTCATCGTGGCCCTGAACGGCTTCGGCGGCACGCACTTCCACGGTGAGGCGGAGGTGCGGGAGGCCCTGACGATCTCCCCGCACATTCCGGTCGTCCGGACCGACGCCCGGTCCCGTGAGTCGGTGAAGTCGACTCTGATCACCCTGGTGGAGCACGTCCTCACCCTCCGGGCCTGACGGCCGGGGCGCGGGACCCGCCCTCGGGTCCCGCGCCGGGCTCTCCCGTCCGGGGTTCTCCCGGCCCCGGGTACGGGTTCCCGGCTGGGCGCGGTCCCCGCCCCGGACGCGTCTCCCACCGTCCCGCGCGCGTCCCCGTTCCGCATGCGCCCACCGCCCCGGACGCGTCCCCGTTCCGGAATGGCGATCCGGCCCATCCGAAATTACCTATTTAGTTACGACTTAACCCGATAAGTTATGATCATCGGCCTGGGGTGCCGTGAATTGCCTGGCCGGAGTGTGAGGAAACATGCGCGCGTTGATCGTCGGAGCGGGAATAGGCGGTCTCACCACCGCCCTCAGCCTCCATGCCGCGGGAATCGAATGCGTCGTCGCCGACTCGGTCGCGGAGCTACGCCCGCTCGGTGTGGGAATCAACATTCAGCCCCACGCGGTCAGGGAGCTCACCGAACTCGGCCTGGCGGAGAAACTCGCGGAGATCGGTGTTCCGACCAGCTTCCAGATCTACACCGACCGTTTCGGCGGCACGATTCTGTCGCTGCCCAGGGGCAGGGGCGCCGGATATCGCTGGCCGCAGTACTCGGTCCACCGGGGCGTGTTGCAGATAGCGCTCTTCGACGCGGTGCGCGAGCGGCTCGGCGACGGAGCGGTCAGGACCGGGCTCACCTTCCAGGACGTCGTCGAGGGGCCGGACGGGATCGTCGCCTCGCTGCGGGACGCCCGTACCGGCGAGCCGGTCGAGCTGGCGGCCGACGTGCTGGTGGGCGCCGACGGCGTCCACTCCACCGTGCGGGCACGCCTCCACCCGGACGAGGGACCGCTGCTCTGGGGCGGGGTGCGGATGTGGCGTGGCATCACCGGCAGCCGGCCGTTCCTGGACGGGGCGACCCTGGCCATCGCGGGTTCCAACGACTCGCGCAAGTTCGTGGCCTACCCCGTCTCGCCGGACGGGACCCGCATCAACTGGGTCGCCGAGGTGAAGGTGGCCGAGGGCGGGGCGGTTCCCCCGGCGGACTGGTCACGGCGGGGGCGGCTGGAGGACGTGCTGCCGCACTTCGCGGGGTGGAGTCACGCCTGGCTGGACGTGCCGGGGCTGCTCGCCGGCGCGGAGCGGATCCTGGAGTATCCGATGGTGGACAGGGATCCGCTCCCGTGGTGGGGCCGGGGCCGGGTGACGCTGCTCGGCGACGCCGCCCACCCGATGTATCCGGTCGGGTCCAACGGCGGCTCGCAGGCCGTGCTCGACGCCCGGGCGCTGGCCCGCCACCTGGCCGAGTCCGGGCCGGTGGAGGGGATGACCGCCTACGAGGAGGAGAGAAGGACGGCCACCACGCCGCTCGTGCTCGCCAACCGGGAGATGCCGATGGAGCGGACCGTCGCGCTGGTGGCCGAGCGCGCGCCGCTGGGTTTCGACGACATCTCCAAGGTGCTCACCCCCGACGAGCTGGCCGCGATGGCGGCCGACCAGCGGCGGATCACCGACATGGACGTCAGGTTCCTCAACGAGCGCGCCTCCTGGAGCGTCTCCTGACGGGGTGTCCGCGCCTTCGGTGACGCCGGCGGCCGTTGACGCGGGAACCCCCGCGTCAACGGCCGCCCTGACGCCCGGCCCGGCCGGGGGCCGCCCGGCGCTCAGATCGGCAGAGCCTCGACGACACCGGCCCCGCCGGGCAGCTCGACCAGGTCGCCGAGCCGGAACCCGGCCTTGCCCAGCAGCTCGCCGTACTCGGAGACGCTGCGCTCCATGCCCTCGCCGAACAGGGCGAGCATCCGCATGTCCACGTCCTTGCTGATGTGCGGCGCGTCGTCGTCCGGCACGACGAGCTCGACCAGCAGCACCCGGCCGTCGTCCGCCATGACGTCCCTGATGTTGCGCAGGATCCGCACGGCGTCCTCGTCGGACCAGTTGTGGATCACACTTCCCAGCAGGTAGGCGTCCGCCCCCGCGGGTACCGAGACGAAGAAGTCGCCGGCGACGCAGCTGCACCGGTCTTCAAGACCGGCCTCGGCGAAGAACTCCCGCGCGGCGGGGACCACGTGTTCCTGGTCGAACAGGACTCCCCGGGCTTTTGAATGGGCCTTCAGGATCGCGGCCAGGATGTGTCCCTTGCCTCCGGCCACGTCCACCAGGGTGCGCACACCGGAGAAGTCGTAGCGGGAGGCCACGGCCTCGGCGAACGGCCGGGCCCTGGCCACCATGTAGTCGTCGAACAGCCGCCGGGCGGCGGGGTTGCCCCCGAGGTAGCCGTACACCGAGCCGTGGCGTTCGGCGAAGGCCGACCTGCCGGCCCGTACGGTCTGCGGCACCGTGCCCATGCCGTACCAGAACCCCTCCTCGGCGATCATCCGTACGGCGGGCCGCAGCGAGTCGGGCGTGTCCTCGCACAGTGTGGTCCCCGCCTCGGTCAGCCGGTAGACCCCCGGGGCCGTCGGCGCCACCATGCCCATGGAGGTGAGCTGGCGGAGCACCCTGCCGAGCGCGGCGGGATCGGCCTCGCACCGTGACGCGAGCTCGCCGACGCTCAGGGGGCCGTCCCATAGATGGTCGGCGCAGCCCAGCTCGGCCATCGCCGCCAGGGCCGCGAAGCGGGAGACCCCGCCGATCGCATCCCAGACCGGTGCCTGTGGGTTGCTCATTCACAATCCTCTCGTTGTACGGTTCTCGTTCCGCGGGCCGGAAGGCCGGTCTCCCCCGTGGGGTCGCCGCGGATCACGGGGTGGCGGCCGACGGGTTGCGCAGGCCGCGGACCAGTCGGCCGACCTCGGCGCGCAGGTGCACGAAGCCGGGGTGCTCGCGGGTGGTGATCTGGTCGCGCGGACAGGGGAGGTCCACCCGCAGGTCGCCCACCACCCTCGCCGGGGCCTTGGACAGGACCACGACGCGGTCGCCGACGTAGACGCTCTCGTCGATGTCGTGGGTGATGAGCAGGATGGTCATGTCGTGGTGGCCGCGGACCCGCAGGGTCAGGTCCTCCAGGTCCTCGCGGGTCTGGGCGTCCACCGAGCCGAAGGGCTCGTCCATCAGCAGCAGGGTGGGCCGGTAGGCGAGCGCGCGGGCGATGGACACCCGCTGCTGCATGCCTCCGGACAGCTGCCACGGGTACTTTCCCTCGGCTCCGCCCAGCCCGACCTGGGCCAGGGCCTCCATCGCCGCCTCCCTGCGCCGCCTTCTGTCCAGCTTTCTGCGGCGCAGCGGGAGGGAGACGTTGTCGGCCACCGACATCCAGGGGAACAGCGAGCGGCTGTAGTCCTGGAAGACCACGGCCAGGTTGTCCGGTGCCTGATCGACGGGGGTGCCGTCGATCAGCACCTCGCCGCCGCCGGGCCGCAGCAGGCCGGCGACGGAGCGCAGCAGGGTGGACTTGCCGCACCCCGAGGGGCCGACGATGCACACCAGTTCGCCCTTGGCGACCGACAGGTCGACGCCGCCCAGCGCGTGGTGGGCGGCCGGCCCGCTGCCGTAGGTGTGGGTCAGATTCGAGATCTCAAGCACAGCAGGTCCTCAGGTCGTCTGCTTGGCGGACCGGTGCCAGGACAGGATGCGCCGTTCGGCCGCGAGGAACGCCGAGTTGAACACGTATCCCAGGACACCGAGTAACACGATCGTCGCCCACACGCCGGGCAGGTCGTAAGACCTCTGCGCGTCCAGAAGCTGGAAGCCGATGCCGTCGGTGCTGCCCACCAGTTCGGAGATGACCATCAGGATCAGCGCCAGGGACAGGCTGAGCCGCAGACCGGCGAAGACCTTCGGCATCGCCGAGGGCAGGATGACCCGGAGCAGGCGTTGTCCGCGCGACAGCCCGAAGACCTCGGCGGTCTCCAGGTGCTGGCGGTCGACGTGGCGTGCCCCCTCCGCGGAGTTGATCAAAATCGGCCAGATGACGCCGAACACGATCACGTTGATCTGCATCCGCGCCCCGATGGCGAACAGCGCCATGAAGAACGGCAGCAGCATCGGCGGGGGGATGGCCCGGGCGAACTGAACCAGCGGATCCACGAAGCGGGAGAGCAGCGGGGACCGGCCCAGCGCGATGCCCAGCGCGGTCCCGGCGACTCCGGCCAGCGCCCATCCGGCCAGCAGCCGGCCGACGCTCGTGGGAATGTTGGCCAGCGCCGCGTCGCTGAGCCAGAGCCGGTCGGCCGGCCCGGACAGCCACATCGCGCGCACGGCGGCGGCGATCCGGGTCGGCGCGGGAAAGGAGAGGTCGCCGACGGCGCGGGTGACGAGCTCCCACACCACCAGCACCGCCGGCACCGGCCAGAGCCGGGCCGCGGCGCGCGGGGCCCGGCCCATCAGGCCGCCTCCGTCCGCGCGCCGTACCAGCGGAACATCCGCCGCTCCGCCAGCACGAACAGGCCGTTGGAGACGTAGCCGATGACCCCGGCCCAGATGGCGGCGGCGACGATGTACTCCACCGCCTCGACGCTGCCCCCGGCCTCGATGAGGAAGACCCCGATGCCGCTGGAGCCGCCGGCGAGCAGTTCCGCGCTGATCGCCACGATGAGCGCGACCGCCGCGGCCAGCCGTACGCCGGTGGCGATGAACGGCGCCGTGCTGGGCAGCGACACCCGCCACAGCACGGCCAGCGGGCCGAACCCGAAGCTGCGCAGTGTCTCCTTGGCAAGCGGGTCGACATCCTTGAGGCCGTACATCGTGTTGATCAGGACCGGCCAGGTGGCCGCGTAGACGATCAGCGTGACCTCCATCTCGAACTTGTCGGAGAACAGCACGAGCGCCAGCGGGATCAGCGCGACCGAGGGGATGGGGCGGAGGAACTCCAGCAGCGGCCGGAGCGCCCGCTCCACCTTCGGCAGGGTGCCGAGCAGGAATCCGGCGGGCACCGCGACCACGACGGTGAGCAGCAGCCCGAAGAGCCAGGCGCCGAGGGTCGAGACGACGTCGGCGCGGAAGTCCGGGTCGGCGGCGAGCCCCGCCGCGCGGGTGAGCACGGTCGAGGCGAGGGGGAACACGGTCGGGCTGATCACCCCGGTACGGCCCAGCGTCTCCAGGAGGCAGAACAGCCCCGCGGCGCCGAGGGCGCCGCAGAACAGTCTGCTGCCGAGCAGTCCTCTCACGATCACCCGGAGGTTCCGGGCAGCATGGCCTTGACGTCGATCTTCTCCGACAGGTAACCCTGCTCCACCATCAGGTCGACCACCCGCTGCAGGCGGGTCTGGTCGAGGCTGGTGGGGAAGCCGCCGAGCGTGATGACGGCCGCGGTGGCGGCGTCGATCTTGGTGTAGGTCGGCAGGATCTCCTCCACGGCCTTGCGGTCGGTGGCGGCGATCTCCTGGCCCTTGGCGAGCGCGCGCTGCATGGCGGCGACCGTCTTGGGGTTCCTGCTCGCGAACTCCTCGGTGACGACCACTCCGGCGATGGGGAAGTCGGAGGTGGCGGCGGTCATGGTGTCGGCGAGCTTCTGGGCGCCGATGTTCTTCTGGACGGCGGTCAGGTGCGGCTCGGGCATCCAGGCGGCGTCGACCACGCCCTGCTCAAGCTTGCCCGCCATGTCGGGGAAGGGGAACTCCACGAACTGGACGTCCTTGTCGGTGAGCCCGTGGGTCTTCAGCACCGAGGTGATCGACAGGGTCCCGATGTTCTTGAGGCTGTTGACCGCGATCTTCTTGCCCTTCAGGTCGGCGGGCGTCTTGATCGAGGAGTTCTTGGCGACCATGATGACGAAGGCGTTCGGAGCCGCCTGGTAGAGGTCGGCAATGATCTTCAACTTGTTCCCGGCCGCCTGGGCGAGGAAGGTCGAGACATAGTTGGTCTGCGTGGCGTCCAGGGAGCCGCCCAGGAGGCTCTGCTGCGCCTGCGCGCCACCCTGGACCATCTGGATGTCCACCGTCAGGCCCTCTTCCTTGAAGAAGCCCCTCTTGTTGGCGATGTAGAGCGAGGCCGAGTCGGGGATGGGCAGCGCGCCGACAGCGATCTTGCTCTTCTCAAGTCCGCTCGCGCCGGTGGTCTCGGCCTTGGTGCCGGAACCGCCGCAGGCGCTGAGCGCCAGCATCGCGGTGAGTCCCGCGATGACCGCCCGGCTCGCAAGTCTGAACCTCACAGGGTCTCCTTAGCTGCGTTTGACCGCCCCTGCCGGAACTCGCTGGAGTTGTCAAGCGAAACGGAGAAAGTCCCGGAAGGAACGTGACCAAAGGGGGGTGTGCTGATCGCGGATCAGAGTAGCGGAGCGGATCGGTCAAATTACAATTATCGACCTAAGGGCTCAAAATGGTCACAATCGGGCTTAGTTCCCCCGCGCCCCCGAAGTGGTGATCCAATTTTGTCTAGTGCTCTCACTCTTGGCTGTCAAGAAAGGTGTTTCATAGCTTTGTGAAAGTTTGCGTACTGACTTAGAGGGGAACTGTCCGGTTGCAGATGCCGTGTGTCGGTTGCGTCTGGAAAGCGAGTTATGTGCGGTTGGCTGAAGTCATCCGGCTGTGCTCCAATAACCCCTACCCCATGGATGCGTCGGCGTCACTTGCCCCTGTTGCGTGACGCGATCCCCTCCAAGCAGACGATCCGAGGAGAGGCAGCGGAGGCCAGTGAGGACAGCTTCAATCCCCGGCGAACGCGAAACCGGGTCGGTACCCGCCCCGGCATTCGGCGCCGAGGGGGGGCCGCCGCGGAGCGGCCGGCCCCCGGCCCCCGGAGGGCGCGGATCCCGTAAGGGGGGTTCCCGCAGGAGCGGCGGTAAGCTCGCACTCAAGAACTGGCGGGTACGATCGCGACTCGTCGCGCTGATCGTCATCCCCACCGCGGCCGCGATCGTCCTGGGCGGCCTGAGGGTGACCGCCTCGATCAACACCGCCGCCGAGTACGAACGCGCGCACACCAGCGCCGAGCTCACCGCGGCGCTCAGCGAGCTGGCCCACCACATGGAGACCGAGCGCGACCTGTCGGCCAGATTCGTCGCCCAGGGGCGTGGCGGCACCGGACGGGCCAAGCTGCAGGAGCAGTACAGAACCGTCGACCAGCTGGTCAAGGGCGTGCGCGACCGCATCGACATCATCACGGCGGGCGACGCCGTGGAGAGCCTCGGCGAACAGGGCAAGGCCGAGCTCGACCAGGTACGCGACCGCCTCGACGAGCTCGCGAGCGTGCGCAAGACGGCGATCAACACCCAGTTCCCCGCGCTGTCCACGATCAGCATGTACACCGGGACCATCTCCGACCTGCTGGCCCTGCACGACGAGTTCCAGAGCGTCGCCGACCAGACCCTCGCCGGTAGCGCCACCGCGTTCGGCGCGCTCACCAGGGCCAAGGAGCAGGCGTCCAGGGAGCGGGCCTACCTCGCAGTCGGCCTCGCCGCCAGGAGCTTCACCCCCGAGGGGCTGAACGCCCTCCTGGCCGCCAGGGCGCAGCGCGACAGCGAGCTGGCCGCGTTCCGCGCCGAGGCCTCGATCACCCAGCGCCAGCTCTACGACGACACCGTGAGCAGCCAGAAGAAGGACCGGGCGGAGTCCATCCGCGCCCGCTCCCTCGTCCTCGCCCTCAACGGTCAGCCGCTCATCCGGGTCGACGCCTCGGGGAGCGGGGCCGGTGACCAGACGAGCTGGTTCGACGCCTCCTCGGACGCCGTCGACCGGATGCGCGCGGTGGAGAAGCAGATCGCCGACACCCTGATCGAGCAGAGCCGCGCCCTCCAGGAGTCCGAGCAGCGCGGCGCGCTGATCACCGCGGGGCTGAGCATGCTGCTCCTCCTCCTGGTCCTGATCGTCACCGCGATCATGGCGCGGTCGCTGGTCAGCCCGCTGCGCAGGCTCCGCACCGAGGCGCTGTCCATCGCCGGGCATCGCCTCCCCGAGATCGTGCAGAACATGCGGGAGGCCGGTGAGGGCGCGGACGCCGAGGTCGCCCCGATCGGAGTGGTCTCCGACGACGAGATCGGCGAGGTGGCCAGGGCCTTCGACGAGGTCCACCGCGAGGCCGTCCGGCTGGCGGGCCAGGAGGCCACGCTGCGGAGCAACGTCAACGCGATGTTCGTCAACCTCTCCCGGCGCAGTCAGACGCTGGTGGAACGCCAGCTGTCGCTGATCGAGAACCTGGAGCAGGGCGAGCAGGACGAGAACCGGCTGGGCAGCCTGTTCCGGCTCGACCATCTGGCCACCCGCATGCGCCGCAACAGCGAGAACCTCCTGGTCCTCGCCGGGCAGGAACCGGCCCGCCGGTGGAGCCAGCCGGTCGCGATGATCGACGTGGCCCGCGCCGCGCTCTCGGAGGTCGAGAACTACGAGCGGGTCGACCTGAGGCTCTCCAGCGGCGTGTCCGTGGTCGGCACCTCCGTCAACGACGTGGTGCACCTGATCGCCGAGCTGATGGAGAACGCGATCTCCTTCTCCCCCAGGGAGACCAAGGTCGTCGTGTCCAGCAACCGCATCGACGGCGGCGGCGTGATGGTCTCGGTCACCGACATCGGCATCGGCATGACCACCGACGAACTCACCCAGGCGAACTGGCGACTGGCCAACCCGCCGGTGGTGGACGTGTCGGTGTCCCGCCGGATGGGCCTGTTCGTGGTCGGCCGGCTGGCCCTGCGGCACGGTATCCGGGTCCAGCTCAGACAGCAGGACAACGGCGGCCTGACCGCCATGGTGCTGCTCCCCGAGAACCTGCTCTCCGTTACCGGCGTACCTCAGATGCCGGGCGTTCCCGGCCATTCCGGCGTTCCGGGGGGTGGCTGGCCCTCGGCCCTGGAATCAGGAGACCGGGCGGCGGTGCTGTCCAGTCCCACCACGCTCGACCCCGCGCAGTCCGCGTTCACCTCGTTCGAGGCCGCCCAGCAGTCCTTCAACTCCTTCGACGTGCGGCGGCACCTCGCCTCCTTCGAAACCCGGCAGCCCCCCGGCGGAGGCCACGCCGGTCAGGCGCCGGTGGACACCCCCTGGCCCGACCACCTGCCGCCGCCCGGCGCCGGTCCGGCCTGGCCGACCACGCCCCAGGCCGACACGGGGACACCGTGGTCCGGCACGCCGGCACGCGGCGGAGACGCCGCGGCCTGGCCGGACACCTCCCAGACGGAGACGTCGGTCTGGCCCGACGCGCCCGTGCGCGGCGGGGACTCCGGCGTCTGGACGAGCACCCCCGCCCGCGACGGGGACGCCGCGGGATGGCCGTCCACCGACGGCAGGGGCCCCTTCGAGAGCCGGGGATTCGACATCGCGGACAGCACCGGCCCGCTGCCGGTGGTCTCCGACCCCTCTCCCATGGAGGAGGCGAAGGAGGAGTTCCTGCCGATCTTCGCCGCGGTCGAGTCCGACTGGTTCAAGAAGGTCGACGCCTCCGCCCCGGACGAGGAACCCGCCAGGGAGACCATGGGCGCCGCGGACACCGGGGCCGCCGAGGCTGAACCTTCCCCGGCGTATCCGGTCTCCGACGCCTGGTCCTCGCCCGCGGACGCGGGCTGGCAGGCGGCCCAGGCGGCCAGCGAGCCCACCCTCGGCGGGCTCACCGGCTCGGGGTTGCCCAAACGGGTGCCGAAGGCGAACCTGGTGCCCGGTACGGCCGCCCCCGACCCGGGGGCGGCACCCCAGACCCCCCTCCGGCCGACCGTCTCCCCGGAGGCGGTGCGCAACCGGCTGTCGAGCTTCCAGCAGGGAGTACGGCAGGGCCGCGCGGCGGCCAGGGGTGAGCTAGGCGACGGTCAGCCGTATCCCGACTTCGGCCGGGACGTTGAAGAGAGCAAGGAGGACCGGTGAGCGAGCTCATCATGGTCGCCAAGGAGGATGACACGTGCGCGAAATGAGCCAGGCCGCTCGGGGGGTCAATTGGCTGATCACCGACTTTGTGAACAACGTCCCAGGCGTGGCGCACACGGTCGTGGTGTCGGCGGACGGTCTGCCGTTGGCGTTTTCCGATGGATTTCCCCGGGACCGCGCCGACCAGCTCGCGGCGGTCGCCGCCGGGCTGATCAGCCTGACCCAGGGCGCCTCCAGGGTCTTCGAGGGCGGGGCGGTCACCCAGACGGTGGTGGAGATGCAGCGAGGGCTGCTGCTCATCATGTCGGTCAGTGACGGGTCCTGCCTGGCGGTACTGGCCGCCGCCGACTGTGACATGGGCTTGGTCGCCTACCAGATGACCCTACTTGTCGAACGAGCGGGCCAGGTGCTCACGCCGGCCGTCCGCGCCGAACTCCAGGCCTCCCACCCCCGGTGATGGCGATGATCATAGGAGGATGCCGTGGCAGGCCGCGGCTGGCCAGGTGAGAGCGGCCCGTTAAGCGGGCCGCCCTACCAGTCGATGGAGGATCCCCGCCGACATAGGGGGGATCCCGCACATCTCATGCAACCGGTACCCGGGGAGCAGAGCTCCCTGGTCCGGCCGTATGCCGTGACCGGGGGGCGGACCGCCCCCCGGACCCAGCTCGCCATGGAGGCCCTGGTCTCCTCGGCGACGTCCGTACACCACGATCTATCCACCCGCACCCCGGAGTATCAGGCGATCAGCGCCCTGTGCCGGCAAGTGCGTTCGGTCGCCGAGATCTCCGCGATGCTCCGCATCCCGCTCGGCGTTACCCGGATCCTGGTGGCGGACATGGCGGCCGAGGGTCTGCTCCAGCTGCATCAGCCGCAGCTGGACGCGGGCAAGCCGGATCTCAACCTGCTGGAAAGGGTGCTCAGTGGACTTCGCAGGCTCTAGCCGCGCCGGCGGCCTGACATCGACGAAGATCGTCGTCGCCGGTGGATTCGGTGTTGGTAAGACCACCTTCGTGGGGGCGGTGTCTGAGATTCTCCCCCTGACCACGGAGGCGGTGATGACCGACGCCAGCGCCGGCATCGACGACCTCGGCCTCACTCCGAACAAGACCACCACCACGGTCGCGATGGACTTCGGCCGTGTCTCGCTGGACCGTGATCTCATCCTGTATCTGTTCGGCACGCCGGGCCAGCACCGGTTCTGGTTCATGTGGGACGACCTCGTGCGCGGCGCCATCGGCGCCGTCGTGCTGGTCGACACCCGGCGGCTGGCCGACAGCTTCCCGGCGATCGACTACTTCGAGGAGGCCAAACTCCCCTTCGTGGTGGCGGTCAACGGCTGGGACGGGACCTACATGCACGGTGAGGAGGAGGTACGGGAGGCGCTGACACTGGCGCCGCACATCCCGATCTCGCGGACCGACGCGCGTTCCCGCGACGCGGTGAAGGCCACCCTCATCACGCTGGTGGAGCACGCCCTCACCATGAGGATGGCCGTTCCCGGCTGGGGCCGCTGACCGCCGGGGCATAATTCGCGCCGCCCAGCGGATAGGCTGGGTGGTCGAGTCGCAGACCTGTAGCGCAGAGGCTGGCCAATCACGTGTTCGAGACGCTTTCCGACCGGCTCACATCGGTCTTCTCCTCCCTCCGTTCCAAGGGTCGGCTGTCCGAGGCCGACATCGACGCAACCTGCCGCGAGATCCGCATCGCGCTGCTTGAGGCCGACGTCGCGCTGCCGGTGGTCAAGACGTTCGTCGCCCAGGTCAAGGAGCGTGCCCGGGGGAGCGAGGTCTCCCAGGCGCTGAACCCCGCGCAGCAGGTCGTCAAGATCGTCAATGACGAGCTGGTCGAGATCCTGGGCGGCGAGACCCGGCGGCTCCGCCATGCCAAGACCCCGCCGACCGTCATCATGCTCGCCGGTCTCCAGGGCGCCGGTAAGACCACCCTGGCGGGCAAGCTCGCCCGCTGGCTGCGCGACCAGAACCACACACCGCTGCTGGTCGCCGCCGACCTGCAACGTCCCAACGCGGTCCAGCAGCTCTCGGTCGTGGCCGAGCGCGCGGGCGTACCGGTCTACGCCCCCGAGCCCGGCAACGGCGTCGGCGACCCGGTCGCGGTGGCCCGCCAGTCGCTGGACCACGCCCGGCGCCAGCAGCACGACACCGTCATCATCGACACCGCGGGCCGCCTGGGCATCGACCAGGAGCTGATGAGGCAGGCCGCCGACATCCGCGACGCCGTCTCCCCCGACGAGGTCCTGTTCGTCGTTGACGCCATGATCGGCCAGGATGCCGTCTCCACGGCCCAGGCGTTCATGGAGGGGGTCGGCTTCGACGGCGTCGTGCTCACCAAGCTCGACGGCGACGCCCGCGGTGGTGCCGCCCTGTCGGTCCGCCACATCACCGGCAAGCCGATCATGTTCGCGTCCACCGGCGAGAAGCTGGAGGACTTCGACGCCTTCCACCCGGATCGGATGGCCTCCCGCATCCTCGACATGGGTGACATCCTCACCCTGATCGAGCAGGCGCAGAAGACCTTCGACGAGCAGGAAGCCGCCAAGATGGCGGGCAAACTCACCTCGGGTGAGGGCTTCACGCTCGAAGACTTCCTTGAGCAGATGATGATGGTCCGCAAGATGGGCCCCATCAAGAACCTGCTCGGCATGATGCCCGGCATGGGGCAGATGCGCGACCAGCTCAACCAGGTCGACGACCGTGACCTGGACCGTGTCGCCGCCATCATCCGCTCCATGACCCCGGGCGAGCGCCAGAACCCCAAGATGATCGACGGTTCTCGCAGGGCCCGCATCGCCAAGGGGTCCGGCGTGACGGTGACCGAGGTCAACAGCCTGGTCATCCGCTTCTTCGACGCGCAGAAGATGATGAAGCGCATGGCCGGCGGGATGGGCATCCCCGGCATGCCCGGCGGGCGCAAGGCGGGCAAGGCCGCGCAGAAGAAGGCAGCCAAGGGGCGCAGGGTCAGCGGGGACCCGCGGAAGGCGTCACTCGCCAAGGGCGCCTCCGGTACGGCGGCCTCGGACGACTCCCCGAGCGCGGGCGGCGCCCTCGGCAGACTGGGGGCCGGTCAGCTCCCGCCCGGCCTGGAGCTGCCGCCGGGCTTCGACCCCTCGAAATTCAAGCTCCCCGGACAGAAGTGAATGACGGCGGATTCCACGGACGGGCCCGCTGGATCTGGTTGATCATCATGGTGGGCTTCATCACCGTGGCGGTGCTGGAACTGCTGGGGGTACGGCCCAAGTAGCACTCACGGGGGCGGCGGGAGGATCCGCCGCCCCCGTCGCCGTGCTGCGGAGGCCGTCGGCGTCAGCGCGGTGGCGGTGAGCAGCCGGACGGCTGGACCAGCATTCTCAGCAGCGCCGCCATGCCGTCGGGGCCCCCGGCGCCCTCGGTGGGGACCGCCGGACGCCAGAGTGCGCCGCCGTCGCACGCACCGGCCTCCGGGGGCGGCGCGAGTTCGCCGGTGGCCGAGGCCGTTCTCAGGGTGAGCGCGATGCCCAGCACCGCGAGGGATCCGATCGCGGTCGGCAGCAGGGATCTCAGGGTGGTTGCCACGGCGGCCAATTAGCGCAGCAGGGGAAGCCGCCTGGCGTGCCGGACACACGGGAATTACCGAGATTTGCCCTCCGCCGGCCGTACGGGATGGGTGCTCGACGGCCGGGCACCCCCGTGAGTCTGGCACAATGACATGTTGGAACATCGTGACTACGTGGGTGCCCTCTCACCCCCGCGTACCGCGCCTGTCCCTTGGGCGTCCTCTCCTCGTGCCCCACTCGATGAGATGCCGTTCACCCACGCTCTAATGCAGGAGAGACCACACCAGTGGCAGTCAAGATCAAGCTCAAGCGGCTCGGCATGATCCGCAACCCGCAGTACCGCATCGTCATCGCCGACAGCCGCACCAAGCGTGACGGCCGGGCGATCGAGGAGATCGGCCTGTACCACCCGAAGGAGCACCCCTCGCGCATCGAGGTCGACTCCGAGCGGGCGGCCTACTGGCTGGGCGTCGGCGCGCAGCCGACCGGGCCCGTGCTGAAGCTCCTCAAGCTCACCGGTGACTGGCAGAAGTTCAAGGGCGAGCCCGCCCCCGCTCCGCTGCTGGTCGCCGAGCCCAAGGCCGACCGGCACGCCGTCTACGAGGCCGCGGCCAAGGAGACGCTCTCTCTGGAGAGCGCCGCCACCACGCCGAAGAAGTCGGCCAAGAAGGCCGTGAAGGTCGAGGAACCCGTCGCCGAGACGCCGGCCGAGTCGGTCGCGGAGGAGAAGCCGGAAGGCGAGGCCTGAGGTGCTTGAGGAGGCCCTCGAGCACCTGGTGAAGGGCATCGTCGAATACCCCGACGAGGTCCAGGTTCACGCTCGCCGCATCCGCAGCGGACGTGTGCTTGAGGTCCGGGTCCACCCCGAGGACCTCGGCAAGGTCATCGGCCGTGGAGGCCGTACGGCCAAAGCGCTCCGCACCGTGGTGAACGCTCTGGGCGACGGCAAGTACGTCCGGGTCGATCTGCTCGACCTGAACGAGGCCCGCTAGGCCGTATTGTGTGGATCTTCGTTCTGACGGGGGTCCGCGCGACACGGCCCAGGCCCCTCCCGTGGATCTCGCCGTGGCGACGCGGCGGGTAGAGGATCCAACGGGCAGGGCCGAGCCGACACGAGATCCATCGAGTGAACGGGTCACCCACCCACGGTGGGTGACCCGTTCGCCTTCCACCCCACGACCACCCTGGGAGGCGGACGTGCAGCTTGTCGTAGGCCGGATCGGCCGCCCGCACGGACTCCGCGGCGATGTGTCCGTGGAGGTCCGCACCGATGACCCGGAGGAGCGCTTCACTCCGGGGTCGGCCCTCGCCACCAACCCCGCGTCCGCCGGTCCGCTCGTCGTCGGTTCCCGGCGGTGGCACTCCGGTGTCCTGCTGGTCAGGTTCGAGGGCGTCGACGACCGCGACCGCGCCGAGGCGCTCCGCGGCGTCATGCTCGTCATCGACTCGGCGGACATTCCGCCGCCCGAGGACCCCGACGAGTTCTACGACCACCAGCTCATCGGCCTGACGGTCCTCACCCCCGAGGGCGAGCGGGTCGGCGAGGTGTCCGACGTGCTCCACCACGGCCAGGACCTGCTCGTGGTACGGCGCCCCGCGGGTGAGGCGTACGTGCCGTTCGTCAAGGCGCTGGTCCCCGTGATCGACCTGGACGGGGGCACCCTCGTGGTGGACGCGCCGGCCGGCCTGCTCGACCCGGACACGGCCGTCTGACATGCGCGTCGACATCATCTCGATCTTCCCCGAGTACTTCGCCCCGCTCGACGTCTCCCTCATCGGCAAGGCGCGCGAGCGGGGCACCCTGGACGTCCGTCTCCACCAGCTCCGCGACTGGGCTCACGACGTGCACCGCACCGTGGACGACACCCCCTACGGCGGCGGCCCCGGCATGGTCATGAAGCCCGGCCCGTGGGGTGAGGCCATCGACGCCGTCCTCGCGACCGGGCAGGGCGCCCCGCCCAGGATCGTCGTGCCGACCCCGAGCGGAGTGCCCTTCACCCAGAGGCTGGCCATGGAGTACGCCGCCGAGCCCTGGCTGCTGTTCACGCCCGCCCGCTACGAGGGCATCGACTCCCGGGTCATGGCCGAGTACGGCACGCGGACGCGGGTGGACGAGGTCAGCATCGGTGACTACGTGCTGGCCGGGGGAGAGGTGGCCGTGCTGGTGATGGTCGAGGCCGTCGGGCGGCTGCTGCCCGGGGTGCTCGGCAACGCCCGCTCGGCCGTGGACGACTCGTTCGCGCCGGGGGCGATGGAGAACCTCCTCGAAGGTCCGGTCTACACCAAGCCGCCCGAGTGGCGGGGGCACGAGGTCCCGGAGATCCTGCTCTCCGGGCACCACGGCAGGATCGCCCGGTGGCGGCGGGACCAGGCGCTCCGCCGTACCGCGAAGAACCGCGCCGAACTGCTGGCCGCGCTCGACCCGGAGAGCCTGGACCTCCACGATCGGCAGGTCCTGGCCGAACCCGACCTCCCCGTCTGATCTCCGGCCCGGCCGGTTCCCCGGAACCTCCCCGCGCTCCCTCCCCGCCTCCGGAACGGCAGGCCCGCGTGCCCTGACCCGCTGATTTCCGGTCGGTCGTGAAAATATGGCAGACTGAAGCGTTGCCGCTTACTGTCCACGGGTTGGCGCGCGCCGCCGGGCAGACGGGCCCGACGTCAAGACACATCCACTTCAGCATGTGTGTCCGCCGCGATGCCGCCTCACGGCGGCCGGGCGGACCTCCGCATGCTCGCTCAGATGAGGTACCACTGTCATGCACACGCTGATCACCGAGCTCGAAAAGTCCTCGCTCCGCACCGATGTCCCGGACTTCCGCCCCGGTGACACGCTTGAGGTTCACGTCCGAGTGATCGAGGGCAGCCGCTCCCGTGTCCAGGTGTTCAAGGGCTTCGTCCTGCGCCGTCAGGGCAGTGGCGCCCGCGAGACCTTCACCGTCCGCAAGGTCAGCTACAGCGTCGGCGTCGAGCGCACCTTCCCGGTGCACAGCCCGGTCATCGAGAAGATCACCCTGGTGACCCGTGGCGACGTCCGCCGCGCCAAGCTCTACTACATGCGTGACCTGCGCGGCAAGGCCGCCCGCATCCGCGAGAAGCGCGAAGCCCGCTAAGGCCCTCCGCGCCGTGCCTGTCTGGCCCGTTCCCCGCCCGGGGATACGGGCCAGTCGCATGCAGGCGGGTTTGACCTCTTATGGCGTACCCATAGCTCTCAGGTAACCAGGCGGGCGACCGGTTGGCGCCCTTCATCATCTAGGCTCGTCAACGATGACTAGCGAAGACCGGGAGTCCGGCGCAGCCTCGCGTCGACCTGTCGAGGACGAGGTGGACGTGGTCGCCGAAGAAACCCAGAAGACCGCCAAGGGCGGCAGGGACAAGAAGAAGGGCTCCTTCTGGAAGGAGCTTCCTGTCCTGATCGTCGTCGCGCTGGTCCTCGCGTTCGTCATCAAGACCTTTGTCATCCAGGCGTTCTACATCCCGTCGGAGTCGATGGAGAACACGCTCCTGACGAACGACCGGGTCCTGGTCAACAAGCTTGTCTACCACGTCCGCGGCATCGAGCGCGGGGACGTGGTGGTCTTCTCCGGGGTGGACTCCTGGGACGGCGAGGTGAAGCTCCAGGAACCGTCCAACCCGGTCGCCGCGTTCTTCCGCTGGGTCGGCACCGCGTTCGGCGTGGTGCCCGGCGAGAAGGACTACATCAAGCGGGTCATCGGGGTGCCGGGCGACACGGTGAAATGCTGTGACGCCCAGGGGCGGATCACCGTCAACGGGGTGCCCCTCGACGAGAGGGCGTACCTCCACCCCAACGACGAGCCGGCCCGTGACCCCTTCGAGGTCAAGGTCCCGCCGGGTCGTCTCTGGGTGATGGGCGACCATCGCTCGGTCTCCCTCGACTCCCGCTCCCACCTGGGCGATCCCGGAGGCGGGACCATCCCGGTGGACAAGGTGATCGGCCGGGCCTTTGTGATCGTCTGGCCGTTCTCCAGGGCCGCGATCATCCCCATTCCCGACACCTTCAACCAGCCGGCGCTCAAAGCCGCCGTCGCGGTGGGAGAGGCCGCCCCGTTCGCCGTAGGGCTCGCGGGGGCCGTGCCACTGCTGCTGTGGCGTCGCCGCCGGCGTTCGAGGCGGTAGCCGTACCCCATGGCCGTGGAACCCCACAACGAGCCCGTGACCCCCGACGCCGAGCCCGCCGTTCCTCCCGGCGCGGACCCCGGCGGTGGCGGGAGGGGCAAGAAGAGGAACGACGCGAAGGCCCCCCGTAAGGGGGGCGGCCTCCGCGAGTCGCTGTTCCTGCTCGTGTCCGGTGTGCTCGTGGCCCTGCTGCTGCAGGCCTTCGTCTTCCAGTCCTTCTACATCCCCTCGGAGTCGATGGAGAACACCCTCGTCGAGGGTGATCGCGTGATCGTCAACAAGCTGTACGGCGAGACCGAGCGCGGTGACATCGTGGTCTTCAAGGGCTGGCGGGGCGACGACACCATCAAACGGGTCATCGCGGTAGGCGGTGACACGGTGAAATGTTGCGACGCCCAGGGGCGGATCACCGTCAACGGGGTGCCCCTCGACGAGAAGGCGTACCTCCACCCCGACGACTTCCCCTCCGGGGACAAGTTCGAGAAGGTCGTCCCGAAGGGGCGGCTCTGGGTGATGGGCGACCACCGCTCGGCCTCCTCCGACTCGCGGACACACGAGGAGATGGAGGGGGAGGGCACCATCTCGACGGCGGCGGTGATCGGCCGGGCCTTCGCGATCTACTGGCCGTTCTCCAGGGCGACCCTCCTGTCGACGCCGGAGACCTTCGTCAAGGTGCGATAGCAGTACCGAATGGTGAAGATGGGGCGTACTCTCGGCTCATGGTCGCTATGTCTGCCGTGGTGCCATGACGATCGCGTTCCGCCCCGCTCCCAGCGTGGTCCGGCGAGATTCGGGACTGTACGGTTATGAACGTGCTCTCACGCGCCGGGGGCTGGGGCCCGTGGCCGGGGTCGACGAGGCGGGCCGGGGGGCCTGCGCCGGGCCGCTGGTGGTCGCCGCGGTGGTGCTCGGACGCCCCGTCGACGGCCTGAACGACTCCAAGTCCCTGGCGGCCTCCCGGCGCGAGTCGCTGTACCGGCGGATCACGGCGACCGCGGAGGCGGTCGGCGTGGTGGTGATCCCGCCGGGCGAGATCGACGCGCGCGGCCTGCACCGGTCCAACATCGAGGGGATGCGCCGGGCCGTGGCACGGCTATCCTGTGATCTTGGCTATGTGCTCACCGACGGTTTTCCCGTCCCCGGACTGCCCGTGCCGTCACTCGGCATGTGGAAGGGGGACCAGGTCGTGGCCTGTGTCGCGGCGGCCTCGATTGTGGCGAAGGTGACGCGGGACAGGATGATGATCGAGCTCGACGGCCGCCACCCCCGGTACGGCTTCGCCGTGCACAAGGGATATGGCACCCTGGGGCACCGCAGGGCACTTGAGACGTACGGCCCGTGTCCGGACCACCGATTCTCGTTCGCGACGGTGGCGCGGTCCAGGCTGGGGGAGGCGATGGGTGAGAATGAAGTGGGGGCCGGCATCGCCTGATCGGGCGGGCCGGGAAGGGCGTGCAACAGGAGGACCGGTATGAGCGCAGAGGATCTCGAAAAATACGAAACCGAGATGGAGCTGCAGCTTTACCGTGAGTACCGCGACGTGGTCGGACTGTTCACCTACGTCGTGGAGACCGAGCGGCGCTTCTATCTCACCAACTCCGTGGATCTGGACGTCCGCACCGCGGAGAACGGTGACGTGTTCTTCGACGTGAAGATGCAGGACGCCTGGGTCTGGGACATGTATCGGCCCGCCAGATTCGTGAAGAACGTCCGCGTGGTCACCTTCAAGGATGTGAATGTGGAGGAGCTGGCCAAGCCCGACCTGGAGATGCCCAAGGAGGGCTTCTCGGGCTGAGGACTCCGATCCGGAGGCAACCGCCCCGGCAGATCACCGGACCGGAGGCCCCTCGCCCCAAGGAGCCACCGGCCCGAGTCCTCCCAGACCGGGCCACCGGCTTGAGATCTCTCCGGGCCGGGTCGCCGGGGCGGGGGTTTTCCCGAGTTTCGGGCAACGCTCGGGGCGGGGCCTCTTGAACCGGAAGGTCGTTGGACCGAGACACCCCGAACCGGCCATCTCTCGGACCGAGAATGGGTCGAACCGGGATAATCCCGTGCCGGGTGCCCCGCTGAGGCTCCGGGGCAGGTTCTGGACTGGGTTTTCCACAGGCACCCTCCGCGCCCGGCCGGATGTCCACAGAATCCGGTTCGGTCCGCCGGAGGCGGGGTGAGCTGAGCGAAAGTCTGGAACCGGAGGTGGTTCCATGGCCGCGAAGGACGAGCTCGGCAAGCATGGCGAGCAGATCGCCGTCGACTATCTGCTGGCCCACGACATGCAGATTCTGGATCGTAACTGGCGGTGTTCCGACGGCGAGATCGACGTGGTCGCCCGTGAGGGGCGGACGCTCGTCGTGGTGGAGGTGAAGACCCGCTCCGGCCGCACCCACGGGACCGCCTTGGAGGCGGTGACCTGGGCGAAGCTCGCCCGGCTGCGCAGGCTCGCCACCAGATGGCGAGGAGAGCGCTGTGACCGGTGCGAGCGGTTTGACGCGATCCGCGTCGACGTCGTCGCGCTGGAGCGGTTCGCCGGAGACTTCGTCATCCGTCACGAGCGGGGGATGTCCTAGATGCGCCCCGGGCTGTTCCTGACCGTTCGCCACGTCCGGGAGGTGGCCTGGTGACCGTGGCACGCACGCGCTGTGTCGCCCTGCTCGGAGTAACCGGCCATCCGGTCGGCGTTGAGGCCGACGTGGGCAGCGGCATGGCCGGCATGCATCTGATCGGCATGCTGGACACCGCTCTGAGCGAGGCCCGCGACCGGGTCCGCTCGGCGGTGGTCAACAGTCGCTGTGCCTGGCCCGACGCCCGGATCACCGTCAGCCTGTTCCCCGCCAGCCTGCCCAAGAGGGGGAGCATGTTCGACCTGGCGATCGCGGTGGCATTGCTCGCGGCGGCCGGGTTCGTGCCCGCGGCGAGGGTCGCCACGCCGTTCTTCCTGGGTGAGCTCGGCCTCGACGGCTCGGTGCGTCCCTTACGGGGCGTTCTCCCCGCCGTGCTGGCGGCTGTCGCGGCCGGTGCCCGTATGGTCGTCGTCCCCGCGCGCAACGCCGCCGAGGCCGGCCTCGTGCCGGAGGTGACGGTGATTCCCGCCTCCAATCTGGGGGAGCTGGTGAGCTGGCTGCGCAGCGACAATCCGGTGAACGTCCCCATGGCCGGAGGCGTCGCGCGGAGCGGGGCCGAGCTCGGCGGCACGTTGCCACCTTCTCCGGGGGAGGCCGGGGAGATCGTCCCCGACCTGGGCGACGTGGCGGGCCAGCCCTTCGCCCGCCGGGCGCTGGAGGTCTGTGCCGCAGGAGGACACAACTTCTGGATGCTGGGGCCGCCCGGCACCGGCAAGACGATGCTCGCCGAGCGGTTGCCCACCCTGCTGCCGCCTCTGGAGCGGGAGCAGGCGCTGGAGGTCACCGCGATCCACTCGGTCGCCGGGACGCTGCCCCTGGACCGCCCGCTGCTTGCCCGTCCACCGTTTGTGGCGCCCCATCACACCGCGACGGTCGCGGCCGTGATCGGCGGGGGCAGCGGCACGATCCGTCCGGGCGCGGTCTCGCTTGCCCATCGGGGAGTCCTGTTCCTCGACGAGGCGCCCGAATATCCGGCGATCGTTCTCGACTCGCTCAGGCAGCCGCTCGAATCGGGCAAGGTGACCGTCTGCAGGGCATTGGGCTCGGTGACGTTCCCGGCCAGGTTCATGCTGGTGCTGGCCGCCAACCAGTGCCCGTGCGCGCAGCCGTCCAGCCCCGGGGACCCGTGCCGATGCACCCCCACGGCCCGGCGTCGCTACCTCGCCAGGCTGTCCGGTCCGCTGCTGGACCGCATCGACGTCAAGACCATGCTGTACCGCTCGACCCGTCGTGAGCTTCTCGCCGACCGCCGATTCATCGAGCCGAGCCGGGTGGTGGCCGAGCGGGTGCGCGCAGCCCGCGCAAGTGCCGCAGAACGCTTCGCGGGCAGACCCTGGCGGTGCAACGCGGAGATGCCGTCGCGGGCGCTCCACACCGACTACCGGCCGGCGCCGAAGGCGATGTCCCCGCTCCTTCGCTGCCTGGACAGCGGGGAGCTGAGCGCTCGCGGACTCGATCGCGTGCTCAGGGTCGCCTGGAGCCTGGCCGACCTCGGAGGCCGGAAGGCGCCCGAGATAACGGAGACCAACGCCGCCCTCGGACTGTGGCTGGGGGAGGAGCGGTGAGCGAGAGGCTCGCGCGGGTCACGTTGATGCGGTTGGCCGAGCCGGGCGACGCGGTGATGGGCAGGCTCGTCGCCGTCCACGGCCCGGAGGCCGCCGTCGAGCAGATTCGCCAGGGGCGCATGGACCCGGAGTTCGTCCGCTGGTTCGCGAGATCCCACGGCCGTGGCTCGCCCGAGCCCCGGGAGAACAGATTTCCGGCCGTCGGCGACCCGTCTCCGGTCGAGGGTGACCGACCCCCGGCTATGAGCGACCGGCTCCTGCCCAAGCTCGAACGACTGCTCGCCTCCTGGACGGCTCGGCTGGAGACGGCCGACCCCGGCCGGGATCTGGCCGAAGGGGAGTGGAGCGGGGCCCGGTTGCTGATTCCCGGCGACTCCGAGTGGCCAACCCAGCTGGACGACCTCGGAGATTCCCGCCCGTATGCTCTCTGGCTCCATGGGCAGGCGAACCTGCGGTTCTCCTGCCTGCGCTCCGTCGCGATCGTCGGTTCCCGGGCCGCCACGCCGTACGGCACGCATGTCGCGGCGGAGTTCGGGGCCGGGTTGAGTGAGCGAGGCTGGAGTGTCGTGTCAGGCGGCGCGTACGGCGTCGACGGAGCGGCCCATCGGGGTGCCCTCGCCTGCGGGACGCCAACCGTCGCTGTGCTCGCCTGCGGCACCGATGTCACCTATCCCAGCGCCCACCATGACCTGTTCGCGATCGTGCGGTCTCAGGGCGTCCTGGTGAGCGAGTGTCCGATGGGCACCCGCCCGACCCGGCCGCGTTTCCTGGTCCGTAACCGGCTCATCGCCGCCCTGTCCAGGGGGACCCTGGTGGTCGAGGCGGCTGTGCGCAGCGGGGCACTCAACACCGCCGGGCACGCGACCTCGTTGAACCGCCTCCTGGCAGCCGTTCCGGGGCCGGTGACCTCTGAGACCTCGGCCGGATGCCATCGGTTGATCCGTCAGGGGGCGGCGATCTGCGTCACCACCTCCGAAGAGATGATCGATCTTGTGGGCGCGCTGGGAGACGACCTGGCCCCCGAAGCACGTGGTCCGGTCTTCCCACGTGATCGGCTGGAGCCGGAGACGCGCCGGGTTCTGGAGGCCATCCCCGTCCGGACCGGGGTGGGCCCGGCCACCATAGCCGTGGCCGCGGGTGTCGACCTGCAGACCGTGCTGTCCTGCCTGGGTGGTCTGGCCGCCGCCGGATACGTCGAGCGCGTCCCCCGAGGCTGGCGCCTACGCCCCGACAGCCCTCCCGCCCTGTAGAGGCCCCGCTCCCGGTTCCAGGCGGACTACCCACGGAGGTGGTTGACAACGACCACATACCTTTACCGGGTTGACCGCCCGTTCCGTATGCGGCTGAGCTGATTTCCCGTTCTTTTTCATCGGGTTGCCCGGCGGGGCTCCGGCGCGTTAGGGGTTTCCCGATTTGTGCCACACGTATGAGCGTGTGCGGAGGCCGAGAGCCGGGGCGACCAAGGGGGCGGTCACGGCGACGCGTAGGGGCCGTGCCGGCGAAACAGATAAAATGGTAACCTTCCGAGACCCTGGGGCGACTACCGGTTTCTGGGGCGATCGCGTGCTTCGCTCTTCATGTCTTGACCAGGCTGGCCGTTCACTTCGATTCTTCGCCGAGTTGGTCGTTTACCCTGCTTTTTCTGAGTCGCCTACGCTGTTTTTCCTGAGTTGGTTTCCCATATCCTCGCAGGATTGGTTGCCGCCCATTTGCCCGTCAGGCTGTCCACCCACTGGGTTGGTTGTCCACTTATCTGTGGGGTTGGTTGTCCGTTTACCGAGCCGGTGCGGTGAGGGGGTCACCGGCCCGCCCGGCGCCGGTGAATGATGCGTAACCCGGTGTACATCATCGGAGAGTCCTGTGGGGCGGCCGCCCCGGTTTATTCGTGGTTTCCTGGCCGGAGAGGCAGCAGTCTGACCTGACCTTGGCCCAGCAGGAGCAGCGGGTCGAGATACAGGTGGTCGCGGAGCAGGCCCCAGTGCAGGCAGGTGGCCGGGCAGTGGCCGGGGACGTCCTGAACGACGCCGATGACCTCGCCCCGGTCCACCACCTGGCCGCGCCGTACGGACGGCTGGACAGGTAGGTAGGTCGTACGCAGGCCACCGGGGTGGAGCACGGTCACCACACCCCGCTCCGCGAACGGTCCCGCGTAGCCGACCGTCCCGGCGCCCGCCGCGCGAACCTCCGCGCCGGGTGTCGCGGCCAGATCGACTCCACGGTGGCCGGTCAGCCACGGCTGCGCGGGAGGAGTGAAGCGGCGGAGCACGCTGGGGCTGCCTGCGAGCGGCCGGCCCCAGCGAGCCGGGGATGTCGAAGGTGCCGGGGATGGCGAGAGCGCCGTGGACGCAGGGGGCGTGGGGAGCGTCGAAGGTGCTGAAGATGCTGGGAGTGATAGGCGTGCTGGAGCCGCTGGAGGCATCGGAGTGGCTCGGGATGCCGGGGCCCTTCGATGGCGTATCGGGGCCTGACTCATCCGGGTGCTCGTGTCGTGTGCGCCTTCGGCGCCCGGAACGGTGAGCAGCAGTGCGGACAGCAGGGCTCGCGCCCCGAAGAGGCGTAGGAAACTCACCTGTCTGAGGGTGGGGGACCCGCGTCGGCTGTGAGTGGGCCGAACCGGATTCTGTGGATGGGCCGTACGGCCCCGCCGATTCTGGGGACAGGGATGTGGGGTTGGAATCTCTGGGGGGCGGTGCGAGGGCGGGGCCGGGGACAACTGCGGGGGCGGGGGACGGGGGACGTTACCCGTCTGCGGACGTCATGGAGTTCGGCTGATTGAGGTGAGGCTGATTGATCGAAGGTGGGAGGTGGCGGGTGCTCGCCGGTTTCATCGCCCTGCCGGTTTCACCGTCATCCCGCTGCGCCGGAACGGCCCAGTGGGGAGAGCCGGATCCACGGGACCGTGAGCAAAACCCCGGCCGCGCCGATCCACAGCACCGGTCGTAGCCCCAGCAGTTCGCCGAGTACGCCGCCGGTGAGGCCGCCGAGGGCGAGAACGCCCTGGATCACGAAGGTGTTGGTGGCGTTGACGCGGCCCTGCAGTTCGGCCGGGGTCTCGCGGAGGACGACGGCGCCGAAGCAGACGGCGAAGGCCACGATGGCCGCGCCGGTGAGCACCGCGCTGGTGGACATGAGCAGGAACGCGGCCCATGGCGGGCCGGAGGCGACCGCCGCGGTCACGTAGTTGAGCGGGAAGAACAGCACCGAGTGGACCAGAATCCGGTTCTCGCCGAACCGTCCGGCCAGGCGCGGGACGGCGGCGGCGCCGAGCAGACCGCCGACCCCGGCGAACGCGGTGAGCGCGCCGATCAGTCCCCCGCTCAGACCGAGCACGTTCAGCGCGTAGATCATGAACACGGCCATGTAGGCGGCGGCGAAGAAGTTGATCGTGATGCCGCAGCCGCAGAGGGTGCGGAGCGTCGGGTGGGTGGCCACCGCGTTCAGGCCCTCGCGGATCTCGGTCCACATGCCGCGCGGGGGAGCGGGGGTGTGCCGCTCCGGCGCCCTGATCTCCCGGATCAGGAACGCCGACACCAGGAACGACACCGCGTCACCCAGGATGGTGAGCGGCGCGCCGATCAGCTGGACGAGCAGCCCGGCCAGCCCCGGGCCTCCGACGCCCGCCAGGGAGTAGACCGACTGGAGGCCCGCGAGGGCTTCGGTCCGCCGGCTCTCGTGGACCACCGTGACGAGGTGCGGGAAGTTCGTGGCGCGGAAGACCACCGAGCAGGCGCCGATGATGAACGCCACCGCGATCAGCCAGGACACGGTCAGCGTCCCGGCGGCCCAGGCCAGCGGGACCGTGGCCGTCGTGGTGGCCGAGAGCGCCTCGCAGGCGACCATGATCGGCCGGCGGCGTCTCACCCGGTCGGCGAGCGCGCCCGCCTGGAGCCCGATCAGCAGATAGGGCAGCGAGGTCGCGGCGGTCAGCATCCCCATCTGGGCGGGGGAGGCGCCGAGCAGGACGGCGGCGGTCAGCGGCAGGGCCAGCCGGGAGATCTCGGTGCCGGTGTCGGAGATGGCGCGGGCCCCGAGCAGCAGCCGGTAGTCGCGCTCCCTCCACAGGGGGGCGGGGTGGAGCACGGGGATCATCTCTTTTTCCGAAGGAAACGTTTCATAACTGTAAAGGTAATCCTTCATAATTATGAAGGCAATCCTTCAGACCTGGAGTGGGTACGGTTTGCGCATGACCGAGGCACGCAGGCCGCTCACCGACCCCAAGGCGATGCGCGCGCTGGCCCATCCGGCGCGGCTGGCGATCCTGAACCGGCTCCAGGCGGAGGGGGCGGCCACCGCGACCGAGGTCGCCGAGGTCGTGGGGGTCACGCCCAGCGCGGCCAGCTACCACCTGCGAATGCTCGCCAAGTACGGCTTCGCCGAGGACGCGCCGGCGCGCGGCGACGGCAGGGAGCGGCTGTGGCGGTCCACCCGGGGCGACATGACCATCACCCCCGAGCCGGACGACCGGCCCGAGGTGCGGGCGGCCAAGGACCTGCTGATCAAGGCGGTGCGCGACCAGGCGGCCGACGAGGCGACCCGCGCCCTGAACAACCTCGACCGCGAGTCCCGCGAGTGGCGGGAGGCGGCGGGGTTCGGCCGTACGGTCCTGCTGGTGGACGCCGAGGAGCTGATGACCTTGAGGCGGCGGATCGACGAGTTGCTCGCCCCCTACTTGATCACCGCCAGGGACCGGGCGGGGGCCCCGGCGGGGGTAAGGATCTCCGAGGCGCAGGTGAACCTCTTCCCGCGCGTCGAGCGGCGGCCGCACGGCCTGCCGGGTGACGCGTGACCGCGCCCGGTGACGTGTGACCGCGCGGTCTGCCCTGTGATGCGTGGCCGTGTGGCGTGTCCTGTGGCGCGTGGCAGTGCGGCGGTTTCCGTGGTGCGTGGGTGTGTGATGTGTCCTGTCGTGTGTGGTCGTGCGGTGGTTTCTGTGGCGTGTGGGCGTGTAGTCGGGTTCCGTGGTGGATGGTCGTACGGATCTCCTTGTCGGCGCGGAGGGGGATCGGTTGACGCGCTGAGGCCGTTGGGGTCCTGTTGAGGTCAGGGTGCGGTCCGGCTGAGGGTAGACTTTTCGATGGCCTGTTACTCACAGGCCAACTTCGCATGCCCCTTCGAGAATCGTCCCCTCGGTCCGGGTGAGAGCCCGGCAGGAGCCGGTTCGGAGCATCAGGGCGGCGACCGCGGGTCGCCGCGCCAACCGAGAACAGCGCCCAGAGATGGGCGCTCCGACCTGGAGGACAATCACATGTCCACCCCCGTCGTCACCATGCGGCAGCTGCTGGAAAGCGGCGTCCACTTCGGTCACCAGACGCGTCGCTGGAACCCGAAGATGAAGCGCTTCATCTTCACCGAGCGCAACGGCATCTACATCATCGACCTCCAGAAGTCGCTGGCCTTCATCGACAGGGCCTACGACTTCGTCAAGGAGACCGTCGCGCACGGCGGCACGATCATGTTCATCGGCACGAAGAAGCAGGCCCAGGAGGCCATCGCCGAGCAGGCCGCCCGGGTCGGCATGCCGTACGTCAACCAGCGCTGGCTGGGTGGCATGCTCACCAACTTCTCCACCGTGCACAAGAGGCTCCAGCGTCTGAAGGAGCTTGAGGAGCTCGACTTCGACAACGTGGCCGCGTCGGGGCTCACCAAGAAGGAGCTCCTCATGCGCCGCCGCGAGAAGGAGAAGCTGGAGCGCACCCTCGGCGGCATCCGCGACATGTCCCGTGTTCCCAGCGCGGTGTGGGTCGTCGACACCAAGAAGGAGCACATCGGGATCAGCGAGGCCCGCAAGCTCAACATCCCGGTCGTCGCGATCCTCGACACCAACTGCGACCCGGACGAGGTCGACTACCCGATCCCGGGTAACGACGACGCCATCCGCGCCGTCGGCCTGCTGACCCGCGTCGTCGCCGACGCCGTCGCCGCCGGCCTCATGGCCCGCGCCGGTGCCGGCCGTGGCGACGACAAGCCGGCCGTCGCCGGTGGCGCCGAGCCGCTGGCCGAGTGGGAGCAGGAGCTGCTCGCCCGGGTTGAGACCGCCCCGGCCGCCGCCGCTGCCGAGGCCCCCGCAGCCGAGACGGTCGAGGCCGCCGAGGTCGTCGAGGTGGCTGAAAGCGCCGAGGCCGCTCCGGTCGCCGAGAACGACGCCGCCGAGGCCGAGGCTCCGGCCGCCGAGGTCGCGGACGCCGGCAAGTAGGTCCAGGCCCTTCTCGTACGGCGCAGCCGTACGACCCGCAAGGCCCTTTCCGGGTGGGTGCGCTCGTCACGAGCGCACCCACCCGATCCACGACGATTCCCACGAGGAAAAGACAATGGCTTCCGTGAACATGGCCGACGTCAAGCGGCTTCGTGAGCTGACCGCCGCCGGCATGATGGACTGTAAGAAGGCTCTTGAGGAGTCCACCGGCGACTTCGACCGCGCCGTCGAGCTCCTGCGCCTCAAGGGCGCCAAGGACGTCGGCAAGCGTGAGGCCCGCACCGCCTCCAACGGCCTGGTCGCCCTGAAGCAGGACGGCGACTCCGCCGCCGCGCTGCTTGAGCTCAACTGCGAGACCGACTTCGTCGCCAAGGGTGAGCGTTTCCAGGAGCTCGCGGCCCAGGTCGTCGCGCACATCCTGGCCGCCAAGCCGGCCGACGTGCCCTCCCTGCTGGAGTCCGAGCTCGACGGCAAGACCGTCAAGGAGCACCTGGACGAGGCCAACGCCGCGCTCGGCGAGAAGATCGAGATTCGCCGGTTCGCGCTGCTTGAGGGCGGCTTCGTCGGCGCCTACATGCACAAGACCGACCCGCAGCTCCCGCCGACGGTCGGCGTGCTCGTCCAGCTCGACAGTGCGAACGCCGAGGTCGCCAAGGACATCGCCCAGCACGCCGCCGCGATGGCCCCCAAGTACCTCAGCCCCGGCGAGGTCCCCGCCGACGTCATCGAGAAGGAGCGCGCGCTCTTCGAGGAGATGACCCGCGAGGAGGGCAAGCCCGAGGCCGCCGTCGGTAAGATCGTCGATGGCCGGATCAACGGCTGGTACAAGGACTTCACCCTGCTTGAGCAGGCGTTCGTCAAGGACAACAAGAAGTCCATTGCGAAGTTCGCCGACGAGAACGGTGTTCAGGTCCAGGCCTTCGTCCGCTTCAAGGTCGGCCAGGCCTAGGTTTGACCCAGCTTCTCTCATCAGAGTGCTAAACGAGGAGGCCGCCGCCGTGCAGGAGAATCCAGGACCCGCTACGTCGGCGGTTTCGTCGTATTCGGGTCCGCTCCGCTGGAAACGCGTCATGCTGAAGCTGTCCGGCGAGGCTTTCGCCGGCGGTGAGCCACTGGGCATCGATCCCGGCGTCGTCGGCCATCTGGCCGACTCGATCGCCGAGGCGGTCCGCGAGGGCGTTCAGGTCTCGGTCGTGGTCGGCGGTGGCAACATGTTCCGCGGCGCCGCCCTGTCCGAGCGGGGTATGGATCGCGCCAGGGCCGACTACATGGGCATGCTCGGTACGGTCATCAACTGCCTGGCCCTCCAGGACTTCCTGGAGAAGCGCGGCATCGACACCCGCGTCCAGACGGCGATCACCATGCAGCAGGTCGCCGAGCCCTTTCTGCCCCGCCGCGCCATCCGCCACCTTGAGAAGGGGCGCGTGGTCATCTTCGGGGCCGGGCTCGGCTCGCCCTTCTTCTCCACCGATACCTGCGCCGCGCAGCGCGCGCTGGAGATCGGCGCCGAGGCGTTGCTCAAGGGCACCCAGGTGGACGGTGTCTACGACGCCGACCCCCGGAAGAACCCCGATGCCGTCCGGTTCGACCACCTCGAATATGGTGAGGTGCTGACCCGTGGTCTCGGCGTCATGGACGCCACCGCGATCAGCCTGTGCATGGACAACGGTCTGCCGATCGTGGTCTTCGACCTCATGGGTGAGGGCAACATCCTGCGGGCGGTGCGTGGTGAGAAGATCGGCACGCTGGTGAGTCCGGCAGGGAAATAGGAAGCGAGCCCGACCGCGGCGAGCAGAGCGGGGGCGATACGTGTCCGCCGGGGGAGTGCCTCCGGTGGGAGGACACCCCGCGAAGCCGCCGGGGAACGGCGCGCGACCCAAAAGACGGGGAGCGAGCCTGACCACGGTGAGCGGAGCGGGGGCGACGCGTGTCCGCTGGAGCGTGCCTCCGGCCGGAGAACACCCCGCGAAGCGAGTGTGCAATGGTGAGTGACCGAGAAGGCAGGGAGCCGCTGTGATCGACGAAACCCTCCTCGAAGCCGAGGAAAAGATGGAGAAGGCCGTTGTGGTGGCGAAGGAGGACTTCGCAGCCATCCGCACAGGCCGAGTCACCCCGTCGATGTTCAACAAGATCAGCGCTGAATACTACGGGACACCCACTCCCATTCAGCAGCTGGCCTCGTTCCACGTCCCCGAGGCTCGCATGGTCATCATCCAGCCCTTCGACAGGAGCTCGATGGCCGCGATCGAGAAGGCGATCCGCAACTCCGACCTGGGCGTCAACCCCGGCAACGACGGTCAGGTCATCCGGGTGGCCTTCCCCGAGCTGTCGGAGGAGCGCCGCAAGGAGTACATCAAGATCGCCCGGACCAAGGCGGAGCAGTCCAAGGTCTCCATCCGGAACATCCGCCGCCATGCCAAGGAGACCCTCGACAAGATGGTCAAGGACGGCGAGGCCGGCGAGGACGAGGTGCGTCGCGCCGAGAAGGAACTCGACGACCTCACCCAGAAGCATGTCGCCAAGATCGATGAGCTGCTCAAGCACAAGGAAACCGAGCTGCTCGAAGTCTGAGCCGTGATCCTTGTCCCGTGCGGGTCCTTCCGCGCGGGACAGGGATTTCGCGTATGAGAGTAGGACCCCTTGGAATCTGCGGCGGGCGGTAGCCGAACCGGCCGGAACCTTCCCGTCGCGATCGCGGTGGGCGCCGGTCTGGGAGCGGTCATCATCGCCTCCCTCTATCTCGTCAAGGTGCTCTTCCTGGCCGTGCTGATCGCGGCGGTGGGCATCGGCGTGACGGAGCTGGTCAGATCGTTCGAGGCCAGGGACATCAAGGTGCCGATGATCCCGGTCCTGGCCGGGATGGCCGCCATGATCGTCGGCGCCTACCTGGGCGGGGCCGCCTGGCTGCTGGGCGTCTTCGCGGCGACCGCGCTGGTGATGATGGTCTGGCGGATGTTCCAGGGCACCGAGGGCTACGTCCGGGACGTCTCGGCCACCCTCCTGGTCACGATCTACCCCTCCATGCTCGCCGGGTTCGTGGCGCTTCTGCTCGCCGATCCGCGCCACGGCGCGGACCTGGTGGTCGTCTTCATCGCCACCACGGTCGCGAGTGACATAGGTGGATATTTCGCAGGAATATCCCTCGGTAAGCACAAGATGTCCCCGCTGATCAGCCCCAAGAAGACCTGGGAGGGCTTCGCCGGGTCGGCGCTGGCCTGCATGGCCGTGGGAGGCTGGCTGGTGGCGTGGCTGCTGCACGGCGCGGTCTGGAAGGGCGTGCTGGTCGGCGCGGTCGTGGTGGTCTTCGCCACCCTCGGAGACCTCGTCGAGTCGGTGATCAAGCGGGACCTCGGCGTCAAGGACATGGGCAGCGTGCTCCCGGGCCACGGCGGTCTGATGGACCGCCTTGACTCCCTCGTCGCCGCGCTGGTCCCGGTCTGGGCGCTGCTCACTCTCTTGCTCTGAGCCCTCACGCCCTGGGCTCCGCAGGGTCCCGAGCTCCGCGGGGGCCCGGCCCGGAGGTTTCGCCTTCTCGCCGTGCGCGGGGCCGGTCCTGACCTGGAGCCCCATCCCCCACCGCGAGCGGGGCGGCTGTCACCGGCACCGAGGCCCTGCCGCGGATGACTCACCTCCTCGCCGCGAGCCGGGAAGGTCCGGCCCGGCGGCCTCACCCTCCCGGTGTGAGCCGGTCGGCCGACAGCCGGGGAAGCAGCGCCCGGTAGTCGGACTCGGCGACCAGGCGCAGCTCCTCCGCGGTGATCGGGACCAGCCAGAGCCACTGCACGGCCTCCCCTCCGAAGGCGAAGCCCGACAGGTCGGGCAGGCCCGGCAGCCCGGTCAGCATGACGACGCCGCTGTAGCCGGAGCCCAGCGGGAACGTCTCAGGACGGTGATACCACTTCGCGGTGTGCCCGTGGCCCAGCCAGGTGACCGAGTGCCAGGGATACTGGCCCAGCCACAGGAAGAGCCTGGCCGCGTCGCGCGGGTCGCCGGGGGTGGCCACGGCCAGCTCCACCCGGGCGTGGGCCTCCGGCTGCTCGATGTACTGCTCCACGGTGGGCATTCGCTGGCAGCTCATTCCCACGGTGGACAGGATCGTGTGCTCGCGCCCCCGCTCCGGCGGCCGTTCGGTGATGCCCACCGTGGGCATCCGCTCGCCGCCCGCGTCCCAGAACCTGCCCGCCGTACCGATCTTCCGGTCCAGATGACCCATCACGAACTGCTGGAACGTCGCCCAGGTGCCGTCGCCGCCACGCCAGTCCCAGTAGGCCCGCGCCTTGGCCAGCCGGGGCGCCAGCCCCTCCAAGGCGTCCTCCAGCGACCAGGCGAAGGGCCACTCGCCCACCGCGTCGAGGGAGTAACCCGGCATGTCCCTGCTCATGTCGGCCCAGCCGGGAATGACCGCCAGCAGCTCGTCGTTCTCGTACAGGGCGACGCCGTCGCCCTCCTCGAACCAGAGCGTCCGCAACCCGGCCGGCGGCGGCCTGCCGCCGGGACGCCGGGTGTTCGCCCGGGGAGCCACCGGGGGCAGCCCGGAGGCCAGGCGGTCCGGGTCGGCGGTCTCCGGGGCCTGGCCGTGATTGGCCAGCCACACGGCTCCGTGCACCGTGCCCTCCGGCCCGCACAGGTAAGCTACCGATGAGGTCTCGTCGCCTTCGACCACCAGGGTGCGGCTCCCATAGGGATTGACGTCGGTGAGCACGATCTCGACGCCGTCTCCCCGCTCACCCCTGGAGCGGATTGTCGCCATACCTCCGGACTCTAGAGCAGGGGCGAGCGCCGCTCCGAGTATTCGCACAACCGTCGAGAGAAGGCTTTTGGACGTGTCGACTGCCAGCCCGACCGGGGCCCCCGTACCCGGCCAGCTCACTTTTGTGGCGCCCCGCAGGGCCAAGCCCGCGCGTCACCTGGCCGACCTGACCATGGCCGAGCGCCGGGCGGCCGTCGCCGAGCTGGGCGAGAAGCCGTTCCGCGCCGACCAGCTCTCCCGGCACTACTTCGAGAAGCTCAACGGCGACCCCGAGCTCATGACGGACCTTCCGGTCGCGGCCAGGGAGAAGCTCGCCACCGCGTTCTTCCCCAGGCTGCTGACCTCCGTCCGGGAGATGACGACCGACGGCGGCACCACGCGCAAGACGCTCTGGCGGCTGTTCGACGGCGCGCTGGTCGAGTCCGTCCTCATGCGCTACACCGACCGCACCACCATGTGCGTGTCCTCCCAGGCCGGCTGTGGCATGAACTGCCCGTTCTGCGCCACCGGCCAGGCGGGCCTGACCCGGAACATGACCACCGCCGAGATCGTCGAGCAGGTCGTCGCCGGAGCGCGGGCCCTGGCCGCCGGCGAGGTCCCGGGCGGTCCCGGCCGGGTCGGCAACGTGGTCTTCATGGGCATGGGCGAGCCGCTCGCCAACTACCGGGCCGTGATCGGAGCCGTGCGCCGGATGGTCGAACCCGTCCCCCACGGCCTGGGCATCTCCGCCCGGGGCGTCACGGTCTCCACCGTCGGCCTGGTCCCCGCGATCGGCAAGCTCGCGGACGAGGGCCTGCCGGTGACGCTGGCGCTCTCCCTGCACGCGCCCGACGACGAACTACGTGACACCCTGGTTCCGATCAACACCCGCTGGAAGGTCGCCGAGGTCCTCGAAGCGGCCTGGGGATACGCCGCCAAGACCGGGCGCCGGGTCTCCATCGAGTACGCCCTGATCAAGGACATCAACGACCAGGAGTGGCGGGCCGACCTGCTGGGCAGGTTGATCAAGAACAGGCTCGTGCACGTCAACCTGATCCCGCTCAACCCGACCCCGGGTTCGAAGTGGACCGCCTCCCGCCCCGAGGACGAGCGGGCCTTCGTCCGCCGCCTGGAGTTCCACGGCGTCCCGGTCACCGTCCGCGACACCCGGGGCCGCGAGATCGACGGCGCCTGCGGCCAGCTCGCCGCCGCCGAATAGGCCCGGTTCAGGTGGGAACGGCGTAGGAGACGACGCCGGTGAGGGGGGACGGCCGGTGCCGCTTCCCCTCCGTTTCCCAGCCGGTCGTCTCCGCGGCCGTCCGCGCTGACTCAGAGGTCCTTCGGAGGCGGAACGGTGGTCAGGCCGGGCTCCGCCGGGGCGCGGGCGGTGTAGTCACGGGCGTCGTCCCGGCGGTTGGGCACGGCGTTCAGCACGGTCCCCACCAGGCGGGCGCCGACGGCGGACAGCAGGTCCAGCGCGCGGGCGATGTCCTGCCGGCACGGCCCGCCGTACCCGGCCACCAGCAGTGTCCCGTCGCAGATCGCCGCGAGCGCCGCCGCGTCGGTGACCGACAGCAGCGGCGGCGTGTCGACGATAACGATGTCACAGGCCCCGGCGAGTTCGTCGATCAGCAGGCGCATCGGCGGGGAGCTGAGCAGTACGCTCGGGTTGGCCGGCAGCGGCCCGCTGGGCAGTACGGACAGACGGCCCGTCGGCCCGTCCCACCGCCGTGTCACCGTGGGCGCCTCGGCTCGACCGGCCAGAACGTCGGTCAGTCCGGGCCGGTCGCCGACCTCCAGGTAGTCGCCGACGCTCGGCCGCCTCAGGTCACCGTCGATCAGGGTTACCCGCCACCCCGCCTCGGCCAGGGTGACGGCGAGGTTTCCGGAGACCGAGGAGACGCCCTCGCCGGGGAGGCAACTGATCACCACCAGCGACCTGGGCCTGTGCTCTGCGTCCATGAACTGAAGGTTCGTCCGCAGAGTGTTGAATGCCTCGGCCCGGGTGGAGGGTCGGTCGCGTCCGGTGATCAGCGGGTACCGCCGGGCGCTCTGCTCGTAGCCGATCTCTCCCAGCACCGGTACCCCGGTGGCCTGCCGCAGCCCCTCATGGGTCTTGATCGTCGTGTCCAGCAGGTCTCTCGCGATGATCGTGCCTCCGGCGACCACCAGGCCGATCAGCGCGCCCAGCGCCACGTTGACCGGCAACCGGGGTCTGACCGGCGCGGACGGCACCTGCGCCCGGTCGACCACCGAGACGCTCACCCTTGCTCCGTCCGGATACTGAGCGGGGCGTTCGAGGTCGTCGATCAGTTCCGCGAAGGCTCGGCTGAGGGAATCGGCCAGCTGCGCCGCGCGGTGTGGATCGCCGTCGGTGACGGTGGCGCGCAGCAGCACGGTGTCGGGTACGGCCTCGGCCACGATGTTCTTACGCAGCTTCTCCACGTCCCCGCCCCCGGCGATGGCCTGGAGCACCCTTCTGCTGGTGAGCAGGTTCGCGTATGACTGCATGCGCTGCTGGGAGAGCAGGGCGGCCTGGTAGGCGGTGACCGTGCCCCCCTCCTGGTTGCTGGCGGAGACCATCATGGAGACACTCGCCGCGTAGGCCGGGGGCATGACGGCGGTCAGGGCCAGCGCCGCCACGATGGACAGCGCCAGTGTTCCGGTGATAAACGGCCAGTTCTTCCGTATGAGCCACAGATAGGAGAGCAGATTCACTGCGGAACTCCGTCTCTCGGGATGGTTGCCGGCGGGAAACGGTGGTGGCCGGAACGAATTTGCTGACACCTATTCCGCTGGTATCGGGTATTCGGTGTTTACCGCGTTTTTCGTGCGCCTGCCGCCGATTGCTCACCTGGCCACACCCGGCGTTGCATTCGTGGTGTGATAGATCGACTGCGATACGTTATAGATCATCGCTTGAGGGCTCCCAGGCAACACGCTGTGTGTGAGCACTCTTTGCGGCGAGATTGACACGGATGAGGAAGGCGTCGAGGCGGTGAAATACCGGCCGTGGTGACAGGAACTGTGCCGCCGAAACGGCCTTTGCCGAATTCCGTCATCATGTCGGCGATATTCGCCGTGCCTTTCCTCATCGCCGGAATGATGTGGTACCCCTGGCCGACGGTCGCGGTGATTCTCGGACCCTGCGTGCTCGCGTTCGTATGGCGTCCGTGGCGCGGCGGGCTGCTCCTGCCGCCGCTGGCCGTCGTCGGCGGCGTGGTGGGGCTGCCCTGGTGGACCACTCCGCTGCTGGCGTTCGTGACGGCTGTCATGTGCCTGAGGTTCCCCGCGCGGGTCAGGGGTGGCCCTGAGCATGTGATCGTGGCGCTCCTCGCCCTGCTGCTGGTGGTCAGCTGGGTCTTTCCCGCCGGAGCGCGGGCCCCGGACTACGACGCCTTCCACAACATGGCGCAGGTGGTGGCCGGACTGCTGGTCCTCGCCGTCTCCGCCGCGGCGCCGCCCTCTCCACGCCGGCTCCTGACGGCGATCGTGATCTCCGGTACGGCTGTCGCGGTTGCGGCGCTCTTCGTCGGCGACGTTCAGACCGGGAACCGGCTGCAGGGGTTCGGGCTGAACCCGAACTATCTGGGGGGCCTGCTGGTCTTCCCCACGGTGGTCTCCTTCGCTGTCGCGGCTCTCCGGCGCGCGCCGCTCTGGGCGACTCCCGGCGTGATCACGCTGTCCGCGCTCATCGCCACCCAGTCACGGGGCGCGCTGTTCGCGGCCATGGCCGGCCTGGCGGCCGTGGCGCTGCTGCGCGGCTCGCGCCGTGCCCGGTTCCTGCTCGTACCGGCGATCGTGGCCATGACGGTGGGGGTCGCCGCCGCGCCCGGGACGCTCAACGTGAGCGGCGTCCGCAGCATGACCGAGCTGGAGCGCAACAACGAGGTCAGGGGGGAGTCCGCCGTCCTCGCCGTCCGGCTGGCCGCCGAGTACCCACTCCGCGGAATGGGCTACGGCAGCTTTCCCGGGCAGGCCGCCCGCTCCCCGGAGCTGGGCATCTTCATCAACACGCACAACGACTACCTGCGGCTGGCCGCCGAGGCGGGCATCGTCTCGGCGCTGCTGCTGGCGCTGGTCATCTGCCGGGGGATCCGCCGGGCCGAGGGCGCGCACGGGCACATTCTCGCCGGGGTGGTGGTGGGTTACGCGGTCGTGCTGCTGTTCGGCAACCCGCTGGCGAATCTGATGGTCAGCACGTCGGCCTGGGTCTGTCTGGGGGCACTGCTCGGCGCCCGGCATTCCGGAGCGGCATACGAGGCACCGCCCGGGACATCGCCGCGCCCGCGCGTATGACCTCGTTCTCCTCCACCTCACGACATGTGGAGGCGGGCCTGGCCGTGACGGGTACGTGTTCCGGCGGGGCCGGGTCAGTCGGCGCGCAGGAACCCGCGGAGCCGACCGATGATCTCGCGCGTCTCGGCGGCACCCGGGCTCAGCCGTCGCAGCGGAACCCCCGTCGAGCGTGCGAACCAGCCCACCTGGGTCGCGGCGAGTGCCGTGTAGGCGGCCGTGGACGCCAGGGCACACCCCGCGACGCCCATCCCGGGGATCAGCAGGATGTTCAGGACGAGGTTCACCAGCAGCGCCCCGCCGTACATCAGCGAGGTGAGAACCGGCAGGTTGAGGCGGAGCAGGTAGACCGCGGCCGGGCGGGTGGCCGCGATGGCCGCCAGGCCCGGCGCGAGGACCAGCATCGGGGTGACGCACTCGGCGAAGGCCGGTCCGGCGGCGGCGATCACCAGGAACGGGCCCGCCAGGCAGAACAGGACGATCGACACGGCGGCGAGGAGAACGGTGATCCGGATCGTCCGCGCCGTGTACGCCGCGGCCGTCTCCTCGCTCGACTCCATCTGCCGGGGCAACGCGACCTGGGCCACCGCGTCGGTCATGGCCCGCAGAAGCTCGGCCGGCGTCACCGCCATGGAGTAGATCCCCACCGCCGCCGACGTGCTCATGGCGTTCAGGATCAGGACGTCGAGCCGGAGCAGCAGAAAGTGACAGACGGAGCCCAGATGGTAACGGAGCCCGCGCGACAGCGTCAGGCGGACCAGCAGCGGGTCGCGCGGGCGGCACACGGGCAGGGACGGCAGCAGCAGCATGAGGTTCGCCGCGGTGGAGACGGTCCAGATGATCACGACCCATTCGACGGTGAGACGCCCGAGGAGCCCGAGCGTCACCAGCGCGGAGCACTGGAGCGCCGCCCCGGCCAGCGAACCCCGGTTGACCACCCCGGTCCGGGCGTGCAGGACGTGAACGTTGTTGACGTAAACGATCGCCATCATGAGAGGCACCGCGGCCAGGCCCCAGACCAGCGAGGACCGGTCCGCGGTGGGCACCGTACCCGGACCGGTAAGAAGCAGGGCGGCGAACGCGGCCACCGCGCCCACGGCGAGTCCCAGCCACGGGGCGTTCGCCGTGATCGCCGGGCGGTTGCCCTCCTGTGCCCACAGGGCCGTCTGCGACTGCTCCACCGACAGGTTCCCCATGGCCGTCGCCGTGGTCGCGATGGTGACGATCACCCAGTAGGCGCCGCGGTCACCCGGCCCCAGGGCGCGGGCCACGATGACACTGGTGAGGCCCCCGGCCACGACGAGCGTCAGGCGGGTGAGGAGCAGGTGGGCCAGGCGGGTGGCGGCTCCGTCCCGCTGGTGTCCGGTCGCGGTGGGAGGGACCGCCGGAGCGCTCACGCGGGCCGCTGTTCCGGATGGCCGCCCGCGGTCGGACGCATGGGAGAGTGGGTCCGGTTCCGGATCATTCCGGCCACCGGGAGGCCGGGAAACGCCACCGAGCCGGCGAACGGTTGCCGAAGTGCCTGGCCGGGGGAGAGGTGGTGAGGGCCCTCTCCGGATTCCCCCCCGAGGGAGGAGACGGCTCCCGCTATCTCGCGCATCGCTTCTCCAGGAGGCGCCGGTAGAGAGCCAGGTGCCGACCGATCATGGAGTCCAGGGAGAGGTTGTCCAGCGCCCAGGCGCGGGCGGCGGTGCCGAGCGAGGCCGCCAGAGAGGGGTCGTGCAGTACGCGCTCCAGGGCGTCGGCCAGCGCCCGAGGGTCCGCCGGAGGCACCAGCAGGCCGCGCCCGCTCAGCAGTTCGCGGGTCCCGCCCACCTCGGTGGCGACGATCGGCCTGCCCGCCGCCATCGCTTCCATGATCGCATTGCTCATCCCCTCGTAGAGTGAGGCGAGTACCACCGCGGACGCCCGGTTCATCAGGGCCTTGATGTCCCTGCGCCGGCCGAGAAGGCGCAGGTCCACGCCGTAGCCCGCCGCCTGTCGTAGGAGGGTGTCGCGTTCGGGACCCTCTCCCGCGAACACCAGCGTGCACGGTGTGCCCCGGGTGGCGAGCAGGGCGGCGGCCTCGACGAGGAAGCGGTGCCCCTTGTGCGCGTTCAGGCCGGCCGCGCAGAACAGGACCGGCAGATCGGTGACGATCTGGGCCGTCGTGCTGGGGAGGAAGGCGGCCTCGGGCAGGCCGTTGTAGATCACGCTGAGTTTCCGGGGGGCGATGCCCTCCACCGTCCTGGCGTCCTCGGCGACGGCCGCGGCGTTGGCCACCACATGCCGCGTCAGCCGGGTGGTGACGTGCTCCAGCGCGTAGACCCAGCGGCTGTCCCGCTTGAAGTCGCTCAGGCTGCGCCGTCCGGCCACCACGACAGGAACCCGGGCGAGCCGGGCGATCGGCGCGCCGATCACATAGCCGTGGTACAGAAAGGCGTGCAGTACATCCGGCCTGAGCCGCCGTAGCAGTCTGACGAGGCGTGCTGCCGCGAGCAGGTTGTGGGGGAGGAACTTAAGGGTGGAAAACCCTCTGAACCCGGCATGGTGCACGGGGACACCCGCGAGGTCGAGTTCATCACGGTAGGGGCCGCCCGAGTGCAGCGTCACCACATCGACCGCCACGCCGCTGCGGATAAGACCCATGGCCAGGAGGAAGACCTGTTTCTCGGTGCCGCCGAGCCCCAGCTGTCCGATCAGCAACAGGACACGGCGCGGTCCGCCGGGCGCCGCTCTCGTGAGCGGGACCACCATCCGACTACTCTTCACTTTCGTGATCTTACTTTCGGTGATCAGCGGTTGCGGGCGGGGAACCGTGATAACCGGCGGGCGTGTCGGCCTCGGTCCGGTGAACACGGCCGTGCCCGAGATGGTCTGTCGGGGGTGGTCGTGTCGGGGGGGGCGTCCGTCGGAGACGGCCGCGGCGAGGCAGGTTCACCGTCCTACGGCCGTGCGCGGGGTTGTCCGCTGTAGAAGCCGGATCAAAGGGCCGGATCAGGGGCGGGTACGGCGCAGCCGTACATAGACGGTCATCCCCGCCGAGGCCCAGAAGAGTGTCGCGGCGGTGAGCGGGAGCAGGGCCGCGTCGAGTCCGCCGGTGTTGGCCGCGCGCATCCACGGCATGATCGGCACCGTGAAACCGCCCACCGGAGTCAGGCTGAGCAGCAGCATGGCGAGATAGCCGCCGAACAGCACCAGCAGCGAGACGGCGGGGGAGGGCATGATCGGCTTGCTGGTCAGCGCGCCCAGGGCCGTTCCGACGCTCAGGCCGAGCAGGTGCAGTCCGATGCCGAGCAGCAGGTCACCCGGGGTCGGCAGGGCGGTGAAGCCGTGGACCAGGGGCAGCGCCACCGCGATCGCCGTCAGGCCGAGGTTGACGGCGAGGGCGGCGAGCAGCCCGGCCCTCACCTCCCGGCCAGGCCGACCGGCGGCCGTCATCGAGATCAGCCGTTGGGTGGGCGGCTCGGTGTCGAGCAGACTCCGGGCGGCCCAGGCGAAGACGAGGATGAGCAGCCCGGCCGAGTCGCCGTAGGAGGACAGCTCCTTGCCCGCGGGGATGGGCGAGGAGTAGAAGACGACCATCATCGCGAACAGTGCGATCACCGGCTGGAGCAGGCGGTGCGACCGCGCGTAGGCGGCCAGCTTGAAGCGGACGAGGGGGATCATTTTCCTCCGGCCTCCTCCACCGCGGAGACTTTCGGCAGCGGGGAGGAGGTCACGCCGTCCACCGTGCGGTCCGCCGGGTGGTGTAACCGTCCGCCTGGAGCCGCTGCTCGACCTCGTCGGCCCGGTCGGCGTCGACGAGCACCTCTATGACCGCCTGCCGGGGCCGTTCCCCGGCCTCGACGGCGACCGTGCCACCGCCGACCAACCAGTGCTCGGCGCCGGGGAAGGTGTCAAGCTGATTCTGATGGTCGCTCACCACGACCGTTCCGCCGGCCGCCGCGATCTCGCCGATGATCGCGGGGAGTTCGCCACGGGTGTGCGCGTCCAGCCCGGCGAAGGGTTCGTCCAGGATCAGCAGGTCCGGCCGGGCCAGCAGCGACTGGATCAGCCCGACCTTCTGGGCACTGCCCTTGGACAGGTCGCCGAGCTGCCGGGCCAGCAGCGGGGCCGCGTCCAGCCGCCCGGCCAACTCTCCTATCCCCTGGGGCGAGACCTCCCGGATTCCGGCCAGATGGGTCAGGTAGGCCATGACCGTGAACGGCTGGTTCACCGGGAAGACATCGGGGGCGTAGCCGACGGTCCGGGGCTGTCCGGAGATCGAGCCTCTGGACGGCGGGACGATCCCGGCCAGCAGCCGCAGCAGCGTTGACTTACCGGCACCGTTGCGGCCGGTGACCTCGACCACGGAACCGGGACGGAGCGCGAGCTCGACGTCCCGAAGAACCCAGGGATCCCGGCGGGAGTACCGGAAGCAGACCTCGGAGAGCCGCATGTGTGGAAACCCTACCGTGATCACCCATTCTGTCACCGACACTTTTCCGACCCCGGAGAGAGGGTGCGGGTCCCACCGAGACCTCCGGCGGGTCCTGGTCGCCCTCGCGGACCGCATGGACGGGGATGCCCGGCGATCCCGTGGTCAGGGCCGGGTGGCCCACCTCCCGGGCATGGTGATCTGGACACGGTGGAGTCTGGTCGGGTACGGCGACGCGGAACGGGGGAAGGCCGCGCTGCCGTACCGGCTCTATGGGGTGGGCCGACTCACCCGGTTCCGCAGTCGGCCCAGCCCAGCCCAGCCCAGCCCGGTCTGGTCTGGTCTGGCTCAGCTCGACTTGACCCGGCTGAGCCTGGCGTGAGCCGCCCCGGTCATATCGGGTCCGCGCGGAGGGGCTGCGGCGGGTGGGGGTAGGGGTGCTGGGCGCGGAGCCGGGCGTAGTAGCGGGCGACCCGGTCGGCGGCCTGTTCCGGTTCGCTCGCCCGGTGGGAGGCGTAGATCGGCCGGTGCCACCGGGTGTCCCAGCCCTCGCACCACCAGAGGCGGTCGCCGTTGGACCAGACCACCAGGCCCGCCCAGACCGAGACCAGCGCCAGCCCGTACCCGCCGTGCACGTCCACCGCGATCCCGTGGCGCGTCAGCGCGTGCCGCAGCCTCTCGGCCGCCCGCACCGCCGGGCACGGGCCGGGAACCGGCGCCGTCACGTCGCCCTCTTCGGACCGGCGGCCAGGATCAGCTCCACCACCTTCTCCGGCCGCTCCTCCCCGACCGTCCGAGGATCGGGGGCATCGCGCAGGCAGACCAGGTAACAGCCCGGCCGAGGCCCGACGGTCACCGTCGCCTCGCGCCACCCCCGGGAGCCGGACACGATCAGCTCGGGCGGATACCGCTCCGTCCACGACCGCAGGGCGGGCCGGTCCGGCCAGACCACGCCGTCCATCCGATTGGCGTAGAGCCCGAGGCCGATCGTGTGGTGACAACGTGCCCGGATTCCCCGCTCCTGGAGAAGCCGCTGCACCACGGCCAACGCCCTGTCCTGACTTTCCGCCGTGGCCTCATCGACGGGAAGTGGAACAGCCTTAAAGTTGCCCAAGGTCGCACCTCCATTATGCGATTGAGGGACCCGTACGGTGTGTCAGCGCCTGCGGGTCCCGCCTTTTGGGTCCTCCCATGACATCGCCTTATCTGTACGCGCGGACAGGGAGGAATAGGGGAGACTGGGGGAGAGAACAATCCTGGATACCGTCCGAGGTGCCATAATGGATGAAATGTCGGGCTGGGCGTTGCGGTTGCGCGCTGAACGACGTAACCGGCTCTGGTCGCAGAAGCAGATGGCCCGTGCGCTCGCCGAAGCGGCGGACGAACGTACCCGCGCCCATATGCCGACTCGGGAGTCTCTGGCCCGCATGATCAAGGACTGGGAGGCGGGAAGGCATCAGCCCAAGGATCCATATCGTCTTCTCTACTGCCGCGTATTCGACCTGAGTGAAGCCGAACTTTTTCACAATGGGGACATGCCATCGCGTAAGACCCCTGCCCAGGTGCTTGCGGGAATAATGCCGGACGACAATCCTCTCGCCCAAATTCCCGTTCAGGCGGGCCGCCGGGTTGACATGAGCACAGTCAAAGATCTCTCCGCGCGCATCCACGCTTTGAGGCTCGCCGATGACGTGTTTGCTGGAAGTGACCTGATTCAACCGGCTTTCCGCGAACTTGACGCGGCGGTGCGGCTCTATCGCAGAAGCACACACACCGAGGATGTGGGTCGAGCTCTGCTCGGGAACATAGGTGAGCTGGCGCAGATCGTCGGCTGGATCGCCAGTGACGCGGGCCAGAACGAACAGGCCGTACAGACCTATCACCTCGGTGCCTGTGCGGCGAGGGAGGCCGGTGACGGCACCCTTGAGGCTAATATCCTCGGGTCTCTGGCCTACCAAATGGCCGATGTGGGTAACGCCGAAGAAAGTGTTGTAATCGCCTACGCGGCCCTGCGCGCAGCCGGCCCCCACGCATCCCCGCGTATACGCGCGCTGTCCTGGGATCGCGTCGCCTGGGCACATACTCGCGCGGGAGAGGCCCAAGCCGCAATGAAGGCGCTTGGTGAGGCGACTGCGGCTCTGGTCGGTGACGTCGGAGACGACGAGCCCGCCTATCTGTACTGGGTGAACGCGGACGAGTTGCAGATCATGGAAGCGCGCGCCTACACCGAACTGCGACGCCCGCTACGGGCCGTTCCTCTGCTTAGCGATGTGCTCAGCCGGTACGACGCCACGCACGCGAGAGAACTCGCGCTGTATCTGTCATGGCTCGCCGTCGCCCTTGTCGATGCCAACGAACCCGAGGAGGCGGCACAAGCGGCCCAGCGAATGCTGGACCTTTCCACGGTTGTCACCAGCGATCGGACTACCCGGCGCGCTCACGTGGTCTTGGCACGGCTGAAACCGTATGCGGACGTGCCTCAGGTGCAGGATCTCCTGAGTAGGTATCCGATAGGCGCTTGAGGGGAAATGCGCTCTTGATTCACCCCAGAGGGAAACCCGGTTCATGGGTACTCGTTTTGGGATCCAGGGAAATCACGCTGGCGAGGACGTGAATGCGCCGCTCGTGCCAGGGCAGGCTTGGGAGGTAAGACAACGAAGCGACGCACGTTCATCAAGAGCGCGGCGCTTGCCGCAGGAGTCGGGTTGACCGATGGGACGGGACAGCCGGACCAGAGCGCGACAGCTGTTGCGCTCCTGCGTGACGCCCTCATTCCCAACGCCCACGCCTCGGCGGTCACCTCCACGCCCGCATCGTTTGCCCGTGCTCTCACCCGTGCCCGGAGAGATTTCACTGCCGCCCGCTATACCGATCTCGCCGACAGTCTTTCCGAGTTGATTCTCGTTGCCCGCGGTGCCTCAGACCCGGCCGACCTGGCTACGGCCGCACAGGTCTACCATCTGACGACCCGAGTGTTGATCAAGCTGGGCGCCTCGCCGTACGCGTGGATCGCCGCACATCAGGGAGAGCAGGCTGCGCGCGCCGGTGGCGATATCCGGGCCATTGGCGAAGCACGCCGAGATCTGGTCAGTCTTTTTCATCGAGCCATGGATTACGGCAAGGCGCGGGACATCACGGCGAGTACGGCGGAGCTGCTCCGCCCCCGCCTCTCCTCCGCCTCTGCCCCCGCCTGGGGCGCATATGGAGCGCTGATGTCCACGGGTGCCATTGCCGCGGCTCGACTGGAAGACCGTGACAGCGCGCTCGGAATGCTTGAGGAGGCTGAAGAAGCCGTGCGACATGCGCCTAAGCTCGTTCTCAGCCTTGGCCATGTGGTCACTTACAAGATCGGTGTATCTATTGTTCTCGGTGATGTGGGAACCGCCATAGAACGCGCCAAGAAAGTTGGTCCGGAAGAGATTCCGACCTTGGAACGCCGCGCCAGTTACTACACGGGAATTGCCGAGGCATACACCGTTTGGGGAAAGACCGATCGTGCGGTGCGTGCATTACTGATCGCCGAGAAAGTCGCCCCTTCGGAGATGCGGCGGACGGGTTCCCGGAAGGTGATCGCCGATCTTCTTCACCGGGACCGCCACAGCAGACTTTCCGGTTTGCGTGCTCTCGCGCGTCGCTCCGGGGTGAGCCTCTGAACGACTCCTCGGCCTCATCCCCCGTCCTTCGAAGACGGGGAGGATGGGAGAGGCGCGTGACCGAGTACTGGCTGTCCACTCCACCGCTCGACTGGTGACATGACGGGTCAGGGCCACACCTACGGTGACGTCCGCGAGGCCCTCTCTCGATTCGGTCGCCCGGTCGCTGCTGATCTTGGAAGGCCTCGCTCCGTCTCGCCCTCGCGCCACGGCGTGGACCCGGACACCGCGAGACGGCTCACCCGGGTTCGTCTACGAGACCCAAAAAGATTCGGACGGCGATGTCGAGAACTCATGACCGGCTCCGTCCCCGTGGTGAACGCGACCACAATGGGTCGCACCAGCATCGAGGAGAAACACGATGGCCAAGTATTTGCTGCTCAAGCACTACCGCGGCGCCCCGGCTCCGGTCAACGACGTGCCCATGGAGCGGTGGACGCCGGAGGAGATCTCGGCCCACGTGCAGTACATGCACGACTTCGCGGCCCGGCTGGAGGGGACCGGCGAGTTCGTCGACAGTCAGGCACTCGCCCCCGAGGGGATGTTCGTCCGCTACGACGGCGAGGGTCGCCCGCCGGTCACCGACGGCCCGTTCGCCGAGACCAAGGACCTCATCGCCGGCTGGATGGTGATCGACGTCGACAGCTACGAGCGCGCCGTCGAGCTGGCCGGGGACCTGTCGGCCGCCCCCGGGGCGGGTGGGAAGCCGATCCACGAGTGGCTTGAGGTGCGCCCGTTCCTGACCGCGCCGCCCACCATCACGGAGTGAGCTCCGAGGTGAACGAGGTCCTGCTCCGGAGCCTCACGCCGAGCGTGCTCGGAATCCTCGTCCGCCGCGGAGCCGACTTCGCGGCGGCCGAGGACGCCGTGCAGGACGCGCTGGTCGAGGCGGTCCGCGTCTGGCCGGCCGACCCGCCGCGGGACCCGAAGGGCTGGCTGGTCACCGTGGCCTGGCGCCGGTTCCTCGACGCGACCCGGGCGGACGCCGCCCGCCGCCGGCGTGAGGACCTCCTCGACGAGGAGCCGGCGCCCGGGCCCGCGCCCGCGGTGGACGACACGCTCCGTCTCTACTTCCTGTGCGCCCACCCGTCGCTGACACCGTCGTCCGCGGTCGCGCTCACACTGCGCGCCGTTGGCGGGCTGACCACCCGCCAGATCGCCCAGGCATACCTGGTGCCCGAGGCGACCATGGCGCAGCGCATCAGCCGGGCCAAGCGCACCGTCTCCGGCGCGCGGTTCGACCGGCCCGGCGACGTCGCCACCGTGCTGCGCGTCCTCTACCTGGTCTTCAACGAGGGCTACTCCGGCGACGTCGACCTCGCCGCCGAGGCCATCCGGCTCACCCGGAAGCTCGCGGCCGCGATCGACCATCCCGAGGTGGCGGGACTGCTCGCCCTCATGCTGCTCCACCACGCCCGGCGCGCCGCCCGGACCGCGCCCGACGGCGGCCTGGTGCCGCTCGCCGAGCAGGACCGCGGCCAATGGGACACCGAGTCGATCGCCGAGGGCGTCGAGATCCTGCAGACGGCCCTCGCCCGCGACCGGCTGGGCGAGTTCCAGGCCCAGGCCGCCATCGCGGCACTCCACGCCGACGCGCCCACCGCCGAGGAGACCGACTGGGTGCAGATCGTCGAGTGGTACGACGAGCTCGCGCGCCTGACCGACAGCCCGGTCGTCCGGCTCAACCGCGCGGTGGCCGTCGGCGAGGCCGACGGACCGCGCGCCGGTTTGGCGGCGCTCGCGGCGCTGGACAGCTCACTGCCTCGCCGCGCCGCGGTGGCGGCGTACCTCCACGAGCGCGACGGCGACCTGGCGACGGCGGCACGGCTGTACGCCGAGGCGGCCCAGAAGGCACCCAACCTCGCCGAGCGCGACCACCTGACGCGCCAGGCCGCCCGGCTCAACGCCCGCCTGTGCCGCTGACGGATCGCGCCCGGATTTTCCCGCAGCACTTGGAGGAGCTGATCGTTTTCGGGCGGCTCGTGCCAGGCGAGTACGGAGAGCGGATCTCCTGTGGCCGTACCGCGGCCGAGGCCTGGATCGGCTTTGGCCGCTCCCACGACGTCTCCGAGGACGCGGTCGCCCGGCATGTCACCGACGATGTCCGGAAGGCCCTGACCGCCGCGGGCCGGTATCTCGGCTTCGGCCCTCTTCCGCCGATCTCCGCCCTCGGGTGAGGCGCCGCGGGGACGGCCGGGCCTCCGCGCCGGCAGCGTGCCGCTTGACCGCCGGAACCCCTTGGCCCCTCGTCTGACCTGCGCCCTCGGTCAGCCCGCCGTACAGGATCCGCCGTGCGGACAGGCGCTACAGGGCGGACGGTCAGCGGGTGCCCCAGGAGTAGGTCTGTTTGTGTAGTTTGAGGTAGACGAACGTCTCGGTGGCGCGGACGGTCGGGATGGCGCGGATCTTGCCGAGGATCTCCAGGAGATGCTGGTCGCTCTCGCAGACCACCTCGACCATGATGTCCAGCGACCCGGCGGTCAGCACCACGTAGTTGATCTCTTTGATGCTCGCCAGCTCGTCGGCCACCACCTCAAGGTCGCCCTCGCACTTGATACCGATCATGGCCTGGCGGGGGAAGCCCAGGGTCAGCGGGTCGGTGACGGCGACGATCTGCATGACCCCGTTGTCGAGCAGACGCTGGACCCGCTGGCGTACGGCGGCCTCGGACAGGCCGACCGCCTTTCCGATGGCGGCGTACGGCTTGCGCCCGTCCGACTGCAGCTGCTCGATGATCTGTTTGGAGATCTCGTCGAGGACGACGGGGCCGGACTTGGCGTTGTTCTCACGGCGTACCTTGGGCGGCGTCGTCATCCGCACTCCCTGGCCTCATGGTCTGTGGGCGCTGCCGCCGGGTGACGGCTCCGATGCGTCATGCTGTCAGTTCTTCCACCTCTGTCAAGCGATTTCGTAGCAATTTGGTATATTAACAACGAAATCCCTTGTCCTGAGGTCACTTCTCTGTAAGAGTCGCGACAACTCAGCCCAATCCCCTAGGAGGTCGACGGTGACCACCCCGGTTGAGAACACCGAGTTCCCCCGTCTGCGCAACTATGTCAACGGTGAGCTCGTGGACGCCAGGAGCGGCCGGTTCTCCGATGTCATCGACCCCTGTACCGGCGACCCCTACCTCCAGGCGCCCGTCTCCGGCCCCGAGGACGTCGACGCAGCCTACGCCGCGGCGGCCGCCGCCTTCGAGTCGTGGAGTCAGGTCACGCCGGGCGAGCGCGCCAACCTGCTGCTCAAGGTCGCCGACGCGATCGACGCCAGGGCCGGGGAGCTGAACGAGGCCGAGTGCCGTAACACCGGCAAGCCCTGGGCCCGGATGGCCGAGGACGAGACCCCGGTGGCGGCCGACCACTTCCGGTTCTTCGCGGGCGCCGCGCGGACGCTGGAGGGGCCGACCTCGGGAGAGTTCCTCGCCGACCACACCTCCGTCATCCGGCACGAGCCGATCGGCGTGGTGGGCCAGGTCACGCCCTGGAACTACCCGATGATGATGGCGGTCTGGAAGATCGCCCCCGCGCTCGCCGCGGGCAACACCGTCGTGCTCAAGCCCTCCGACACCACCCCGGTCTCCACGGTCAAGCTGGCCGAGATCGTCGGGGAGATCCTGCCGAAGGGCGTCTTCAACGTCGTCGTCGGCGACCGCGAGACCGGTGCCCTGGTCGTGGGTCACCCGACCGCGCAGATGGTCGCGATCACCGGTTCGGTCGGCGCCGGAATGGCGGTGGCCAGAGCGGCCGCCGACGACCTCAAGCGGGTCCACCTGGAGCTGGGCGGCAAGGCGCCGGTCATCGTTTTCGACGATGTCAGGGACCTCAAGGCCGCCGCCGAGACGATCGCCACGGCGGGCCTCTACAACGCCGGTCAGGACTGCACCGCGGCCTGCCGCGTGCTGGTCCACCAGGACGTGCACGACGAGTTCGTCGCGGCGCTCACCGAGGCGGCCGGGAACACCGTGACCGGTGACCTGTCCAACGAGGACGCCCTGTACGGCCCGCTCAACAACGCCGCCCAGCTGACCCGGGTCGCGGCCTTCTTCGACCGGGTCCCCGGTCACGCCAAGGTCCTGACCGGCGGCCACCGGGTCGGCGACAAGGGGTACTTCTTCGCCCCCAGCATCGTGGACGGCCTCCAGCAGGACGACGAGATGGTGCAGAACGAGATCTTCGGCCCGGTCATCACCGTGCAGACCTTCTCCGACGAGGCCGACGCCGTGGCCAAGGCCAACGGCGTGCGGTACGGCCTGGCGAGCTCGATCTGGACCTCCGACCACGGCCGGGCGATGCGGACGTCGAAGCGCCTCGACTACGGCGTGGTCTGGGTCAACACCCATATCCCGTTCGTGTCGGAGATGCCGCACGGAGGCTTCAAGCACTCCGGCTACGGCAAGGACCTGTCGGTCTTCGGCCTCCACGACTACCTCCGCGTCAAGCACGTCATGCACTACATCGGCGAATAGCCGCGAACAAGAGGGATAGGCCTGGTATGACGAAAATCCAGGCGGGCACGGAGGCGGCCCTCACCGCCTCCGACTCCCCCCCGGTGCCCGCCATCGAACTCACCGGAGTCGTCAAGGAGTACCTCGCCCATGGGGAGGTCGTCCAGGCGGTCAAGGGGGTCACGCTGGCCGTGGCCGAGGGGGAGTTCTTCTCGCTCCTCGGCCCCTCCGGCTGTGGCAAGACCACCACCATGCGTATGATCGCCGGATTCGAGGATCCTTCGCGGGGGACGGTGCGCCTGCACGGCAGGGACGTCACCGACGTCCCCCCCAACAAGCGCGACGTGAACATGGTGTTCCAGTCCTACGCGCTGTTCCCGCACATGAACGTCTGGGAGAACGTCGCCTTCGGTCTCAGGCGCAAGAGGGTGGACGGCGCCGAGATCAAGCGGCGGGTCGGCGAGATGCTGGAGATCGTGGACCTCACCGGGCGTGAGAAGCGCCGCCCGCGTGAGATGTCCGGCGGCCAGCAGCAGCGGGTGGCCCTGGCCCGCGCCCTGGTCAACAACCCCCGGGCGCTCCTGCTGGACGAGCCGCTCGGCGCCCTGGACCTCAAGCTCCGCCAGGCCATGCAGATCGAGCTCAAGCGGATCCAGCGCGAGGTCGGCATCACCTTCGTCTACGTCACCCACGACCAGAGCGAGGCGCTCACCATGAGCGACCGCATCGCCGTGATGAACGACGGCCTGGTCGAGCAGCTCGCCGCGCCGCGCGAGATCTACGAACGTCCGGCCACCGCGTTCGTGGCCGGTTTCATCGGCACCTCCAACCTGCTCAGCGGCACCGTGGACCGGGTCGTCTCCGGCTGCGCCGTACTGAAGGTGGGGCAGGAGGGCCGGATCCTGGTGGCGGAGAGTCCCCGCCAGGTGGGGGACCCCATCGCGGTCACCGTGCGCCCGGAGAAGATCACGATCTCCACCGAGGAGCCGGCGGGGGAGGTCAGCGCGGTGCGCGGCACCGTCTCCGAGGTGGTCTACCTGGGTCTTTACAACAGCTACGCGGTGGGCCTCGCAGATGGCGCGGAGATCACCGTCTTCCAGCAGAACGCGCTCGACAGTACGAGCACGGCTGAACGCGGCGACGCCGTCTGGCTGTCGTGGCAGTCGCGCCACTCGTACGCGATCGGAAGTTGAGTATCCCCATGCACTCTCCCACCAACCCGGCCCTCCTCCGAGGGATGACCCAGAGCCGTTCGGTCACCCGCCGCGACGCCTTCCGCCTGGCCGGTCTGTCCGCCGCCGGTCTTGTCCTCGCCGGCTGCGGCGTCCAGGGCAAGAAGGTCGCGGCGCCCCAGAAGGACGCGACCGCCGAGTACTGGGCGTCCCACAAGAAGAACGGCGTCCTGCGCTTCGCCAACTGGCCGCTCTACATCGACAAGGACGGCAAGAGGTATCCGTCGCTGGAGATGTTCACCGCCGACACCGGCATCAAGGTCTCCTACCAGGAGGCCATCCAGGACAACCCCACGTTCTTCGGCAAGGTCCAGCCGCTGCTCGCCGCCGGCAACGACATCGGCTTCGACGTGATGGTCCTGACCAACGGCCTCCACCTCGGCAAGGCCATCGACCTGGGCTATCTGGTCCCGCTCGACCACTCCAGGCTGCCGACCTTCGCCGCCAACGCGGCCCCGAAGGTCAAGAACCCGATCTGGGACCCGGGTAACGCCCACACCGTCCCGTGGATGGTCGGCCTGACCGGCATCGCCTACAACCCGAAGTACGTGGACGAGGTCACCAGCATGCGGGACCTGTGGAACCCCAAGTACAAGGGCAAGGTCGGCATGATGGTCGACACCCAGGAGATCGCGAACTTCGGCATGTTCGCGCTGGGCATCGATCCCGACACGTCCACGGAGGCCGACTGGCGGCAGGCCGGGGAGAAGCTCAAGGCGCAGCGCGACGCCGGCCTGGTGCGCAAGTACTACGAGAACGACTACGTCGACGCGCTCGCCCGGGGCGACGTGTGGATCACCATGGCCTGGTCGGGTGACATCTTCCAGCAGGTCGCCGAGGGCAAGGACCTGAAGTTCGTGATCCCCCAGGAGGGCGGCACGATCTGGACCGACAACATGTGCATCCCCAAGACCGCGCAGAACCCGGTGGACGCGCTGACGCTGATGGACTACGTCTACCAGCCCAAGATCGCGACCATGCTGGTCGAGGCGGTCAACTACATCACCCCGGTGCCCGCCACCAGGGAGCTGGTCCTCGCCGACGCGGCCAAGGCCACCGGGGAGGCCAAGGCGTCGCTGGAGCAGATGGCCGGCAGCCCGCTGGTCTTCCCCGCCGAGTCGGACATGGCCCGGCTGCGGTCCTACAAGTCGCTGACCGCGGCCGAGGAGAAGGTCTTCGAGTCCATCTTCCAGCCGATCACCCAGGGCTAGCGGTGAGCCACCGGTGAAGCGCCTCGCCCCCTACCTGCTCATCCTGCCCGGCGGCCTCTGGCTGCTGATCTTCCTGGTGGTGCCGATGGTCTTCATGGCCTCGGTCTCCACCCAGGAGGGCGACATGCTGAACGGCTTCGTCCAGACGTTCAACCTCTCGACGTACGGCGACGCCCTGGTGCAGTACAGGACACAGTTCCTCCGCTCGGCCGGGTACGGCCTGATGGGCACGGCGATCTCCATCGCGCTGGCCTACCCGATGGCCTACTGGATCGCCTTCAAGGGCGGCGCGCGCAAGTCCACCTACCTGCTGCTGGTGCTGCTGCCGTTCTTCGTGTCGTTCGTGCTGCGCACCGTGTCGTGGAAGTTCCTGCTGGCCGACGACGGCATGCTGCTGTCGCCGCTGAAGTCGATGGGCCTGGTCCCCGGCGACTTCCACGTGCTGCAGACCACGGTGGCGGTGATCGGCGGGCTGGTCTACAACTACCTGCCGTTCATGATCCTGCCGATCTACGTGGCGCTGGAGCGGGTGGACCCCCGGGTGGTCGAGGCCGCCCAGGACCTGTACGCCCCCAGGCGCGAGGCGTTCACCAAGGTCGTGCTGCCGCTCTCGCTGCCCGGCGTGTTCGCCGGGGTGCTGATGACGTTCGTCCCCATGACCGCGGACTACGTCAACGCCGGCATCCTCGGCGGCCCGGAGAACACGATGATCGGCAACATCATCCAGACCGAGTACCTGACCAACAGCGACTATCCGACCGCCGCGGCGCTGTCGTTCACGCTGATGGCGGCGATGCTGATCGGCATCTTCGCCTACGCCAAGGCGCTCGGCACCGAGAACGTGCTGGAGGCGGCGGCCCGATGAGCGCATCCGACACGGCGACCGCATCGGCCGGGCGAGGAGCGGACAGGCCCGGCAGGCGGGTCCGCCCCAGATCCCGGCTCGGCGACCGGCTGCTCAGGGCCTACGTCTGGGTGATCATCGCCTGGCTCTTCCTGCCGATCGCGGTCATGGTCGTCTTCGGGTTCAACGACACCCGGAGCAAGTCGAACGTGAACTGGCAGGGGTTCACCCTCAAGTGGTGGACCCGGCTGGGCGACTACCCCGAGCTGACCGCGGCGGTGGTCAACTCGCTGAGGATCGCCCTGCTCGCCACGCTGATCACGACGGTGATCGGCACGCTCATGGGCCTGGCCCTCGGCCGCTACCGGTTCCGCGGGCAGGGCGCCACCAACCTGGTGATATTCGCCGCGATCGCCTCGCCGGAGCTCGTCATGGGCGCCTCGCTGCTGTCGCTGTTCATCAGCACCGGCGTGGAGACGGGCTTCGCGACCGTGGTCATCGCGCACGTGCTGTTCTCGCTGTCGTTCGTGGCCATCACCGTACGGGCCCGCGTCATCGGCCTCGACCGGTCCGTCGAGGAGGCCGCGCGCGACCTGGGCGCGTCCACCTGGACGACGTTCTGGCGGGTGACGTTCCCGATGATCCTGCCCGGGGTCGTCTCCGGCGCGCTGCTGGCGTTCGCGCTCTCCATCGACGACTTCGTGATCACCCAGTTCACCAGCGGCTCCCTCCAGACGTTCCCGCTCTGGATCTGGGGAGCCACCAGGATGGGCATCCCGCCGCAGGTCAACATCCTGGGAACGCTCATCTTCGCGATAGGCGTCGCGGTCGCCGTGGTCAACACGCTGACCGCCCGCCGCCGCACCTAGCTGCCGTCAAGCCCCGCGCCTCCGACGGACGGCCCGGGGCTTCGGTGTATCCACGATCCCCGGCAGAGAACAGGGAGGCGAGATCGGATTCAGGCGGGGGGAACCCGCGCGTGATCTTCATGATCCCGCGATACACAACACAGACAATCTGCCTCACGTAGGGAAGTGAGATTTGTGGATCCGCTGAAGGCTCTTGCTGACGCGGAGCGCAAGCCGTACTGGCTCGACAGTCCGGCGAAACCGGAGCCGCTGCCGCGGCTCTTCGGAGAGACGACCGCCGATCTCGCGGTGGTCGGGGGAGGCTTCTCGGGGCTGTGGACCGCCCTGATGGCCAAGGAACGCGATCCGTCGCTCGACGTGGTCCTGCTCGAAGGGCGCAGGGTCGGCTGGGCGGCGTCCGGCCGTAACGGCGGCTTCGCGATGGCGACGCTCACCCACGGGATCGCCAACGGCCTTGAGCGCTGGCCCGAGGAGATCGCCACGCTCGAACGCCTGGGAACGGCCAACCTCGACGAGATCGGCCGGACCGTCGCCGACCACGGCATCGACTGCGGCTACGAGCGCACCGGCGAGCTGCACGTGGCCACCGAACCCTGGCAGCTCGCGGAGATGAACGAGAGCGTCGAGATCGCCAGGGAGCTGGGGGCCCGCTTCGACGTCCTCGACCGGGAGCGGATCCGGGCGGAGGTGAACTCGCCCACCTACATCGGGGGCCACTGGGAGCGTGACGGCTGCGCCATGCTCGACCCCGCCCGGCTGGCCTGGGGGCTCCGCCAGGCGTGCCTCTCGCTGGGGGTGCGCATCCACGAGCGCACGCCGGTCAGGCATGTGAGGGACACCCCGGCGAGCATGGATCTGCTCACCCCGCACGGCACCGTGAGGGCGGGCAAGGTCGCCCTCGGCACCGGCGTGTTCCAGCCGCTGCTACGGCGGCTGAAACACCTCCTGGTGCCGGTCTACGACTACGCGCTGATGACCGAGCCGCTCTCCGCCGAGCAGCTCGCCTCCGTCGGCTGGCGCAACCGGCAGGGCGTCGGCGACGCGGCCAACCAGTTCCACTACTACCGGCTGACCGCCGACAACCGCATCCTCTGGGGCGGCTACGACGCGGTCTACTACAACGGCGGAAAGATCAAGCCGGAGTACGAGCAGCGCGACGAGACCTTCGTCAAGCTGGCGGAACACTTCTACACGACCTTTCCCCAGCTGTCGGAGGTCCGCTTCACCCACAGGTGGGGCGGGGTCATCGACACCTGCAGCCGGTTCAGCGCCTTCTACGGACTGTCGCACGGCGGGCGCCTCGCCTACGCGGCCGGCTACACCGGCCTGGGGGTCGGCGCCACCCGCTTCGGGGCCAACGTCATGCTCGACCTGCTCGGCGGTGAGCCGACCGAGCGGACCGGGCTCCGGATGGTCAGGGAGAAGCCGCTGCCGTTCCCGCCCGAGCCGGTCCGCTCGGTCGGGATCCAGATGACGCGCTGGTCGATCGCCCAGGCCGACCTCCACCAGGGCCGCCGCAACCTCTGGTTGCGCACCCTGGACCGGATGGGCCTGGGGTTCGACTCCTAGGGGCGCGCCCCCGATCCTCGCCCGCCGGGCGAGGATCGGGGGTATCCCGTACGGCTCGCCTCCGGTGCGCGGGCCGTACGGGCCCGGGGCCGTGAGCGGGAGGGCGAGCCCGACGCCGACGGGGTCACCACGGCACTCCCTCGCGGGCGCCTCCGAGTGGCCGGCGTGGTCCCGTGCCGACCGAAGTCGAGGGCCGTACATCCATCGATGTACGGCCCGAATGGGTCTGCGTGACGATGCCCGGCCGCCCGGTACCGGACATCGTGGATACCGTGACGACGCGACGCATCGACGTGCTGGACGTGCTCAGGGGCGTGGCCATCATGGGCACCCTGGGCACGAATATCTGGATCTTCACCAGCCCCGCGGGCCCGGCCGGGGCGCTGGACGCGCTCGGGCAGACCGGCGCGGTGGAGACCTTCCTCCGTTTCCTGACCAACGGCAAGTTCCTGGCACTGCTCACCCTGCTCTTCGGGGTCGGCCTGGAGTTGCAGTACCGCTCGGCCGAGCGGCGTGGCACCCCCTGGCCGGGGCGGTACCTCTGGCGGGCGGCGCTGCTGTTCACCGAGGGACTGATCCACTATGTGCTGGTCTTCGAGTTCGACGTGCTGATGGGCTACGCCCTGACCTCGATCGTGGTGGCCTATCTGATCGGCCGGAGCGACCGGGTGGTCAGGGCCTGGATGATCACAGTGGGTTCGACGTTCACGGTGCTGATCGCCCTGGCCACCTTCGCCATGCTGTACGGCCGGGCCGACGCGACCCCGTCCACCCCGGCCGGCTCGGCGCTCTTCACCGACGGCTCCTACCTGGACCAGGTCGCCGCCCGCGTCCAGCTGATCGGCGTCTACCGGATGGAGGCCGTGCTCATCGTCCCGCTGGGCATCGTGCTGTTCCTGCTCGGCTCACGGCTGATGCGCGGGGGAGTGTTCGACAACTCGGACCGGGGCAGGGCCCTGCGCGGGAAGCTCATGATCATCGGGTTCGGCGCGGGCGTACCGCTCAACCTGCTGACCTCCTTCGCGGGGGATGCCTGGTTCCTGGTCGACCGTTACCTGCTGCCGCCGCTGATGGCGCTGGGCCTGCTCGCCCTGACGACGACGGTCGTGCACCGGATGAGCGGTCCCGCCGGACCGGTGCGGCGGGGCCTGACCTCGGTCGGCCGTACCGCGCTGAGCTGCTACGTCTTCCAGAATCTGGCCGCCTCGGCGCTCTGCTACGGCTGGGGTCTCGGGCTGGCCGGAAGGTTCGACGGAGTGCGGCCGTGGTGGGTGGTGGCGGCCTGGGCGGGCATCTGCGCCCTGTTCATGACGCTGTCCACGCTCTGGCTGCGCCGTTTCGAGCGCGGACCGCTCGAACTGGTCTGGCAGTGGGCCTACACGGCACCCCGGTCCCGCCCGGCGGCGGACGCCAGGACGCCCGACGACTCCCTCCGGCGCTAGAGGCCGGTCTGCCGGGGAGTCGCGGCGGAGCCGCACGGTAGGCGGCTTCAGGGGGTGGCGATGGCCACGGTGCCCGAGGTGCCGTTGACCGTGATCCTCTGGCCGGTGACGACGTGCTCGGTCGCGTGCGGGACGCCGACCACCGCCGGGATGCCGTACTCGCGGGCCACCACGGCGCCGTGCGAGTTGGCGCCGCCCATCTCCATCACCAGGCCGCCCGCGGTGAGGAACAGCGGGGTCCAGCCGGGGTCGGTGGAGGGGCAGACCAGGATCTCGCCGGGTTCCAGGTGGGCGCCGACCGGATCGAGCACCACCCGGGCGATCCCGGTCACCGTTCCGGCCGAGGCCGGGGTGCCGGTCAGCGCGCCGTCCACCGGCACCACGGCGGCGGCGGACTCCGGCTCGGTGCCGTCGGACAGCATCACCCGGGGGATGTGCCTGCGCCGCCGCTCACGTGCGGCGTCCTCACGCCGCGCGGCGACGAGCGCCCGCGGCGCACCCGTACCCGTACCCGTACCCGTACCCGTACCCGTCACGGTGGCTCTCACCGTGGCCCTGACCTCGTCGAAGGACAGGAAGAACACGTCGTCGGGGGAGTCGAGGAGACCTCGGGCGGTCAGGTCGGCGCCGACGGCCTTCAGCTCGGCGCGCATCGCGGCCAGGACGGTCACCATGAAGAACTTGGGCAGCTCGCGGAGGCCGGCCAGGGCCCTGGTCCGGCCGAGGGCGAAGCGGACGATCCGGCCGCGCAGGCCGCCCACCCTGGCGCTCAAGGTTTTGATCATCATGGCGGCCTCGCCGGCTCCCCTGGCGAACAGGGCGTCGGGAGCCGGTGCAGGACCCTCCAGCCGGAGATAGTTGGCCAGGACACCGATGATGTGGGTGGGCTCCTCCGACCAGCGCGGAACCCCGAGGTCGATCTCCGCGACCGCCCGCACGCCGTAGGCGGAGAGAAACTCCTTGAGCCCCCGCTCCACCACGGCGGGCAGCGACCCGTCGTGGAAGCGCCCGGCGAGCTCGGCCGCCGGGGTGCCCAGCAGCAGGGACGCGGCGTCGGCGTCGGCGCGGATCCGCTCGGCCAGGTGCCAGAGGGCCAGGTCCATCTCCGTGGTCACGTTGTGCGGCAGGCCGCGCAGGACGGTCGAGAGCTCACCGGGCCGGGCGTGGTCGCCGAGAAGCCAGGAGGCCAGGCCGAGCATGGCGAACCCGACCGCGGGGCCCGGCACGATCCTGGGGAGCAGCGTGACGGCCCGGTCGCCCAGTATCCGCTCGACCCGGTCGAGCCGCTGCGCCGGTGTGGCGTTCGCGGGGGAGGCCAGCCGTACCCGCAGCACCGCCCCCAGCCGGTCCGCCCGCCTCCGCGTGGACGCCGGGCTCAGCACGGCCTGTACGGCCCGCGACGGAAGGTGGAAGCGGGCCGCGACCCTGCGGATCCGGCGCGCGGCGGGCCGTACGGAGCGCTGGGTCACGCTGAAGCGGGGGTCGTCGAACAGACCGCGCAGCACCGTGGCCGATCTGGCCTCCATCACGTCGAGCAGGCGGGGAAGGACCGCCCGGCCCACCCGGCTGCGCATGATCCCGGTGACGTCGAGGAACATCCGCCCGGCCGCCTCGGTGAACTGCGGCGCCCCCTCCACCGGGTCGGCCACCGGGGTGTTCAGCAGCGCGGCCCCGGACGACGAGAGCAGCCGGAAGGCCGAGAGGCCCATCGGGGTGATCGGCGCGTAGATGCCCTGCGCCACGCTGAGACAGAAGTGGATCCGCGTGTCCCCGGGCTCCTGTCTCCCGATCGGGTCCGGCCGTGGGGGGAGGTGGCGGGGGATGGGGAAGAGGGTGGTGACCGGACGCGACTGGGTCAGCCAGAGCGTGCCGTCGGCGTCGATGGCCCACTCGGTGTCCTGCGGGGCTCCGTAGTGCTCCTCGACCCGGCCGCCCAGCTCGGCCAGCGCCCGGATCTGCGCGTCGGTGACGCAGGCCCCGTCCATTTCGGTCTCGACGTGCTCGACACCGCCGTCCGGCAGGGACCGTACGGCCAGCCGCTTGTCGCCCAGCCGCCGCTCGCCGATCCGCCCGGTGGCGATGTCCACCACGAAGTGGTCGGGGTTGACCGCGCCGGAGACCACGGCCTCGCCGAGTCCGGGACCGGCGTCGATCACCGCCTCGTGCCGCCGCCCGGTGACCGGGTTGGCGGTGAACATCACCCCGGCGACCTCGGACTGGACCATCTCCTGGATCACGACGGCCAGTAGGACGGTCCGGTGGTCGATGCCGTTGGCCGCCCGGTAGGCCACCGCCCGGTCGGTCCAGAGCGAGGCCCAGCAGTGCCGGACCGCGTCCAGTACGGCGTCGGCGCCGATCACGTTGAGATAGGTGTCCTGCTGTCCGGCGAAGCTGGCGTGCGGCAGGTCCTCGGCGGTGGCGGAGGAGCGGACCGCGACGGGGCCGTGCGCGCTGCGCCGTACGGCGTCGGCGATGTCGCCGGGCACGGGTGCGGAGAGCACGAGCTCGCGGGCCCGGCTCGCCAGCTCCTTCAGGACCCCGAGGTCCCCGGCGGGAACGGCGGCCAGTGCGTCGAGCACGTCCTCCAGCCCGGCCCGCTCGGCGACCCGGCAGTACCCCTCGGTGGTGACGCAGAGCCCCGGCGGCACGGGGAGCCCGGCGGCGGTGAGCACGCCGAGGTTGGCGGCCTTGCCCCCCACCAGGGGCAGCGAATCCGCTCCGATCTCAGTGAATGTCAGGATCAGGGGAGTGTCCATGGATGCGTCTCCTTGAGGCTTCGCCGAGCAACGCCATGGCCCGGGTGACGAGCTCGCGTTCCTCGGCGGTGAGATGGGCCATGACCTGGAGCTGCGCGTCGGCTCTGGCCTGTTCGAACCCCCGCAGGAAGTCCGTGCCGTCTTTGGTGAGGACGATCCGCCGGACCCGCCGGTCGCCGGGATCCTCGCGGCGGTCGGCCAGGCCGCGCCGTACCAGCTGGTCGACCAGGCGGCTGGTGGCCGAGACGGACCGGCCGACGCGCTCGGCGAGCTCGCGGAGCGTGGGGGCGGCCGGGCGGTCGAGGACGTAGAGCGTGGCGACCTGGATCACCGAGGGCTCGTCGCCCTCGAATCCGCGGAGCAGCTGAAGGATGAGGCCGGGGAGGAGGGCCCGCCGGAAGTCGCCGATGTCCTCGGCCAGCCGATCGCGCTCCACGCCGTCCACGGAACAACTCCTTGCATGCCTGCAACCAGTGCGCCCCCGCAACGGTAAGCCGCCACAACCAACAAGTCAACAGTCGATGAAATAGCGGCGAGGGGCGGGCGAGGGGAGCGTCCTCGGACGGACGCGGCCGGCCCCGGCGGCGGCGATCCCCCCTGGCTCCATGTGGTTTCGCGCAGGTAGGCGGATACCGGAGAAAGGAGAGTTCGGGATGAGCGGCCTGGTTTGGTGGGATTACTGGCTTAATATGGATGACTGTGCGTTCTGAACGGACGCATGCTTGACCGCACGGCGGCCGCGACACGCGGTATCTACCCCGGTCGAAGCCCACCACGACGGTGTGCTCCCCGATCGGGGCAGCGCTCCGTCTGGACTCGGACGGAGACGGTGAAGTCCTACCTGGCCGTGATCGGCTCACCCGGCGCCTGGCGTTTCCTCGTCCCCGCCTTCGTCGCGCGCCTGCCGTACGCCATGTTGCAACTCGGCATCCTGCTGCTCGTGCAGTGGTCCACCGGCTCGTACGGCGAGGCCGGCCTCGCCGCCGCCGCGGCGGCCGTGGCACAGGCGCTGGTCGGCCCGCAGACCGGGCGGCTCGCCGACCGGTACGGTCAGTCGAAGGTGCTCGTCCCACAGGTCGTCGCGCACGCCGCCGCGTTGGGCGCCCTGCTCGCGCTCGCTCTGTCCCACGCCCCGATCGCCACCCTGTCGGCCCTGGCGGCGCTGGCCGGCGCCACGGTGCCGCAGGTCGGTTCGATGGTCCGGGCCCGATGGGCACACCTCCTCGGCGGTTCCGGGAGGCTGGGTACGGCCTTCGCCGTCGAGTCCATCACCGACGAGCTGACCTTCACCCTCGCCCCGGTGCTGCTGGTGACCGTCTCCACCCGATTCTCACCGGCCTGGGCCCTGCTGGTGGCACTGATCATGGTGGTGACCGGGACACTGGTGTTCGCCGGGGTCCGCGGGGGAGCCCCCGAGCCGGCGCCGGTCCGGGTCCGCTCCCGGCGTGGGGTGCTGCGCCTGCGCGGCGTGGCCGTGCTCGCGGTGGCCTTCGCCTCGCTCGGCACCGTCTTCGGCAGCCTCCAGATCGGTATCACCTCCTACACGGCGGCCCACGGCCAGGCCGCCTCGGCCGGGCCGATCTACGCGGCCTTCTCCGGGGCCAGCCTGGCCGGCGGCGTCGTGTACGGCGTCGTCCGCTGGCGGGTCACCGCTCCGGCCAGGCTGCTCGGGGCGGTCGGCCTGCTCTGCGCGGCCACGGCCACCCTGACGTTCGCCGGATCCGTCCCCATGCTGTACGGCGGGGCGGCGCTGGCCGGACTCGCCATCGCCCCCGCGCTCATCACCGGCTACACCCTCGTCGAGGCCCTGGTCCCCGCCAAGGTCAGGACCGAGACCTTCACCTGGCTCAGCGGCTCGATCGGTCTGGGCATCGCGGGCGGCGCCTCCGTGGCCGGACAGCTCGTGGACCGCTTCGGAGCCCCCACGGCCTTCCTCGTCCCCCCGGTCACCACCGGCCTGGCGGCACTGCTCGTGCTCGTCTTCCTCCGCAGACTGCACCCCGGCGCCGGGCAGCCCTCCCCTCACCGGTCGGCGGCCATCCCCTGATCCTCGGGTCCGCCGGTGACCATCCGGCCTCCGTCGTCCATGGGGCGGAGATCGGTAGGCAGGTGAGCCCGTCGCCGAAGCTCAGCGACTCCTGCCCGCAGTACAGGACGGACCCCGCTCGGAATCGGTCTCCGAGTCGCCGCTGTAGAAGACGCAGACCTCGGAAATCATCCGAGCGTACGGTCTCGGAGGCTTTGACCTCGATGCCGATGATCTCGCCCGTGTCGTTCTCCAGGACGCCGTCGACCTCGGTCTGATCCCGGTCGCGGTAGTGATAAAGCCGTGCGGATGTCTGTATAACTGCGGATGGTGGGCGCTGAGATGCTCAACTCGGAGCCGAGCCGTTTGAGGTTGAGCAGTCCTGCGCTCTGAGCGGCGAGGAGCGCGATGAGCCTGCGCATGTCGGTGGCGCGTTCGATCGGGAGCCGGGGACCGTTTCGGGCGGCCCCCGGAGAGCGGTCGGGGAGCGGAGGTCAGGCGGTGGCGGCCTGGCGGGCGCGGCGGGCCTCGCGGCGTTCGACGAAGCGCGAGGCGGAGGCCTCCAGGCGGGCGAGGAACTCGGCGAGCTCCTCGCGGGCCTTCTCGCCCTCGGCGTCGAGGTCCTTCATGTCGAAGACGGCCCACTGGCGCAGGACCGGCATGAGAACGTCGTCGATGTGCAGGCGCAGGTCGTAGATCCCGGCGTTGGCGATGGTCATCGCCTTGCGGGTGAAGCCCTCGATCCCGGTGCCGGGCATCTGGAAGGTGGTCACCACGTCGGTGACGGCGCGCATCGTCTGGCTCGGGGTCAGCTGGAAGGCCGCGTCGAGCAGGTTGCGGTAGAAGAGCATGTGCAGGTTCTCGTCGGCGGCGATCCTGGCGAGCAGCCGCTCGCAGTTCGGGTCCTGGGAGGCCTTGCCGGTGTTGCGGTGTGAGATGCGGGTGGCCAGCTCCTGGAAGGAGACGTAGGCGAGCGAGTGGAGCACACCCTCGTAGGCGTTGCTGAAGCCCTCTTCCATGTGGGACATGCGGGCACGTTCCAGAGCGACCGGGTCGACCGCGCGGGTGACCGTCAGATAGTCGCGGATGGCGGTGCCGTGGCGGCCCTCCTCGGCGGTCCACCGGTGAACCCAGGTGCCCCAGGCGGCGTCACGGCCGAAGGCGGTGGCGATCTCGTAGTGGTAGCTGGGGAGGTTGTCCTCGGTCAGCAGGTTGACGATGAGGGAGATCCGAGCCTCCTCGGGAAGCTTCGAGTCGGTCTCAACCCAGGCGTCGCCACCGAAGAGGCCGTCGTAGTCCCTGCCCTCGGACCACGGGACGTACTCGTGCGGGAACCATTCCTTGGCCACCTTGTGGTGCCGGTCCAGCTCACCGGCGACGACGGGCTCAAGCTCAAGCAGTAGCTCGGTCTGGCTGAACTCTCGCATACGGCCTCTCCCTTACAGACTACGGAACCGTAACCTACGTTAGCGTAGGTTGGTGGCGATTCGGTAAGTGGGACAGACCGTCTTGTCAGCAGGAAACCGGCTTTTTCCGCAGGCTTGCCATAGGCCCCGTACGGTGCGGAGCCGGTGTTCACGGAGCCGTACCAGGCGCCTACGGAGCCGTACGCGCACGTCCGCGCGGCGGGGACTCGCTCCGGCCCGGTGCTGCTGTGATCTTGATCCGTACGCGCGCGCCCGCTTGGCGGGAACAGCCGGTTACGGAGCCGAGGCCGGGGCGCGGGGGGCGGGAACGGCCGCGCCGGCGCCCGGCCGCGGCTGGAAGGGGAGGCGCGCACCCTCGCGAGTCCGGCCGTTCAGCCCCCGGGCCGCCAGGAAGACCAGCGTCATGTCGGTCAGGAGCAGCAGACGCTCGACGAGGCCGTAGTAGTCGGCGCCGTCCATCAGGTTCGAGACCGCCGACCCGGGGTGGGCGGCCAGGAACGCCGCCAGGAGCGCCACCGACAGCACGCTGACGACCGGCAGAGACCGCCTCCCGAACCGGCGGCCCAGCATCCAGCCCGCGCAGGGCAGCGCGGTGAAGACCACGGCCGCCGACCAGCGGTGGATCTCCCCGCCGATCGAGGCGGCGCCGAGGGCCGGGTCGGCGGGGAACGCCGCGGTGAGCAGCAGCCCCAGCGCCGCGGCGAGGAACAGCACTCGCGCCGCCGCGCTGCGCGCGGGGTCCACCCGCGCCAGGCCGTACGCGGTCCACACCGAGCCCAGGGCGAGCGCGATCGTGCCCGTGGTCATCGCCCAGGCGCCGGCGTCGAGCAGCGCGTAGTCGCCGACCAGGTTCCGCATCGGATCCACCGCGCCACCGGCGGTCACGTGCGCGCAGCCCACCAAGATCAGGGCCAGGACCGCCCCGGCCATCCCCGGCCAGCGCCACACGGCGTCGTCCTCGGCCTCCTCCACGGCGTCGCCGTTCACCGCGCCACCTCCCGAGGGTGGGGGCCGGCGTCGATCAGGATCCGCCTCGGCCGGACGGCGAGGGGGGCCGGGGCGAGGTCCGGTGCGGCTGACATGACCATCGGTACTCCGTTCAACGGGCTGTCGGGTGGCGGGTGAGGCCCGCCGGGTGGCGGCCCACAGGACGCCGGAGGCGGTGGCCGCCCCCGTGGCAGGGCCACCGCCCCCGGTGTCCCACCGTGGATCGCCGGGGTGCTCGGGCACGACCGGCACCGGGCCGATGAGCCCGATCGGCGATCACCGCCGCGGCGGCGGGTTCGCCGGTCGCGGGCCTGCGGCGCCGCAGGGCGAACCGCGGGCCGGCCACGCCCATCGTCCGGAGGCCACTGGCAGCGTCCCGTGTCGCGGACGCCGGGGCCATAGGGGTTCTCCCTGACTTGACAAGGAATTCCCCGAGATCGGGGTCGGGGACTGTTGACCCGTCGGCTCCGTTGCTCGTAGCTTCGCGGGCATGGATGTGGTCGGTGCCTGGCGGCTGGTCGAGTGGCGGATCACCCGCCCGGACGGGCGAGTCTCCCATCCCTTCGGCCGGGACGCCGTGGGGCTGCTCTGCTACACGCCCGACGGTCACATGAGCGTGACCGTCTCGCGGGCCGGGCGCCCGCCGCTGCCCGGAGAGGATTCCCCGAGCGCCTGCCAGGCGCAGGCCGAGGCGTTCACGTCGTTCCTCTCCTACTCCGGTCGCTACGAGATCCGCGAAGGACATGTGGCCCACGACGTCGAGATGGCGCTCAACCCGGCCTGCGTCGGCACCACCCAGATCCGCGAGGCGAACTTCGACGGCGAGCGGCTCGTCCTGGCGGCCCCCGAGGGGGGCAGGTGGCACACCCTGTTCTGGAGGCGCCCGTAAGGCGCCCCGGGGGTGGGGGTGAGGCGCGATCGGCGCGAGGCCGGGGCCCGGTCACGCGTTTTCCCCCGGTCCCGGCGCTCGGTCACGCGCCCCCACTCCTCCCGAGACGGACGCTCAGTCGCCCGACCTGACGAGCTCCGGGGCCGGCTGCGGCTCCGCGGCGTCGCGGCGCCGTAGGTGCCGGACCACCTCGACCACCACGGTGATCGAGACGGCGATGCCGAGGCCGAACAGCAGGCCCTTGATCGGGTCGTGTTCGAAGGCCGCGCCGCCCAGGTAGCCGATCAGTCCGGAGTAGACCGCCCAGGACGAGGCGGCGACGGCGTCGAAGAACGCGAACGAGCGCCGGGGGTAGGCGACCGCGCCCATGGTCAGGGTGCAGGCGGTCCGGCCGCCGGGGATGTAACGGGCCACCACCAGGACGAGCCCGCCCCGCTCGGCCAGCGCCCGCTCCGCCCAGGCGATCGCCTTCCCGCTCCGTCTGCCGTTGCGCAGCCGGTCGTTGGTGGTCCGCCCGATGGCGTAGGAGATGTGGTCGCCGACGAACGCCCCCAGTGCCGCCACCACGATCACCGGCACGATGTCGGGCGCCCCGGTGGAGGCCGCGAACACGCCCGCGGTGATGACGGACGTCTCCGCGGGCACCACCGGGAAGAACCCGTCGAGCATCGCCAGCGCGAACAGCGCCAGATAGATCCATGGAGAGGTCATCGCCTGCTGGACGGCATCGAGGATGGCCTGTGTCACAGCTTTCGCTCCTGTCGGTGTGGAGATTCCTCACAGCACGGTGACGAGCTGCCGACCTCCGGACATCGGGGGAGCTCCCCGAAGTTTTCCGGTCAGACCCCTGAGATCTCTCAGGGTCCGCCACATCGGCGACAGGAACCGGGCACCGGCCGGCACATCCCTCGACCGCCTCCCGGCACCCCTTGCCTTGGCAGGGACGGCCGCCACCCGAGGTGGAGACGTGCCGGCCGGGCACTCGGGCCGGGTCCCGCGTGGTTCAGTTGAGCAGCCAGACGGCGAGGTTCAGTGAGGCCGCGTAGGTGACCCAGAGCAGGTACGGCACCAGCAGCCAGGCGGCCGGTCGGCTGATCGGCCGGAACATGACGACGGTGGCCGTGATCGTCCCCCAGAGGACGACGATCTCGGCGAAGGCCAGGCCGTACCGTCCGGCGCCGAAGAAGAGCGGGGTCCAGGCCGCGTTGAGCAGGAGCTGGGCCGCGTAGACGCCGAGCGCCGGGGTCCAGCCCCGCGCCGACCAGGCGAGCCAGCCGGAAACGGCGATCATGATGTAGAGCACCGTCCACGCCGGCCCGAACAGCCACTGCGGTGGTGCCCAGGAGGGGCGTTCCAGCGCGAGGTACTCCGCGCCGGCGTCGACCGCGGCCAGCGCTCCGACCGCCGCCACCAGCGCGAGCGTGACGGCGAAGACCGGAAGGCCCGCCCAGCGTCTCCGTTGTCCTGCGATGACCATGAATCCTCCCTGCCCTCTCCTTCGTGCCCTGTCACCATCCGGTTTCCCCACGCGGGGAGGGATCGGGAGGGGGCGCGGGCGAGATCCGCGGGGCCGGCCGGAGGCTTCACACCGGCCGGGCGGAGACGTTCCCCAGGGCGCGCGGTCGCAGATTCAGGCGGTGAGGACGGCGGGAGCCGGATCGTGGTGCAGCCGGCCCAGGACGCGGCGGAAGGCGTAGACGGAGACGGCCGCGGCGAGGCCGCTGATCAGCGCCACGACCGAGGTGCGGACCAGCAGGTAGGTGCCGATCGACTCGTGCAGCAGGAGCCAGATGCTCACCGAGGAGTTGGCCAGCAGTACGAAGGCCCAGAGCAGGGTGATCCGGGCGAAGAACCGGCGGACCCGCTCGTGCCTCAGCACCGTCGAGGGCAGGTGGATGTAGTCGAGGGCCAGGCGCTGCGCCAGCGGGCGGTTCAGCCGTACCGAGGCCAGGAAGGCCATGCTGATGCAGATCGTGCCCAGTTCGGGCTGGAGGAAGTAGACCACCGCGCTCCCGCTCCACAGCCCCAGCAGCGCCCGCACGGTGATCGCGATGGCGGCGAGGATCATCGTCCCCGGCACGGGGATCCGCCGGATCAGCCGCCATCCCACCCCCGCGTACACCCAGGTCACCGCCGCGATCAGCGCGCCGGTCAGGCCGAGGACCGCCAGCGCGGTGTAGAAGACGGCCAGGGGGGCGACCACACCCTCAAGGAGCCTCGGCACCGCCTGCCGGACCAGGGCGGCGACGCGGGGGAGGGCGACAGGTGCATGGCTCATAACGCTCCACGGGATGGTGGAATGACCGGCACCGGGGCCCGTGCCTGCCCCGGCAGGAGACCGTCAGCCATGTCAGGTTTGTCGTATGGGCTACAGAGGGGAAGCTCCGGCGATGACCGGCCCCTTACCGTACCTGGGCCGAGTGCATGCCTCGGCTATACCCTGCCGGTGTCCACGGTCGCCCCCGTAACCGGGGTCCCTGTTCCCGCCCGCCCCGCGGCCCCGCCGCCGGTGCGGCGCCGAGGCCGGTCAGGGGGGCGAAAGCAGGCCGGGAGGCAGGATCTGGCAGGCGAAGGCCTGCAAGCCGGGTCAGCCGAGGGCCTGCCGGCCGGGGTCAGCCGAGGGTCGCGGTGGCCAGTCTCGCGCCGAAACCGATGAACAGCGCGCCCACCCCGGTGGTCAGCCCGGCGGACAGCTTCCTGCGGGCCCGGAACTGACCGGCGAGGAAGGTCCCGCCGAAGATCAGCACCGACAGGTAGAGCACGCTGAACAGCTGGCAGATGGCGCCCAGGATCAGGAACGACAGCGCGGGCGCGCCGTAGGCGGGGTCCACGAACTGGATGAAGAACGAGATGAAGAACAGAATCGCCTTCGGGTTCATCAGGCTGATCACCAGGGCCTTGCGGAACGGGCTCTCCCCGGCGCGCCTCTGCCCGGTCCGCCTCCCGTCGGCCTGCCGCGACGCGGGAGCGGTCTCGGCGGTCCCGGGCCTTCCGGGCGCCCGCCAGGAGCGCCAGGCCCCCCGGAGCATCTGGAACCCGACCCACGCCAGGTAGGCCGCTCCGGCGTACTTGACGAGGTTGAACAGGATCGGCGTCGACCTCAGGAGCGAGGCGACCCCGGCCGCCGCGAGGACCATCAGGACGGTGTCACCGACGAAGACCCCCGTCGCGGCGCGATACCCCTGCCGTACCCCGTGCTGCGCCGCGGTGGCGAGCACGTAGAGCGAGTTCGGGCCGGGTAGCAGGATGATGAAGAAGGCGCCGATGACATAGGTCCATATATCGGTGATGCCGAAGAACATAGCGGTGCTCCAGGGGGCGTTACGAGGTGCTCCATCACGGTACTCCCCGTCCGCCGTCCCACCGCCGTCCGGCCTAGTCCCGGTCGGCGAGTGGCTGGACCCGGTGCGGGACCAGCGTGGACAGCGTGATCACCGTGCTGCTCCGCCGTACGCCGGGGATGGCCAGGGTCCGGTCGATGACCTGCTGGATGTGTTCGTGATCGCGGCCGGCGATCCGGCACCAGACGTCGCCCGGGCCGGTGACGACGTGGGCCTCCAGGAGTTCGGGGATCGCCTCCAGCGCGGCGGAGATCTCCTCGCGGGAGACCTGTTCCACCTCCAGGGTGGTGAAGGCCTGCACCGGGTAGCCCAGGGCGCGCGGGGAGAGGGTGGGGCCGAAGTCGGTGATCACACCGTCGGCGACCATCTTGTCCAGGCGGGCCTGGACTGTCCCCCGGGCGACGCCGAGCAGGCGGGAGATCTCCAGCAGGCCGGTCCGGGGGCGCTCCCTGATCAGCTGGAGCACCTTGCGGTCGAGTTCGTCCAGGCCGTTCCGTCGAGCTGTCAATGTGTCCACCTCCAGAGTGCCTGCTGTACGCGATGCTGACGATATGGCAGTGAATTGACCGGTGCGTTGCCCACTCTGATCCTATAGTTCACACTACGCCGACATATATGTCATATAGGGCCATGATGGAGGCGAAATAGTGCGGCAGCATTCCCATCCATTCATCCCCTACCGCCCCACCCGCCATCCGGAGCCGGAGATGCCGGAGCGGGGGCGGCGGTTCCACGAGCACATGGACCTGCGGCGGAGTGTGCGGTTCTTCGGTGACGAACCGGTGCCGCGCGAGTGTGTGGAGCCGGCGATTGGTCCGCTTCGCGGAGAAGTACGGCGTGCGCCCCGACGGCACCGGGGTCAAGCACTGCTACGTCAACGAGAGCGTCGGCATGGCCTGCGGGTTCTTCATCGCGGCCCTGCACGCCATGGGCCTGTGCACACTCACCCACACCCCCGGCCCGATGGCGTTCGGGGGCCAGTCCCCCTGACCGGCTCCTTTACGGTCCCGGGCCGGGCGCGGTGGCGCCGGAGCCGCTCATCCCCGGTGAGACGAACGGCGCCGGATCAGCAGGCCGATGAGCACGCCGATCACCATCACGGTCAGCAACGCCGTCCAGAGCGGCGAGGTCACGCTGATGGTCAGCCAGCGGATCCGGACGGGCTGGCGGTTCTGCGCGATGAACGCCACCCCGAGCGCCAGCAGCACCAGCGCCGCCCACACCCGGGGTGGCACCGCCGCGATCCGCCTGCCGAACGACCGTGGCCGATCCGCCGGTGTCGAAGCCATAGCCGCCTCCCCCGCTTACCAAATGTTATGTTTATACTACTTTAAGCTATAAAAGCTGAGAGACTGGTCTCGTTTTTGGGAGCCGGTGGGTGCTGGGCGAGAGGTTCCGGCAGGCTGTTAACGTCATGGACTACGCAATTCTCACGGGGTTTGTCCTCGTCACAGGTGTCGTGCTCGCTCTGGTCGCTCAGTGGAGGGGCTGGCGTCCATCGCTGCTCGTCGTGTTGGCGGTCGGAATCGGGTTCCGGGTGCTCATCATGACCACCTCCGCCATCGACGACTGGCAGCCGGTGGATTTCATGAAGAGCTTCAAGCCCGCGGGCGAGGCGATTCTGAACCGTGAGGACCCCGTTCTCGGCAGCGCGGGCGGCTGGCACTTCCTGCCGACCATCCCCTACGTGTACGGCCTGCTGCTCTGGCTGGGCATCCCGTGGGAGGTCGGCGGCCGGCTGGTCACCGTGGTCGCCGACATCGCGCTGATTCCGCTGGTCGGCAAGCTCGCCGGTGGCCGCACCGCCTCACTGCGGGCCTTCCAGTACGCCTGCAACCCGCTGGCCATCCTCGTCGCCTCGGTGCACGGCCAGGTTGAGCCGGTCGCACTGGTCTTCGGCGTGGCCGCGTTCGTGGTCGCCCGAGGCCCCGGCCGCCCCGACCGTCCGGGCGTCACGACCGACGTGGCCGGGCTGGTACGGCGGCGCGTGTCGGACCTCGGCGTCGGCGGTGCGCTGCGGCACGCGGTGGGCCCCGGCGGCGTGGCCCACCGGGCACTCATGCCCCGGCCCGGAGACAGGGCCTCCCTGCGCCGGGCGCTGTTCGCCGGTCTGCTGATGGGCCTGGCCCTGTGCGCCAAGAGCTGGCCGATCTGGCTGATCCCCGGGATGCTCCTGCTGCTGCCCACCGTCCGAGCCCGCGCCGTCGCGTTCGTCGCCACGGGCATCGCCCCGATCTTCTTCCTGGTCACACTGCCCGTCTTCGCCGGCACCTCGCTGAGCCAGATCCCCGAGGTCATCCGGGTGATCCAGGACATCCGCCCGATCGTCGGGGAGTGGGGCTACAGCGCGATCCTGGTCGGCGGGGACTGGACGCTCCATCCGGGGATCGCCACGTTCGGCACCCGGCTGATCTACGTCACGATGGTGGCGGTGGCCCTGCTGTGGCGCCGCGCCGACCCGGTGGACCTCACCACGGCCCTGCTTCTGGCCTTCATGGTCGTGACCCCCCGCCTTGGCGCGCAGTACCTGCTCTGGTTCATGCCGTTCCTGATCGCCCGGCCCACCCGCTTCGCCTGGCCGGCCATCATCGGAGTCTCCCTCTGGGCCGGATACGGCTACCTCTACATGACCCAGTTCGACACCGACACCTGGTGGGCGCTGCACTCCGTCTGGGCGCGGTGCTCCATCGTGCTCCTGCCGATCCTGGCCCTGGCCATGCCCTGGGATCGCCTCACCTTCAAGGCCCCCGCCGGGCCGATGGAGCGGGTCCCGCGCACTCCCGTTCCCACACCCGCCTCCGTCTGAGACCGGCCGCCCCGGGACTCCGTCCGAGAACGGCCGACCCGCGGGTCCGCCTGAAACCGGCGGGCCTGTGGTCCGGTCCGGGACCGGCCCGCCCGCGGGGACGGTCCGGGGCCCGGCGATCCGCCGGTCCCGCTACCGCCGGCTCACCAGCCGGCCCAGGGACATCCCGGCCAGCCGCCGGACCTCATTGGCCATGTGCGACTGGTCGGCGTACCCGCTGGCCGCGGCCACCTCGGCCGGCGCGACCCCGCGCCTGGCCAGCCGGAGCGCCCGCTGGAACCTGACCACCCGCTGCAGCGTCTTCGGCCCGTACCCGAAGGCCCGCAGCGACCGCCGGTGGAGCTGCCGCTCCCCGAGCCCCAGGTCCCAGGCCACCTGCCCGACACTTCTGCCGGTCCGCAGCGCCGCGGCGATCGCCGGCGCGGCCGGGTCGGGGCCGGGCGTCGCGCGCAGCCGTACGGCCAGCGCCTCCTGCATCGTCCGGGGCGTCAGACCGGGCAGCACGTCCAGCTCGGCCAGCGGCACCCGCCTGTCCCGCAGGGCCTCGACCGGCACGCCGAACGCCTCACCCACCCCGCCCGGCCGGAACCGGATGCCGGTGTAGCGGTCACCGGGGGACATCCGCACCGGCACCGGGCCGGTGTCGGGGCCGGCGACCTGCGGACCATCGGGCCCCCAGATCAGATCGACACAGCCGTCCGGGACCACCAGCTGCGTCATCGGGGAGGTCGCGACGTTCGTCCAGACGCGGGCCACCCGCCCGGCGAGCGCCGGATCCGGGGCCCACTCGCGGTACATGCCCCCAGATTACGGCCGCAGGCCGGGCTCGCGCTCCAGCAGGCGGCCGTCGTCCATCTCCGCCACCCGGTGCGCGTGGCGGATCTGCGCGACGTCATGCGTGACCAGCAACGTCGCCACCGCGCGTTCCCCGGTCAGCCGCGCCAGCAACTCCATGATCTCCCCGCCCCTGGCGTGGTCCAGCGCTGAGGTGGGCTCGTCGACCAGCAGCACGGCCGGATCCCCCATCAGCGCGCGGGCGATGTTGACCCGTTGCCGCTCGCCCCCGGACAGCTGGTGCGGGCGCCGGTTCTCCTTGCCGACCAGCCCCACCGCACGCAGCAGGTCGGCCGCCCGGCCGGAGGTCCCGCCCCGCATGTGGTCCATGGCCTGCAGCTGCTCCAGCGCGGTGAGCGAGGCGATCAGGTTGGCCTGCTGGAAGACGATGCCGATCCGGTCTCTGCGCAGCGCCGTACGCTCCCTGTCGTTCAGTCCCGACGCGTCGACCCCGCCGATGACCACCTGGCCCGAGTCGGGCCGGATCAGGGTTCCGGCGACGGCCAGCAGGCTGGACTTGCCGGACCCCGAGGGGCCGATCACCGTGACCAGCTCACCGGGTTTCACGACCAGCGACACGTCGTCGAGCACGACCAGCCTGGCGTCGCCGTCGGGGTAGCTCAGGCGCAGGTCGGTCAGTTCCAGGCTCATCGGGCACTCCCCAGGGCGATCAGCGGGTCAACGGAGGTGATACGGCGTACGGCGAGCACGGCCCCCGCCATACCAAGGACGATCATGGCCAGCACCGGCACCAGCGTCGTCGAGAAGCTCAGCACGAACGGCATGATCCGTTCGGCGAGCGCCCCGACCCCGAGCCCCACGGCCCCGCCGATCCCGCCGCCCACCGCCAGCACGATCAGCGCCTGCGACAGCGCGTCACGCATCAGGTAGCCGCTTGAGGCGCCGAGCGCCTTCATGATGGCGATGTCGCCCTGGCGCTGGACCGTCCACACGGTGAAGAACGCCCCGATGACCAGCGCCGAGATGACGAACAGGAAGCCCTGCATCAGCGTCAGCGAGCCGTTCTCCGAGGTGTAGGAGCCGATGCCGGCCAGAGACTCCCTCTTGGTGACGGGGTGCGTGCCCAGCGTCCGCGCGGGGGCGTCGCCGTTCAGCACCACGACGGTCGCGGTCTCCGGCTTGGCGTGCGCGACGCGCTGCCAGTCGGTGAGCGTGGACCACACCACCGGCGTGTGACCGTAGGAGTCGTCCGGCCCGAGGGCGGAGACCCGGTACGTCCGGTCGCCGATCGTCACGGTCTCCCCGACGGCCAGGTCGAGGTCCGGCGACACGACCAGCTCGCCGTCCGCCGGCCGTACCGACGCCAGCGAGTCGGAACCGAAGACCGCGATCGCCTGGTTCGAGCCGTCGTGAGTGAGACGCGTCTGGGTGATCCCCAGCGGTTCGCCACCCAGGCCCCTCCACTGCTCGGCGGTGACCGTGCTGTCGGTGAAGGAGATCTTCTCGCTCCCGAAGGCGATCTGGTCGCCCTTGAGGTTCTCGATGGCGGAGATGTTCTCCCCGGCGAGTCCCGAGGTGAGCCCGGACAGCAGCACGACCAGCAGGGTGATGAGCGCCACGACGGACCCCATAAGGGCGAACCGTCCCTTGGCGAAACGGATGTCTCTCAGTGCGATGAACACGGGAATCTCCGGTCGATTGTCTCTTGACTGCTCCCAGGCTCGCCGATCCCGCTCACCCGGGGCATCGCGCCTCCGATCGGTACCCGAATCAACCAAAGGTTGGATACGAGCCCTCCTCACCCCCTCCTAACCTGGACATATGACAAGGGAGGTGGAGATTCCTACGGTGCGGCTACTGCGGTACGGCCTACACGGCGTGTTCTACGTGCTGCTCGCGGTCGCGCTGGGCCGATCCGCCGGTTCGTCCTCCGATTCGTGGATGGCCCTGTCCGGGGGGATCGGACTTGGCGTCGTCTACGCGGCCGGACTCATCACTTTCGGCCGGCGCCGCACGGCGCTGCTGGTCTGGCTGGCGGCCGTCACCCTGATCTGGGCGGCGCTCTGCCTGCTCAGCACGGACTTCGTCTGGCTGGCGTTCCCGCTGTTCTTCATCTGCCTGCACCTGCTGCCGCTGCGCGCCGGGGGCGCGGCCGTACTCGCGCTCACCGGCGTCTCCGTCGGCACGCTCGCCCTGCACGAGGGCGCGCTCACCCCGGCACTGGTGGTCGGCCCGGTCATGGGGGCGATGGTCGCGATCCTCACGGTCACCGGCTACGCGGCCCTGTACCGGGAGAGCGAGCGCCGCCGCGCGCTCATCGACGAGCTGACCCGCACCCGTGCCGAGCTGGCCGAGACACAGCACGAGGCCGGAGTGCTCGCCGAGCGCCAGCGGCTGGCCAGGGAGATCCACGACACCCTCGCCCAGGGACTGTCCAGCATCGTCCTGCTGCTCCGCGCCACCCCGCCGGACCCGGCCGGATACGTCGGAGAGGCGATGCGCGCGGCCGAGGACAACCTGGCCGAGGCCCGCCGCTTCGTCCACGCCCTGGCCCCACCCGGCCTGGACGGCTCCCTGGAGGAGGCGCTGCGGCGCCTCTGCTCCAGGCAGGGAGCCGCCTTCCAGCTCGACGGCGAGCCGTACCCGCTGCCTCGCGGGGCCGAGATCGCACTGTTCAGAATCGCCCAGAGCGGCCTCGCCAACGTCTCCCGGCACGCGCAGGCGAGCAAGGCCGCCCTCACACTGACCTACATGGAGGACGAGGTGGCGATGGACATCGTCGACGACGGACGGGGCTTCGACCCGCTCACCCGATCCGGCAACGGCCTCGGCTTCATCAGGGACCGCGCCGCCGAGCTCGGCGGCGTCGTCACCGTCGAATCCGCCCCCGGCCTCGGTACGGCCCTGGCCGTCACCCTGCCCGTGCCATGATCCGTCTGCTGCTCGTCGACGACCACCCCGTCGTCCGCAAGGGGCTGCGCGCGGTCTTCGACCAGGCCGCCGACATGACCGTCACCGGCGAGGCGGCCACGGGCGAGGACGCCGTACGGCTCGCGCCCGGCGCGGACGTCGTGCTGATGGACCTGCGCCTGGGGGCCGGGATGTCCGGCGCGGAGAGCACCCGGTTGATCGGCGAACTGCCGGACCCACCCCGCGTGCTGGTGCTGACCACCTACGACACCGACGGCGACATCTTCGCGGCGATCGAGGCCGGAGCCGCGGGCTACCTGCTCAAAGACGCCCCCACCGACGACCTGCTCGACGCCATCCGGGCGGTGGCCAGGGGGGAGACCATCCTCGCCCCGCCGGTCGCGGCGCGGCTGGTCACCCGGATGCGGTCACCACAGGTGGCGCTCTCCCCGCGCGAGGTGGAGATCGTGGCCCTGGTGGCCGACGGTCTGTCGAACCGGCGGATCGCCCGTGAACTGTTCATCAGCGAGGCCACGGTGAAGAGCCATCTGGTGCACATATACGCGAAGCTGGAGGTGGACAACCGCACCGGGGCGGTCATGGTCGCCCGCCGGCAGGGGCTTCTCCGGAGATGAGAGCCGCGGCCCACTCGCCGTCGGGGTCGCTGTCGATCAGCAGCGCGCGGGTCAGCAGGCTGAGGGGGATGGCGAGCAGAGCCCCCAGCGGGCCGAGCACGAACGCCCACACCAGCAGGGACAGGAACGTCATGGTCGTGGAGAGTCCCACGGCGTCGCCGAGGAACTTGGGCTGGACCAGTGACTGGACCACAAAGTTGATCACCATGTAGGAGGCGATCACGAGGAGCAGGGTCTTGGGACCGCCCTGGAGCAGGCCGAGCAGGGCGGGCGGGATCAGCCCGATGACGAAGCCCACGTTCGGGATGTAGTTGGTGATCAGCGCCAGGACTCCCCAGAGCAGCGGGAGCGGGACGTCCAGCACCCAGAGGGCGCCCACGTCCAGCACCGCGCAGATCAGCCCGAACGCCGTCGAGACGACCAGGTAACGACGGGTCTTGTCGGCGAAGGAGCCGAGCGCCTGGATGAGCCTGGGCCGTCCCGTCGCGGCCTGAGAGGAGAGGACCTGCGAGAACGACCGCGCGTCCAGGCACATCGCCAGCACCACGACGACGATGAGCAACAGGGCGGAGAAAACCCCGAGCAGTCCGGAGGCGAACCCCGAGAGAAGTTCGAAGATCTTGCCGGGATCGAGCGCCTTGAGCGCCTGGTTCATCTGCTGGGTGCCGATGCCGAGTCCCGCCGCGAACCGCTGCGCCTGGACGACGAGCTGGTCGAACTGCCGGCCGTAGGTGGAGGCGAGGGTCGCCATCTGCGCGACCGAGAGGGTGAGGATCGCCACCATGCCGAAGAGCAGGAACAGCACCAGGGCCAGCGGCACCGCGACAAGCGTCCAGCCGGGCGCGTGGCGACTCTGCAACCAGGTCCTGACCGGGGCGACCGCCAGGACGAGCACCAGTGCCAGCAGTACGGGTCCGATGATCGACCCGACCGCTCTGATGCCGGCGAGGGTGACCACGGCGCTCGCGGTGCAGAGCAACACGATGAGGGCTCGGGGGAGCGATCTTTGGTCCGTCATATCGGGTCTCTACCCGTATGACGGGAAACGCGTCAGTGCCGAGGGGGGTCATCGCGGAGACCCTTGCCGCGTTCCCGGTGCTCCTGACCTTCTCGGTGGAGGCCGTCTCGATTTGACGGGGGGCGAGGCCGTACATAGAGTTCACAGGCCCGAGGGGGTTGGCGGAGATCGCCAAGGCCTCGGGGACCCCTTCTGATCGGATCCCCCTGGTGAGACGCGTGCGTGTCGGCAGGATTTGGTTTGACACGAGCCAAATGCGGGAGTAAGTTGGAAGGGTTGCTCCGGAGACGGAGGAACGAAATTCGAGGATGGTTCGCCGGGTCGCGTCAATTTGACTCGGGAAAGCGGGCCTGAAAGAATAAAGGCACGACGAAGTAAACGAAACGCCCTGGAAGCTCCGGCCGATCGGCTGGGCAGATGGTGAACGCGTCCGTTTCTTGAGAACTCAACAGTGTGTTAAAAGCCAGTGCATGATGCACAACCCCGCCCCTGTTCCGTGCTGTTGTGGTGTGGAGGGGGAGGGATTCCTTTGGTTGACGCACCCGGTCCTGTGTGGACGGGTGTTTTCAGCCGGGGTGAACTTTTTCAGACAT